>NZ_JAHKKC010000030.1:0-41244 GCF_020496585.1 Alcaligenes sp. 13f
TGCCCACCCCGCCCCCGTGGTGCAGCGAAACCCAGCTGGCCCCGCCGGCGGTATTCAACAAGGCATTCAACAAAGGCCAGTCCGACACGGCATCCGTGCCATCACGCATGCTTTCAGTTTCGCGGTTGGGGCTGGCCACCGAGCCTGTATCCAAGTGGTCGCGGCCAATCACAATGGGCGCTTTCAGCTCGCCCTTGCGCACCATCTCGTTAAAGGCCAAACCGGCACGATGACGCTCGCCCAGACCCAACCAGCAAATGCGTGCCGGCAAGCCCTGGAAAGCAATGCGCGCCTGCGCCATGTCCAGCCAGCGATGCACGTGCTGATTGTCGGGGAACAGCTCTTTGATTTTTTGATCGGTTTTGTAGATGTCCTCCGGGTCGCCTGACAAGGCCACCCAACGGAACGGGCCTTTGCCCTCGCAAAACAAGGGGCGAATGTAGGCAGGCACAAAGCCAGGGAAATCGAAGGCATTGGCCACGCCTTCATCAAACGCAACTTGGCGAATGTTATTGCCGTAGTCCACAACCGGAATACCCATTTTCTGGAAATCCAGCATGGCTTGTACATGAACTGCGCAAGACTCGGCAGCCGCTTGTTGAATGCGGACGTGTTGGGCCGGGTCTTTCTGCGCCGCCTGCCACTGTTCCACCGTCCAGCCTGACGGCAAATAGCCATTGAGCAGATCGTGGGCAGAGGTCTGGTCCGTCACCAGATCAGGTTTCAAACCACCCGCTTGGGCACGTCGCACCAGTTCAGGCAGTACATCGGCAGCATTACCCAGCAAGCCAATCGACACCGCTTCCTTGGCGGCCGTGTGTTGGGCAATCAACTCCAGCGCATGATCCAGATCCCGCGCCTGTTTATCCAGATAACGGGTCTGCAGACGGAAGTCGATACTGCTTTGCTTGCATTCAATCGTCAGCGATACCGCCCCGGCAAAAGTCGCCGCCAAAGGCTGTGCGCCACCCATACCACCCAGACCAGCAGTCAGAATCCAGCGCCCGGCCAGCGAACCACCAAAATGCTGACGACCTGCTTCAGCAAAAGTCTCGTACGTACCTTGCACAATGCCCTGGCTACCAATGTAGATCCAGCTACCCGCCGTCATCTGCCCATACATGAACAAACCGGCCTGATCCAGCTCGTGAAACTTCTCCCAGGTAGCCCATTTGGGCACCAGATTCGAGTTGGCCAGCAGCACACGCGGCGCATCGCTATGAGTACGGAAGACACCCACCGGCTTGCCGGACTGAATCAGCAAGGTCTGGTCATCCTCCAACTGGCGCAGGCTGGCCAGAATCTGGTCATAGCATTCCCAGTTCCGGGCTGCACGCCCGATGCCGCCGTACACCACCAGATGCTGGGGGTTCTCGGCCACGGCCGGGTCCAGGTTGTTCTGAATCATGCGGTACGCAGCTTCCGCCACCCAGTTCTTGCAGCTGAGCTGGGTACCCGTAGGGGCATGAATCTGCCGCGCAGGATCGAAGCGAGGATCGTGGCTGGCCGCCAAAGTGTGATGATCAGGCATGGTGATGTCCTCCATCTGAGGTGTCTCTGGATACGCGCTGGTTCTATCTGGCAGGCTGTTTCCACACCCGAAGGGCAGGTTCTGGCGCCGACAAAACAACGGTTTTCTTGTAAGCTCATGCCAATGTATAGTCATTTTTCCAAGTTGTCTATACATATAAAAAGAGCCTTGCATAAGCCCGTGAATGCGAGCATGGGAAGGCATCACACGCGGCCTGGTGCACGACCTCAGATCTGGCCTGCGCGAGACTCTTTTGAGTGTGAACACGTCCTACAGGAAAGCATAAAAATGGATGTCCCCCAGACGAGCCATTCGTCAACTGAACCAAGCATGCCCGCCTACCTGCAAATCAAGAATTTTGTGCTGGAGAAAATCCAGTCCGGCCAATGGCGTGAAGGTGATCTGATCCCCACTGAACTGGCTTTATGCGAACAATTTGGCGTGTCGCGCATGACGGTCAACCGCGCGCTGCGGGAGTTGACGAATGATGAGCTGCTGGTCCGCATCAAAGGCTCGGGCACCTACGTCGCGCAGCCCAAATTCCAGTCCACCCTGATCGAGATACGCAGCATCGCGCAAGACATACGGGAGCGCGGCCACCAACACAGCTGTCAGGTGCTGAGCATAGAGCGGCTGCAGGCCAGCCCGGCTCAAGCGCGGCTATATGGCATTGCACCGGGCGCAGCACTGTTTCATTCCATTATTGTTCATGCCGAAAACGGCTTGCCTATCCAGTACGAAGATCGTCTGGTGGACGCGCAAATGGCGCCGGACTACATGGAGCAGGACTGGAGCCAGATCACGCCTAATGAGTACCTGGTGCGCGTTGCCCCCTTGCCAACCGGCTTTTACAGCATTGAAGTGCTGGTGCCGCCCGCCGGAATCGCGCAGGCCCTGCACATGAAAGAGCAGCAACCCTGTCTGGTGATGGACCGCCGCACTTTTTCCAGCGAGCAGTTCACAACGCACGCCAGACTGTGGCATCCAGGGGATCGCTACAAATTCACCGGCAAGATGTGAGCCGTAAATCTGCTCTGCCTAGAGTTTGACTCCCAAACGCATCGATCAGGCGCACAGGCTTCTGGCCTCCTGAGTCATACACCATCGCCATTTTCTTGTCGCATTGACCTGGCACGACCAACCCTTGAGCTGATCACTTGCCAACCACACCGGAACGAGCCTGCTCATGCTGGCGATAGCGGGTCAACGACAAGCCTGTATGGCGCTTGAAGTACCGGCACAAATAAGAGGGATCCTCAAAATTCAGCTGATCGGCAATCTGCCCGATCGCCAGCTGGCTGTAGGAAAGCAGCGCCTTGATCTCCAGAACCACTTGCCTGTCGATCAAGGCCTTGGGACTGTCGTTAAAAAACTGTTTGCTCAGCTGGGACAGATAAAACGGGGTGATGTTGAGCGCATCGGCATAAAACTTCACCTCTCTGTGCTGCCGACATTGCTGGCCAACCAGTTCCCAAAACCGCCAGCTGATCATTTCCTGACGGCTGAACGGCTGGCCGCCCTGATACTCGGACGGAATCTGCTCGGCAATATGTAGAAAGAAATTCTGCAGCTGATTACGCAGCATGATGTGCTGATGCAGCGTGCTGGTCTGCACAATCTCGTGCAGTTGCAGCAACCAGGCCGCCAGTAAAGCTCGATCTCTCTGCGGAGGCACACACAACGGATTGTCATGCAGGAACACGAACAAGGAATTAGGCAGCTGATAGGCCACTTCTGACGCCAGGTTCTTGGGCATCAACAGAAAAAACACCTTGAAACCGCGTGAGCGCCGTCTCAGCAAGGTAATCGTATCTTCGGCCAGCACCAGCACATCATGGGCCCGTACGACCTGATCCTTGAAGTTCAAGCTGACCAAAGCGCGACCCGACAGGCAGATCATCAAGGCCATATAGGCATGACCGAAAGACAAAGGCATTCCCACGCCTTCGGCCAGCGTGGTCTGGCCTGTCAGCCAGCTATCTTTGGCGCTGAATAGTTGTGGAATCTGATGCATGGTGTTCCTCTGCCCTTCACGGCCCGGCAACCGACAGGACTTGCTAAAAGTACCGAAACTACCAAGGTCCTGCTCTGTTCGCCAAACCAGCCAGCTTCTATTCTGTTTTCTGATGAATGGTGAGTAAAGAAAATGACACTTCAAACAGAAAGACTTATTTTACGCCCCTGGCAGGACACCGATGCCAAGGACTTGTACGAATACGCCAAAGACGAGCGAGTCGGCCCGATTGCAGGTTGGCCGGTGCATACCAGCGTTGAGGAAAGTGCCGAAATTATCCGCACAGTTTTCAATATGCCTGAAGTGTATGCCGTCGAGCACAAAGATAATGGCCGGGCTGTCGGTTGCATCGGCATCCTGATCGGCAAGAACAGCAACTTCGAGATCGGCGAAGAAGAAGGCGAAATTGCCTATTGGATTGGCGTGCCCTACTGGGGCCAGGGCTTGATCCCCGAGGCCATGCGCGAAGTGATGCGACACGCTTTTGAAACACTGAAGCTGAAAGCACTGTGGTGCGGCTACTTTGCCAACAATGCCCAATCGCAGATCGCGCAAAGCAAGTGTGGCTTTCGCCATCATCACACCGAGGAAAACAAGTACAACCCGTTCCTGCAGGACTACCGAACTGAACATATCAGCCGCATCACAGCTCAGGAATGGCTGGCCTTGCCCAAACAACAGGCCTGAACACCTGTCGTAACCCACACCCACGCCGCCGCTCTGGGTGTAGAACGGCCCCCAAAACCTGGATACCTGTCCCAGGCGTTTGGGGCCCGTTCACCTTGGGCATCGCGTGCAGCGCACGCGGTGTCTTCTAGGCCGTTTGCAAAGCGTGCTTGGGCTGTCGCAACAAGACAAAGAGCAGACCGGCAATCAAGGCCGCCAGGCCTGCCAGCGCATGCAGCACCGTCAAAAATGAAGCGGCATAACTGGCAGTCAATTGCGCTTCCAAACCAGGCAGCTGGTGCGCGGCCAACTGCAATTCACCCAAAGCCGCCCGACTGGCCGCTTCCAGAACCGCTGCTTGTGTAAACGCAGTGCTGCCCACACTCAGGTGCTGCTGAATCAAGGTAGCCAGCAGCACGCTGACCACGGCAATGGCCACACCATCCGCAGAGATTCGCACCGTATTGAAGATACCCGTCGCCATTCCGACCCGATCCGGGCTGACCACACTGACCGCCATCCCGTCCATCAAGCCCCAGGGCAAACCGATACCCATGCCGATCAGCAATAAAGGCAGATGCAGGGCTGGCCCGCCACCTGCCTCAAAGCCTTCAGCCAGAGTCCACAAACCCACGGTCACCAGAAGCAAACCCAGGCTGGACAAGGTGCCTGCCGATAGCCAGCGAGTCAGCAAGGCCGCCACAAAAGGCACGATCAACAAGGGCGCAGCCAGCCAAACCATCATCTGCCCGGCCTGCAATGCACCGTAACCATCAATACCCATAAAGCGACCGGGCAACAACACAATCAGCACGATGAACAGGAATGCAGGGGCTGCAGCCAAAGCCTGCACACCCACAAAGCCGGGGTCACGAAAGAAACTCAAATCAATCATGGGCTGCGCAACGCGGCGCTCTATGCAGACAAAGCCCACAAAGGCGACAACAGAGGCCAGCAGGGTGGACAGCACCCAGCTATCGGACCAGCCCCGTTCCGGGATCAGCAACATGCCATAAGTAAACAGGCCCAAAGCCAGCGTAAAGCTGATGGCACCCGGCCAGTCCAATGCACCCTGCGAGCCGCCCTGACTGGGCTTGGTACTGATCAGAACCAGCAACAAACCGACCACGCCAATAGCCCCGGTCGCGTAGAACACGCCTTGCCATTGCAGCGCCTCCACAATCCAGCCGAAAAACCAGGGACCAAAAGACAGCCCCAGCCCGAAAGACGTGCCTAACAAGCTGAACGCCCGCGCCCGTGCACGTCCTTCAAACAAGGGAGCCAGGGAGGACATGGCAGCGGCAAAAGCGGCGGCACCGCCCAGGCCCTGCATCATGCGCAAAATATCAATCCAGAACACGGAGGGCATGAAAGGAATGGCAATGGTAAAGGCGCAAAACCACAGCATGCCAATCAGCCAGATGCGGCGCTGGCCGTAAATGTCCGTCAGGCTGCCTGACACCATCATGGCACCGCCGTAACTCAGGATGTACGCGTTCATGATCCAGCTCAGCTGGGCGGCACTACCACCTAACTCTGCACTGATGGCCGACAGCACCACTGCCGGGCCGGTGAAGCACAAGGGGATCAATAAAGCCGTTAAACAGGCTGACAATAATTGCAGCCGACGCATGGCCGACGATGAAGAAGAGGAAAGCATGGTTCTCATTGACTGCTAAAGCGTGCGTGCCCAACAGAAATGAACACGGCGTGAAATACCCGCATGATCGGGGTCGATTTCAGGAGCTTAAGCGTCACCCCATCAAAGAAAAATGCACTACAGTTATTAATACTTAGGAAATAAATTCTTAAATAGAGTCGGCACCATGATGGAAAACCTGAGCAATATCGGCCTGTTCGTACGCGTGGCGGAACGCCTGAGCTTTTCGGCCGTGGCCCGCGAATCCGGCCTGTCGCCCTCCACAGTAGGCAAGTCCATCGCCCGCCTGGAAGAGCGGCTGAAAGTGCGCCTGTTTCACCGCAGCACCCGCACTCTGGCCCTGACTGCCGATGGCAAAGTTTTTCTGGAGCGCTGCAGACGCATATTGAGTGAAATCGAAGCAGCAGAACTGGAAATGTCCCAAGCCAGTGAAATGCCGCGTGGCACCTTGCGAATCAGCTTGCCGCGCTACAGCGGCCTGTTTCAGCAGGCCATCAGCCACTTCATGCAGCGTTATCCGGCTGTAGAACTGGATCTGGACTTTTCTGACCGTCTGGTCGATGTGATTGGCGAAGGTTTTGATGCTGCCATCCGTGCCAGCGCCTTGAGTGATTCCGGCCTGATGCGCCGCCGTCTGTGCACGTTCCGTCGCGTCCTGGCTGCCTCCCCCGAATATCTACAAGAGCATGGTCGCCCCTTGCACGCCAAAGATCTGCAACACCATGCCTGCCTGCACTACCGCTTCCCCAATACCGGGCGGCTGGAACAATGGCCAATTTCCGAAACTCAGGACATACCCGAGCTGCCCCGCACACTGGTCTGCAATAGCGTGGAAATGCGGGTGCATCTGAGCTTGCAAGGGCAAGGCATCGCTTGCCTGCCAGATTTCACCGTGGGGGAACATTTAAGCAGCGGACGGCTGCAAACCATTCTGGATGAATGCACCCATAACACCGTGCCACTGTGGATTGTCTGGCCTGCCAGCCGCAACCTGTCGCCCAAGCTGCGCGCCTTTATTGATTGCATGAGCGAGGCGGTTTTCCAGGCCTGACCAAACACATACTGCTAGTGCCTCCTGCTCAGTCCCCGGTCAGCTCGGAAGCGGCATCCTGGGACTGGCTGACGCACAAAAAGAGTAGGCCACCCATGACAGAGGCCCCAACAAATGACATCTCCTTAAGCCACCTGCTTGATCAGCAAGGCCGCAAGGTACATGCCCAAACCAAAAACCGCGTGTGTCAGCAGGCTGCGCAAACGGTTAGTCCAAGGCGTGGGGGTACGCGAGGCCGCCACTCCGGCTCCCATGGCGGGCTGCATGACAAAAAAGGGCATCACGACCGTAGCCATGCCCACCATGACGGCGGGCAACCAGCGGGGATCTTGCAGCCACTCAGTGCCGTAAACCGCAAGCAACAAAAAGGCGAAAACAATGCCCACAGCATAGTGAATGAACCAGCCCCAGGCAGACTCTCCCACAATCGGCTCAGCCTTGCCGATACTGCTGTGTGCGATCTGGCCACGCAGCAAATGCCCGGCCCAGCGCCCTTTGAATCAGGCCCCAGATATCCATGAAAATAGTGGCTCCGACTCCGATCAGAATCACATGCACCCATTCATTGATCGACAACATTGGCAATCCTTTCCGTTGATAAGCACTTTGTTTTTGAGTAATCATAGAAGTTGAAGTCAACTTCAAGTCAACAGGTACAAGATGGATATTTCAGAAGTTGCCAAGCAAACCGGCTTACCCTCCTCCACCGTGCGTTACTACGAGAAAGAAGGCCTGATCCGTGCAGTCAGCGCCCCCGGAGCACGGCGTCGTTTTACGCCCCAAGTGCTGGATCAACTGGCCTTGATTGCCCTGGGGCAAGCGGGCGGTTTGTCGCTGGAAGAAATACGGGCCATGCTGCCTCCCGATGGTTCTGCGCAGGTGGACAGGCAGTTGCTGCTGTCCAAGGCCGATCAACTGGATGCCACCATCAAGCGCCTGAAAGCCATGAGCGAAGGCTTGCGCCACGCCGCCCACTGCCCTGCCGCCAACCATACGCAGTGCCCGACATTCCAGCGTTTGCTGAAAGCCGCCGCCATCCGGGTAAAGAAGAACAAGACCAGCGGCTCCAAAGAAGCGATGTCGCATCTTGCCAAAACGGTGTCGGGTACAAAAACAACCACCACAAGCTGACGCTTCAAGGCTGTAAGAACCTCCCCCTATAATGAGCAGTTGTCGCAGCAAGGCCAGGCCAGCCGCCGCCTTAAAGCATCCAATCCGCGACACACCAACAAACGATGATGAGAGGAGCCGTCTGCATGACGAGCACTAAGTCAGCAACTGAGTAAGCCGCAACAAGCTCTGGTCTTGTTGCGGCGTTCTGTACTTCCAATCCCGCTGATTGATAACAAACAGACGCCGCCCGATTTCTTTTTCGAGTGGTAATTTTGTTATGTCTTCCTCACGCTCTTCCTGGGCTTATACGCTGCCGGCTGCCCTGCTGCTGATGGCGCCCTTTGACATCCTCGCCTCCCTGGGAATGGATATTTACCTGCCCGTCGTCCCGGCCATGCCGGAACTTCTAGGTACGACCCCAGCCATCATCCAGCTGACCCTTAGCCTTTACATGCTGCTATTGGGTGCGGGACAACTGATCTTTGGCCCCCTGTCGGATCGCATAGGCCGACGACCTGTTTTGCTGACAGGGGCCGCCCTGTTCGTGTTGGCCTCAACCGCCGCTGCCTTGTCCAGTTCCGCCTGGGCTTTTGTTGGTTTTCGGGTGCTGCAGGCACTGGGGGCTTCGGCCACCCTTGTGGCCCTGTTTGCCACAGTGCGCGATGTGTATGCAGACCGCCCCGAAGGGGTAGTGATCTATAGCCTGTTCAGCTCCATCCTGGCATTCGTACCCGCCTTGGGGCCTATTGCAGGTGCTCTGATTGCCCGCATGGGAGGATGGCAAGCCATCTTCCTGAGTTTGGCGGCGATGGGGCTCATAGCCTGGATCCATGCGCTGTGCAGATGGCAGGAGACCCGACCTGCCAAACCGCTGCATTCACAGCAGTGCGCACTGGCCGTCTTCAAGAGTCCGGCTTTTTGGGTCTATACCCTGGGCTTCTCCACCGGGATGGGGACATTTTTTGTCTACTTCTCGACCGCGCCCCGAGTCTTGATCGGACAAGCTGGCTATACAGAAATAAGCTTCAGCCTGGCCTTTGCCAGTGTTGCCCTGGTGATGATTGCCACCACCCGCCTGTCCAAAACCTTTGTGGCTCGCTGGGGAACGGCCGGGAGCCTGAGACGCGGTATGGGTTTGATCGCCCTAGCCGCCCTGTTGCTGGCAGCAGGACAACTCCTGCTGGAACCCTCCTTTAGCAGCTTTATCCTGCCCATGTGGCTAGCCGCCATGGGCATTGTGATGACGGTATCCGTCACCGCCAATGGCGCCTTGGCCCAGTTCAACGATGTGGCCGGTTCCGCCGTGGCAATCTACTTCTGCGTGGAAAGCCTGATCGTTAGCGTGATCGGCACCTTGGCAGTGACCTTGCTGGATGGGGACACTGCGTGGCCGCTGGTGGTCTTTGGGCTGGGAATGAGCAGCATGGTGTTGCTTGCTTTGATGCTGCTGGAGAGAAGAAAAGCCTAACTAAAATGTCCGTAATAACAGCCCTTAATAGCTATTAAGACTGATATTACGGACATTAGACTACGTGTCTGTTCAGCAAACAATCAAATTCAATTAAAATGTCCGTAATAACAGTCCTTAATCAATTCAAGGACTGTTATTACGGTCAATAAATCAGAAGTCTTGACTCTACATGTTTCACAAAATTGTCCATGACGAACATGGCAGAAAGGGCCAACTATGAAATACGATGAGGCACAACGCACCCCCCCTAAACGCTTGCAGGAAGCCAGCGCCATTGGTCAGAAGCTCCAGCAACTGCGCATCGCCCATGGAATGACTCAAAGCGATGTGGCTGCTCGTGCTGGTATTTCACGGTCCACGGCCGCCCTGCTTGAGCAAGGTAATGAAAGCCGAACGATGTCTCAGATCCTGCGCTACCTCCATGCCATTGAGCCCGAACTTACCTTGCTGGATCTGCTCACAGAGCAGTCCGGCGCTGTGCGGAGCTTCAACAATGCCAACAAGGTACAGCGTGTCTCCAGGAAAAATGCATCGAATACAGCCAACAGCGCTCCAGCCAAGGACAAATATGACTTCTAAACCGCGCAATCCATACAGCCGACCACCCAGTAAGGTTGCTGTGTTTGCTCATATTGCCCAAAGCGATCAGGGCAATGCTTTTGTACCAGCAGGACTACTGGAGAACGCGAATTCCGATGCGCCAAGCTTCACCTACGGTAAGCGCTATGTACAACGGCAACACGCGATTGAAATCGATC
Source organism: Alcaligenes sp. 13f (assembly GCF_020496585.1). Taxonomy (NCBI): domain Bacteria; kingdom Pseudomonadati; phylum Pseudomonadota; class Betaproteobacteria; order Burkholderiales; family Alcaligenaceae; genus Alcaligenes; species Alcaligenes sp. 13f. The sequence goes on from NZ_JAHKKC010000030.1 coordinate 10,265, forward strand.
CTGCAGCACTGCCACTAACGGCAGAAAACGGAGGCATACAACGTTTTACCTTACCTGGGCTGCACGAGTTTGGTGGACTGCGCGACGCGGCCCCTGACGCATGGGGTCGACGTGTCATCGAAAACAAACTCAAAGTAGGCTCGGGCGTTTTACCTGAAGTCGCCTATTTACTGGAGGCAGGAGTGGATCGCGTAGGCGCACTGGATATTCGACTTACGCTCGATTCCCCCGCCAAGAAATCGGCAGCTGGGGAGGTCAGCCTTGAACGCCTACTTGAAGCCGCTGATCGTATTGAAAATGACGAAGACATCGGTGAGGACCTGGCTGACTGCTTTGAAGGCCTAGGTTCGGCTGGCGGAGCCCGGCCCAAAGCATCAATTCGCGATGAATCCGATGTGCTGTGGCTGGCGAAATTCCCTTCCAAGTCTGATCGCGCCTGCAATGCTGTACTTGAAGCTGGCACCTTGGAATTGGCACGTGCTGCAGATCTATGCGTTCCACCCGTGCATATCCAATCTGTTGGCACGGCGCGCGTGCTCTTCATTCGTAGATTTGACCGTTACTGGGCAGCTCCGGGAGAAGCACCCGCCCCCGGCCAGGACAGTTGGTCGCCCGCCACCCCAGAACACAATGCGTCTACCGTTGAGGGGCGTATCGGCTTTTGCTCCGCTATGACCCTGATGGGCATTGACGAGTACGAAGCAAGAAGCAGTTCCTATCAGGCACTGGCCCTCAAACTACGAGAGCGTTGTTTGCCCACCTTCATCGATCGTAATTTACGTGAACTATTCAAGCGCCAAGCCCTGAACATCTTTGCCAACAACAATGACGATCACTTGAGAAACCACGCCTTCATCTATGACGTGGTCGGCAAAGGATGGAGGTTAAGCCCGCTCTATGACGTTCTGCCCATGAACACGGTGGCAAGCGAACGTTATTTGCACCTCGAACTAGGAGAGCAAGGAAGGCTGGCCACCCTGGACAACTTAATGACACGTTGGGCAGCCTACTTCTCTAGCCGCCAAGAAGCCATTCGCGCCTTGCATGAAGTATGGATAGTCGTCAGAGCCTGGAAGCCTTATTTTGAGCAGTTCGATGCATCCGCCCAAGACATGAACTATCTGGAGGGTGCATTCAGACCACTAGAGCGCTTGGCCTCCTCCTCCTTAACGAAGGAATTGCGAGCCTTCGGGAACTAAACCATCATTCCTGTTAGTTGCATACTGGCACCCTGAAAAACGTATCACCTTCTACACGCCCCTAGCCCCCTTCTACAGATTCAAGTCATACGTCACCCAAGCTGTTGCCTGAGCCAGACCATCGTATAGCCTTCGCGCCTGCGCATTGTCCTGCGCCGTAATCCAGCGCAGGAACGGCCAGCCCTGCTCCTTACCTGCCTGGGCGACTGCCTCAATCAAACGGCGGCCCAGCCCGCCGCCTCGCTGTTCCGGCAACACAAACAAGTCATCCAGAAAACCAGCATCCTTGCCCAGCAAGGGCTCCGGGAAAGGACGGTAATGCGCCAGGCCCAACAACGCACCATTCGCCGTCGCTACCACCTTGCCCTGCAAAGGATGCTGCGCATCCAGCAGCCAGCCCCAGGTACGAGCCAGGATCTCTTCATTCATGGGCTCTTTGTAAAACTCGGCGTATTGTCTGTACAGAGACTCCCAGGCGGCCCGGTCTTGTGGCTGCAGATCCCGGATCTGAATGCCATCGACTACTAGCTGTTCTGCACTGCTATTCATGCTTGTATTCCCCTGTTGCTACCATGCTGTTGCAAGAGCAGGCTGCTCCTGATGAGAGGCAAAATGCGGCAGCACATACTCAGCCAGCTCCTGGATAATTTCCGCCGCTGGTCGCTGCGCAAACTGAATACCCAAAGCGGCGTGATTCACACCCGCTGCCTGCCATTCCTCCAACAAGGTGATCAGCCCCTTGCGCCCGGTACGCAGTGTAAAACCACCTTGCAAGGGTGTGCGTGGATAATCAGGATCATCCACCAAGTCCAGCCACTCGTTGGTCATGTGTGGGCGAAAACCGCCATCTGGAATCCGGGCACGCCAGGCCTGAATTTTGGCAGCCAGCTTTTGCGGACCCAGCGGTGTATGTGTGGCTTCCGGGTAGGTCAGCCAACCATCGGCATGTTCTGCGATCCATTCGGGCGACTGCCCCGAGGAGCTGGTAACAATTAAAGGAATGGAACCATGCGCGGGCTTGGGCAGCAGCTCTGCCGTATTGAAGCGGCCTAGCGGAGAGTCGATATTCAATTGCCCCGCTTGCATCAGTTGACGGAAATAGCTGACAGCGTGTGCAAAACGCTCTGCCCGTTCGGCTCGCTCCACACCATAGGCGGGAAATTCTATAGGCCTATCCCCGGAAGCGATGCCCAGCACCAAGCGTCCACCGGACAACTGATCAATGGTGAAGGCAGATTTGGCCAGATCGATCGGGTGACGCAAGGAGAAAATCGTGCTGCCCGTGGCCAAGGCCACCCGCCTGGTGCGAGCAGCCAGAAAAGCCAGATAGGTAAAGGGATCGAACACCTGCCCCGCATCACCAAAGCTGGGGTCATACAACGGTACGTCTCGCACCCACACCGCCGCAAAATCCTGGCGGTCTATCTCCTCTACCAACGCGGCCTGCCCGGCCAGCACACTCATATCGCCTTGATAAAAACGCAGAGGCAGAAAGATACCCATGGTCAGACGGCCGGGTGCAAACATGCGGCTATAGCCAGGGTGAGTGGCAAAGGTAGGGAAAGATGCGCCTTGAATCAGGCTTGTTTCAATCGTCATGATGTTTTCCCCTCAAGCGCCGGTAGCGGGCTCAGGCAAGGTGATGCCTTTACGGACTGCAGGGCGCTGGGCCACGCGCTCATGCCAGGCACTCATGTGCGAGTAGTGGCTGAAATCAAAATCGATAATTCGCGCAATATGCGTCCAGCCAAAATGCGCAATATCGGCGATGGAATAGTCCTGTCCTGCCAGATAAGGATGGTCTGCCAAGCGTGTATCCAGCACGGTGAACAGATCATTCACCAGACGGCGGTAGCGTTCGATGGCGGCCGGGATTTTCTCCTGGGCGAACAACTCAAAATGCACGCGCTGACCCAGAATCGGCCCCACGCTGGAGGAGTGAAATTGCAGCCATTTGATTGTTTCCCAGCGCTGAACAGGTTCTTTTGAAAGCAATTGGCCGGTTTTCTCCGCCAGATACAGCAAGATCGCGGCGGACTCGAACAGGACAACACCTGTTTCATCATCCTTCATCACCGGGATACGCCCATGCGGATTCAAGGCCAGGAACTCTGGCTGCCTATGCTCGTTCGCGTTGATACGCACGTGATGCAAGCGGTACGGTAACGCCATCTCCTCCAAGGCAATGGTCGCCTTAAAGCCGTTAGGCGAACTATCGGTATACAGATCAATCATGGTGTGGCTCCAAAATTGAAAGTTCGCTCTTCCTTGTTATATAGATAAGCTAAACTTTAAAAACGATTCAGAAGCCTATTTTCCCTAGCTAAATGGCCAAATAAAAACGATTAAATCTACTTGATAGATTTAGATAAACTAAACTGTGAACCCTGTCTTTCCTTTACAAGCTCTGCGCGCCTTTACCGAAGTCGGACGCCACGGCAGCATCAAGCTGGCCGCCCAGGCGCTGGGCGTAACCTCGGGCGCAGTCAGCCAGCAAATCCGGCTGCTGGAAGATCGTTTGGGCGTGACACTATTTGTGCGCAGCCACCACAAAATGAGCCTGAGCGAAGCCGGTGAACAGGTCTACCCTGTCCTGCTGACGGCGTTCGACCAGATCGAACAGGCCATGCACACGCTGGAAGCCACCAAGCAAAGGAAGACACTGACGATCAGCACCGTGCCTTCCTTTGCCGCATCCTGGCTGATTCCGCGGCTGGCCGACTTCAAGCAACGCCATCCCGATATCGAAATCCGTGTGGAGGCGTCCCCCACGCTGGTGGACCTGCGTCGCGACAAAGTGGATATCGCCATTCGCCACGGCCTGGGCGTGTATCCCGGCTTGCAGGCCGAGCCCTTGATGGCCCCTGTCTTGCTGCCTGTAGCCAGCCCTGCGTTGCTGCAAGACAAGCCAACCATTCAGGAACCAGCAGATTGTCTGGAGTGGCCACTGCTACAAGATGCCGACCGGGCCGACTGGGCGCTTTGGCTGTCTGCCCACGGGGTGGAGGACGATGCGCGCGCCGATAGAGGCACGGCTTTTGAGGACGATTACCTGCTGATACGCGGCGCGATTGCGGGCCTGGGGCTGGCTTTGATACCGCAAGAATATGCGCAGGATGAAATGGCCGCAGGCCGCTTGGTGCAAGTGCTGGACAAGCCCTGGCCAGCCCGCTTTGCCTACTACCTGGTGACCTTGCCCGATGCGACACAAAAAGCAGAGGTCCGTGCCTTTAGTGATTGGATAAGCGAGCAAGCCCAGCTATAGCAAGGTAGCCAGCCTATGTAGGACCACCACTTCAACAGTCCTCATGTCCACACCCCCTGCTCCAGACATCGACAATCCGCCTGACTTCCAACAAGGAAGCATATGATTTTTTTAAAAAAAACCCCGTCCCAAAAGGACGGGGCAAACCTCAACAAGCAATTGAAAAACTCTTAAGGTAATTCCACGGCCACCGGACCACGGGGACGGGAACAGCACAACAAGACTTTGCCCTCTGGCACAGGGTCCAGCGGCTCTTCAAAATAGTCGACCTCGCCCGATACCAGAGTGCACATGCAGGTATTGCACAGACCCGCCCGGCAATTGAAGTCCGGACTCAAGCCCGTTGCTTCCGCCAGATCCAGCAAGGAGGGGCAGTCCTCATGCCATTGGGCCTGGCGGCCATCGGGCAGGAATGTCACCGTCTGCGCCGCATCTTCCGCTGCTGTCGCGGCTCCCCTTACTGCTTCTACAGGCGAATCCAGCTCCAACACATTCGCATCGACACGACTGGAGGGGGCAGGCTGGACCTGATCCTGAACCGCACTGGCTGCACCATCATCCGCCAAGGTGTTTTCCAGCACCGTCGCCGGGCCAAAAAACTCGTAGTGAATGCGCTCACGTGCCACACCCAGACTACGCAGCACACCATAATTGCTCTGCATGAAGGCACTGGGCCCACACAGGTAAAACTCGTAATCATCCAGTGGCAGCCAACGCTGCAGCTGCTCACGTGTAATCAGTCCCGCCACATGGTGCAAACCGGCTTGCTCATCATGTTCAGTCGGGTTGCGATAGCAGAAGTAAAGCTGCACGCCTTCGCGTTGTGCCACCAGCTCACGCATCTCATCGGCAAAGGCATGCACCGCGCTGTTATCGCATGCATGAATCACATACACCTTACGCTGGCTGCGTTTAAGTAGACGATGCAGCATGGCCAGCAAAGGGGTCTGGCCCACGCCACCGCTTAGCAACACCACAGGCCGCTGGCTGCTCTCGTCCAGCACGAACTCGCCCATAGGGCCGGCCGCACTCAGCACATCGCCCGGCTGCACCTGTTGGTGCAGATAGGAGGAGGCCAAACCATCCGCCACGCTTGACCCTGCCGGGGCCTTCTCGTGTTTGACGGAAATGCGCAGACGATCCGTGCAGTCGGGATCCCCCGACACGCTGTAATTGCGCAGCACGATTTGCCCGTCAATCTCCAGGCGGAACACCAGATACTGACCCGGCTGATAAGGCGGCATAACACCGTCCACCGGCTGCAGTACAAACGAAGTAATCACTTCGCTTTCGCGCTGCTTTTCCAGGACACGATAATCCCGGAAACGGCGGTTGGCCGTAGCCTCCGTAGACGCAGATGATGCAGTCGTATTCATCACGCTCAAGCCGTTGTTGTCTCGCTGGCGACAGCTTGTTCGGCCTGGATCATCTGGCTGATCTTGCGACGGAAGCGCAAGGGGCCTGAATCCAAGGGCAAATCCAACGCGGCAGGACGCTCTTTCAGGGCTTTGTGCACTTCTTCCAGAACCACTTTGTCTTCCAGGAACGCGTGGCGTACATCTTCGTTGAAGATCTTGGAGATCGCCTCGTCATCCGGGCTGAAATTGCGCAGCTGGAACCAGAAGTAACGGGTGTGTTCTTCGTCGATAGGCGTCAGGAAGTTATAGGAGTCCATCAGAAAAACGTCCTGGTGGTACTCGCTGGGCTCCTCGGTAGCCGCACCGGCGGGCAGAAAGATGGCCTTGATCACGGCCAGCGACGGGAAGCGCACTTCGTATTGCTGTTTGCGGTCGCAATTGCCTTCAAATTTCACAAACTGCTTGTAAAACGGCGCAACTTCCACATTTTTTGACCAGCGCGAGACCGTCACGCCATTGTCCTCAACCTTCACCGTCAAGGGCAGGCCGATGATGTCGGGGCTGCCAAACGAGCTTTGGTGTACCCAGGACACGTGCGAAGGATCCAGCAAATTGTCGGTGACGTACAGGTAATTGCAGTCCAGTTCCATGGCGTCGCCACGGTTCACACCCCACTCGGGATTGTCCCACTCGGGGATATCGATCAGTTTGGACGGATCAGCCAATTCAGGATCACCCATCCAGACCCAGACCAGGCCAAAACGCTCCGTACAGGGGTAGCTGCGTACCACCGCGCTTTTAGGGATTTGCGCCACACCGGGCGCCTTGGTACAGGAGCCGCTGCAATCAAAGGTCAGGCCGTGGTAGCCACATTCCACCTGGTCGCCAATCAAGCGGCCTTTGGACAAAGGCAGGCGACGGTGCGGACAGGAATCTTCCAAGGCCACGGGCTGGCCGTCTTCGCGGCGATACAGCACCAGGTTCTCGCTAAGCATACGCACAGGCTGCAAGCTGCGACCGAGCTGTGTAGCCAATGCGCCTACATACCAGGCATTGCGTACAAACATGATTTACCCCCAACTCTGAATACGGTGCATGATGGCTGAACGAGCCCATTCATGCTCTCTTGTTTGTGATGATAGTCGCAATCAAATTCAGCCTACTATCCATATCGTTTAGAATTTCTAAAGTTAAATTACTTTTCTGGACGGGGTCTGACCATCATGGATACCTTGCCTCCCTTACGTGCATTGCAAGTCTTTGAGACGCTGGGCCATAGCCAAAGCCTGCAAGAAGCCGCCCGTCGTCTGAAAATTACTCCCGGCGCCATCAGCCAGCAATTGCGTTTGCTGGAAGACTCGCTGGGCTGCAGCCTGACCTACAAAGAAGGCAAACGCTTGCGGCTGACAGCGGCGGGGGTGCGCTTTCATGAAATCTGTACCCAGGCATTTGAGCTATTGCGCGACGGACAACAAGAAATGGAGCGCTCGCGCAACACCAGCCTGCTTTCGATCAGCGCTTTGCCGTCCATGCTTAAAACCTGGATGGCACCGCTGGCATTTCAATGGCAGGAACAGTACGACCCGGAGCTGACACTGCATCTGAAAGGCAGCCATGCCGAGCCCGATCTGGAAGCCGAGCAAATCGACTTTCGGATTACCTACGGTCAGGCCGCCGCCCGCCCCCGCAGCTTTACCGAGCTGTATACAGACCGTGTCGTTCCCGCCTGCAGCCCGACCCTGCTCCAAGGGCAAGCCGCCTTGCGACATCCTCGTGATCTATTGAGCTATCCCTTGCTGTCCTCGGACTGGCAGCCACGCTTTACCTCGCCGCCATCCTGGCGCGACTGGTTTGAGTCCTTGGAGATAGATATAGGCAATACGCCCCTGGACCGCTTCCGGGTTTTTTCTCTGTCGCACATGGCGCTGGAGTCTGCAGTGGCCGGTCAGGGTTTTGTATTGGCGCAATGCTCGATGATAGAAAAGGAAGTGCGCAGCGGGCAGCTGATCCTGCCCTTCTCCCATTCCTTGCCTCTGCCCTGGCCCTATGTGCTGACCCGACGGGCGGGTGCGTTTGAGTCGCCTCATAGCCAGGATTTCCATCGCTATTTGTTGAACCGGGCGCGGCAGCAGGAGCAGATCAATCAGGAACTGCTGCTGCAAGCATTAGCCTGAGCAATGTCGCAATACGACGAAATACGGTCAGCTTGCCGGTTGACCTGCTTGCCTGACCATGGCTAAGCACTAATGAACCGTTGAGTGCTTCGGCTATGTAAGCGCAGGGCTATTCAATGGTCTAGCTCGACACTGTTCCGCTTTTCAGTTCAGGTTCAAGCCCCCAGCCAAGTGGCCAGAACAAGTCGAACGCATCAATCAGACAGGTACGTATAAGCGGCTTCCACCATACGATCAACGCAGCTGCGGATGCATTTTCAGCATCAAAAAAAGCGTGTTTACCGCCCCCGAAGGGGCCATAAACACGCTCTTTAATTCTGCAGGAAAGACCTCGGCGTCTTAGGCCACGACAGCAGCCAGCGACTCCGCAAAGTAATCCACATTGGACTGATTCAGACCTGGCACGCTGATGCGGCCCGACTCCAGCACGTACACGCCAAAATCGTCACGCAGTTTCTGGATCTGCTCTTTGGTCAGGCCGGTGTAGCAGAACATGCCTTGCTGTTTGACGAAGTAGCTGCTGTCGTACTGGGGAGCCAGCTCTTTCAGACGATCGTGTACACGCTTGCGCATGGCAGCGATACGCTGACGCATGGTTTCCACATCTGCCGTCCACTCGGCCAGCAAGGCTTCATCGGACAAGATGGTGGCAATAGCCTGACCACCGTGCGAGGGCGGGTTGGAGTAGATGCGACGCACCACGGCCTTGAGCTGACCCAGAACACGATCAGCTTCGTCCGCGCTCTGGCACACCACCGACAAGCCACCGCAACGCTCGGAGTAGTAGGAGAAGTTTTTGGAGAAGGAGTTGGCCAGCAAGAACGTCAGGCCAGCATCGACCATGGCGCGCACGGCGAAAGCGTCTTCATCCAGGCTACGGCCAAAACCCTGGTAAGCCATGTCCAGGAAAGGGATCAGCTTGCGCTGTTGCAGCACAGGGATCAGTTGCAGCCACTGCTCGTCGCTCAGATCAGCCCCGGTGGGGTTATGACAGCAGGGGTGCAGCAAGACAATGCTGTGCTCGGGCAGGACGGAGATGTCTTCCATCAGGCCGGTGAAATCCAGACCGCGCGTGGCTGGATCGTAGTAACGGTAAGTGTGGGTAGGAATGCCCGATCCACGGAAGATGGAGTGGTGATTATCCCAGGCTGGATCGCTGATCCACATTTCGCTATTGGGGTAGGCTTCGTGCAGGAAGTCGCCACCCACTTTCAAGGCCCCCGAACCGCCCAATGTCTGAATGGTCGCAACACGACCTTCTTGCAGCACTTTGCTGTCGGCACCAAAAACCAGTTTTTGCACGGCGCTGCGGTAGGAAGCCAAACCTTCAATAGGCAGATAGCCACGGGGCTGGCCCTTGGCCGCCCATTGTTCTTCAGCCCGGCGAGCCACATCCAGCAAAGGCAGACGGCCTTGATCGTCGTAATACAAACCAATGGTCAGGTTGACCTTGCGATCGCGCGGATCGGCGTGAAATGCCTCGTTCAAACGGAAAATCGGATCGCCACCATAGGCCTGCAAATGCTCAAACATGCTTGTTCCTTGAAAAATTACGGTTGTGGGCCGCCCGGGCTGATCGCCGGTCTATTCAAATAACCATTGACCTTATACCTTGGGCCTACTTTAGCCAATATCCTGGGGCTCTTTTTGCAGCACATGAGCACGCGAGCGATGCGTGAATGCGTCATCAGACTTGTCCCCCCTTGGCTCGGCACGGCACCTGTTCTTGTCTAGTCGGTGCAGGCTGTCAAACGCCAGCGTCACCTTGAAGTCTGTTCACATTTTCAGCAAACCGAAGCCTCAAGAACATGAACGCGGTGTACCAGCCTGTCTGCCTGGGCCTTGCCAGCAAAGAATATACATGGCTTTCTGAGGATACAGAACCGTGCACTTGCATTCATTGTGCTTTCGGTCCTCCCGCACTCCCCAACTGTCACCGCATTGTCATATGCAGATCCCGTCCAAGACCGTTAACATGGGACTTTCACCGTTTCAACAGGAGTCCGCCGTGTCCGTATCGCCGCTGCCCAGTTCCCTATCCTGCCCTTTAGAAGGGGCCAGCAACTTCCGTGATATAGGCGGCTATGCCACAGACTCCGGCTCCTTTCGTAAGGGTCGCGTCTATCGTTCAGACCATTTGGCGGATCTGAGCAGCCAGGACCTGGACACCCTGCAAGAGCTGGGCATTGCCCGCTCCCTGGACTTTCGCGGAGCACACGAGCGCAAACGCTCGCCTTACCAGTACAGCTTTCTGACCAGCCACGCACTGACCGTCGAGCCCACCGTCTTGCCGGACTTTATGGACATGCTGGCCAAAGGTCAGGTGGATGTGGATGCGGCACACAGCACCATGAACAAGACCTACACCGAATTTGTGACCGGACACGCCGCCACCTTTGGCCAAGTTTTTGATCAACTGCTGCAAGCTGATACGCCAGTAGTCATGCATTGCACGGCAGGGAAAGACCGCACCGGCTTTGCCGTCGCCCTGCTGCACCGCGCTGCCGGGGTGCACCCTGACGATGTCATGCACGACTATCTGCTGACCAATCAATTCTTCCGCCGCCCTGATCTGCCCGACAACCGTGGCATCAGTGACGAAGTGCTGGATATTCTATGGGGCGTCAAGCCCGAGTTTCTGGAAACCGCCTTCAAGACGATTGATGAAACGTACGGTAATCTGGAGAACTTCTTTCAGAACGCCTTGAAGCTCAGCCCCGCCCGACGCGAGGCCTTGCTGGAGCGCTACACCGCTTAAACCACGCCTACGGAGGTCGCTGGCAGTTCCCAGTGACCTTCCAGGCTCAGGGCCGGTCCCATCACATTGCGCCAGGTCGGCAAATCATGCATTTGCGTGAACAAAGGCATGCAATAACGTGGCTGCACCATATCCACCAGCCAGCGTAAATCCGTCAAACGCGGGTGCACATTCCAGCAAAGGGTATGCGTGCCACGTGGTGCATGTGGGGCCACATAGCCGGTGTGAATCAACAAGCGTTCACCAGCCTCGGCATTGGGGTCCGCAGCCCGTGCCTGACGCTCCCGAATCAGCTCCCCTGCCTTGCCCTGACAGCCGTCCGGCTCACCGGCCAGCAGCAGGTGCGCTTGCGGATCAAACGTAGCCGCACGCGGCATCAACTCACGCAAGGATTGCTGCACACCCGGCAACAACAAGTCACTGCTTTGGCTGATCATGCGGGTCAGGTTTTCGTAGCAGGACGCGTCCATGCTCCAGTCCTCAAAACCTTGCTGCTGGCGCCACAAGGCAATCTCTATCGCCCGGCCTGACGGCGGTACGGGCAACAAGGCGGGATGGGACTCCAGCAAGGACTCCAGAATGCTCCAGGCCACGTGATGAGACTGGTCGTACAAACCGTAAGACGCATCCAGCAAAGCCAGATACGCAGGCGGCGGCAAATCGAAGGGGAACAGTAAGGATTCGCAGGAAAAGTCCCCGCTATAGAACAGCCCACCGCCCACATCCAGATGCAGCCAGACCCCCCCCAAAGCATGGCCGGACAAGCCGGTACGCACGGCAATATCGCCGATATAAGTTGTGCCACGGGTTGGCAGCTCACGCCAGATCCGCCCAGCAGGCAGGCTGCGCGCCGTAGAGGCCGTGGCATAAACAGGTATGTGTTCAGGCAGCTTGGACAAGGAGCCAATATGATCCTGGTGATCATGTGTCACCAAAATGGCATCCACCTCCAGCCCTTGATACCAGTCGCACACCTGCCCAGGATACAAAGGCCCGCCGGCATCCAGCAGCAATCGCAAGCCACATGCCTGCACGAGAATGGCGGCTGGCGCTTTGCCTCCATAGCCGCTTAACACCGTCACCAGGGTCTGGTTCATGCTCCGTCCCCTACAAGGCATTCAGGCCAATACATCGCCAAGCCACACCCGGCATCCTGCTTTGCAGCACGGCGCAACACCGGACACAAAAGCAAAGCATCAATAAGCGCAATGGGCCGCAGCGCACGCTGCCGGACAGAAAAAGGCATCAACTTAAAGAACCAGAGTCACCGAGGTGCCCTGCCTTAAAAAGACTACGACAGGCTCAGGTTAAACAAGTGTTCTTTCAGCCCTGTTACAGTTTTATGGCAGTTCGATGGCAGTCACCACGCCTGGAGAAAACAGACAAAATAAAAAAAGAGCGCCAACATCAGCGCTCCTAAAGTGGGGGGAACTACAAACAGGAACTCAGACAATCAAAGGCGTGAGAAACACAGCCAGTACCACTGCCGTCAACAAGCGCATCACAATGCCCAGAACGGCGGCCAGCATGACTTCTTTTTCATTCAGATCCGAGCATTCAGCCCAGACCACCGGAATCTGTCCAAAGACAGCCGATAAGGGCAAACCGGACGACGCCAGTACAAATGAACCCACTACCAAAGATGGATCCAGTGTGGAAGCCATCGCCTGCAACTTGCCCATTGCCAAAGTGGGGCTGACCAGCATCGCCAGCACGCCCGTTTCAGGGTGAATATTCAGCGCAAGCAGACCGCGCTCAAGCACATCGCTGATAGGTGCCCAAATGCCGATATGTTCAAGCAAACCAATGACACAGAACACCAGGGCCACAGCCGGGATCAGGATCAGCAGCAACAGTTCCACTCCTTCGCGGGCGGCCTTGAACAGCATGGGCGCAAAATCGATATTCGGTGTGAAACGGGGGGCTGCCAGCAGATCCACCGAGCGAACATTGCGGTAAACCAGCCGCGACAGCAATAAGGGGGAGAGCAACAAGGGGCCGAAGATCGCAATCAGCACAACGGCAAAGACATTCACCCCGGCAAAGGTCAAAGCCATCATGCCCAGCATGAACGTGGAGAACGACTGCTGAGACTGCACCATCGTGGCTACCGCAATCTTTTGCTCGTCCTTGGTTGCACCAGCCTGCCGCAACAAAGGCCCCGAAATACGACCAGCGGCGTTGATATCGCCAAAAATGTTGTACACGCTGGGAATAATGACGGCCGGATTGATTCCAATGGCCCGCATCGCCGGCATGAACACTCGCATCATGGCATCGGTAAAACCCAAACGCTCCAGCAAGCGTCCAATGATGACGCTGATAATGACAGCCACCCCAACCTGCCCGGTCAAAAATACATCCACCACCACGGGCTTGACCTTGTTGAGCACCGTATCAAACGCGCCCGACAAGGTAGCGGGAAAGAAAAACAGCGTCAGCATGGCGAGCAGCAGCAAGCCCAGGCCCACCGCCTCGATACGCTCCATGGGCCGACGGCCCGCAGGCGCTACATGCACTACTTTGTCTATTTCTATTGTTTTGTTATCCATGTCTCTCTCCGTTCAGGAAGCTGGACCTACTGGAAGCTCAACACGTTCTTGCCCATCAAATGAGCCGTCGAAAAATGCTGGGCGTATTCACGCAGGCGGGCCCCACCCACCTGGTGCACAGGCGTGGACGTCACCCGATCACGGAACATGACCACCTCGACGCCATCGAGCAAGGCACTCAAGGCATAGGCCAAGGGCAGGCCATTCTCCAGGATCTCCAGCACGTGGCTATTGCCCACCAGGAAATTCAGACCCAATTCACGAGCACATTCGATAAGCGCATGACCGTCGTAGACCCGGCTGATAGAGGCCAGCACCGTGTCAACGCCCGGGTTCTCGGCCACCGCCTGACGCAGATGGTCGGGGCTGAATCCCGTATGCGGAAAAATGTGCAAAATACGCCCGACGCGACTGTTGCGCTCCCCTAGCCGAATCGCACCACGCGTCAAGGTGCTGGTCTCCAGAATGTTTTCATTGCCCTTGATGCGGCGTTCAGCCTGCAAGACCTGATCCTCCAGATCCAGCCCCATGAAGCCGTCAAGCCGATCCAGCATGTCGCCCAAAGTGCTCACCCCATCCAATGGTTCGCCCACGAACATCACATTGCCATGAATGCCTCCATAGGCAATATCGCTTTTAGCGACTTTGTGGCCATGCAGATACGCGATGCCCGGATGCAGACCATGAAACGCCTCATGACACTCCAGGGCAGCCACCCCATACAGGTCCAGGTAATCCTTCAGGGTCACGCCGCCGCAACTTGCGGCATCGGCGATCGGATGATGCGCAACAATGGCGTCCACCCCGGTTGCGCCCGCCAGCTCAATGCTCAATTCGGACATGGTCATGCACACCGCCACCTTGCGCACTTCCTTGTTAGGGTCCCCATGAATCAAGCCTGGGATTTCCAGTACTTCCTTGCCGTAAATTCCAGAGGACTTCCAGATCACGAAGGGATGGTGGCCGCATTTGACCTCATCCATACAGGACACCATGCGTCCCCCCGTGATTACGTTCAATGCATCCAGCAAATCGGCTACATAGGCCATGATTTTGTCTCCAAATAAAAAGCCGGCCTCGAACCCTGGGGTATCCCAGAGTCCGAGGCCGGCGGTATGCGAGCACTTCCTGTCGGCAACTTCCCCAAGCGGACCTGTCAGGGCCTGGGCTTGGCTCCAGGGCAAATTGCACATCAGGCAATCCACTCCGGACGGAAGGACAACAAGACTGTCTACCAGTCAGCTTCTTTTTATCGGTTCGGAATTCAGGGCAACGGTTCTCACCAATGCCACTGCATTCACACTCCTTTTTGCAACAACACCATAGTGGAAGACAATTGCGCCGCGGCGTCGTAGTCCTTGAATATGGCCACCACATCCAACCCATATTCGTCCACCAAAACCTGCTTCATCTCCTTTTTGAAGGCCTTGATCAGATACAGATCCGCCAGATCAGCAATATGTGCATTTTCACGGCTCAACGTCTGCAAGGCAGGCTGGCGTTTATGAACCGCCAACATGCTGATCCGATCCTCCAGCACATCAATCTTCAGCGTCACGACACCTGATGCAAAAATACTGCTGTTGATGCGGTTGTAGTCCCGGGTCAGTGCCTGCTTGAATTCGCCTAAAGAAGAAAAGCCTGCCATCCCCATTGCCTACTCCCAACATGCTTGAATTATTGTCGTTTTTCAGTGTGCGGCAAGCGCCTCCTGCGCTGTCTTGCCAAGCTGATGACGGCGATACGCCAATCCAGCGACGGCAATATCTTCAATCGCCACACCCACTGATTTATACACGCAAATTCCCTGTGCGTCGTAGCCTTGTCCCCGGTCTAATTGCAACCAATCGCTTAACTCGCACAATTTTCCCGAGACGCCACAATCGGGCGCGGCCAGAATCAGATCCCCCGCCTCCGAGAGAGTCTGCTCGCCCCACTCCACCACAATCTTGCCTGCCCGCTGCAGGCAGGCATCATCCAATTCCCGCGCTGTTGGCAAACTGGAGCCAACGGCGGCGACAAAGCAGCCGGGCTTCAGGCTGCGTCCATCAAACAGGGGATCGCGACTGCGGCTGGCCGTGACCAGAATATCCGCCTGTGCGGCGATCTCTTCCGCTCGGGCGGCTCGCACAGGCACACCACACTCCAGCTCCAGCTGGTGGCAGCGCTTCTCATCGACATTCGGGCTCCACACCAGCACACGCTGCAAATCAAAGGTCTGGCAAAACTGCAGGGCATGCGCCATCCCCTGGGCACCCAGACCCAGCACTCCCAAGGTTTGCGAATGGGGATTGGCGCCACGCTGTGCTGCCAGTACCGAGCAGGCTGCAGTACGCCATTGCGTGATCGCGCCAGCATCCAAAGTGGCCAAAGCCTGTCCGCTCAGTGCATCAAACAGCACAATGACAAAATTGAATGCGCCATGCACGGTCGTATAAATCTTGGCACCCGCCACTTGCTGGCCTGGGATGACCGCGCCCAAGGTCGACAAGCGGGTATCGCCCACCTGCGTGCGCACACGACGCTGCTGGGCCGCCTGGCCCTGCCCAAACTCGATGAAAGCCTGCTCCAGCACCTCTTGTACGGCAGGCGCATCAAGCAGCTCGTGTAGTTGCTGATCGGTCAAATGCAGCATGGCCGCTCCTTTTACCAGCTCACCGTAACGTCACCACGAACAAAGGTCTGGCACGCCATACGAAAACCCTCTGCCAGATCCTGCTCGGACAAATGCTTGTGTTCCTTGGCCTTGACCTCATCCGTATTGCTCAGCCCTTCCGTAATTCGGCACTTGCAGGTGCCACAGATCCCGCCCCCGCATTTGAACGGGATGCCACCGCGCTCGCGGATGGAAACCCGCAGCAAGTTACTGTTCTCGGCGGCAGACACCACCAAACCATTATTCGACGCAAATGTAATCTGAACCATATTCTGCTACCTCAGGATTGCTGCTGTGCCGGGGTCTGTGCCCCTGCCTGGTGACCGTCAAGCTCACACTGACGCAATTCGGCTTGTATGCTGCCAAAGTGCGTCAATCCGGCCAGTTCTTCATAAGCCTGTTCGACTGTTGCAAACTTTTCCATTTGCCGGGTAGGGATGTCATTGATCGTGCCATTTGGAGTCTCTTCCACAATGCGAACGCGCGAGCCTTCCTGAATACGCGCAATGGCAAACACCGCCTTGAAACGACCCTGAAAATGGTATTCATAGGCCGCCACCATCTCCACGCCCACGCCCGGTTCCGTGCGGTATTCCCCTGGCTTGCTGGTCAGCACCACATACATCACTGCACCTCCTGTGTTTCAGCTTGCTCCAGAACGATGTCCTGATTAATCCATAGCTGACAGGCCAGCCGCCAGCCCTGATCGAGTCGCTCGCCCAATTGTTTTTTCTCTTTCCAGTTGGCCGCTGGCAAATGCTCGCCCCCCTCCAGAACACGGCAGGCACACTTAGCGCACTTGCCCATGCCACAACCGTAGGTCAAATGCGGAAAGGGAAATTGCTTGATACCCGCCCGGACCACCAGATTGGTGTTCTCCTGCACCTCACCCACATGCGTCTGGCCGTTTTTATGAAAAGTAATGGTTGGCATGAAACCTCCTGCTGGCTGCCAATAATGCGACCGGATTGCGAGCCCTGACCGCCTGAAAAACCAAGAACGGTATACCAAGATAAAAACCGCAACCTTCAAGCAACAGTTTTTCTTGTTTTTAGACACAAATATCCGTCAATTTGAGTAGAAACCCCTATTGCGGTATACTTAATTCAATTCAAACCTATTAACGAGATCATCATGAAAACCCCCGTCGAACTTCGCTATCTGCAGCGTCCCGTCGGCGAGCAGTTGCTGCCACACTTGGCAAAGCGCAAGCATCTGCGCCGTCGTATCCCGCTCATCAACCTGCCCTCATTAACTGAACTGTTTGGCGGCCGCAAGAAGCGCGACCCCGAAGCCGGTCAGGACCAACTCCCCCACCGAGCCTAGACAAGAGAAGGCTCTGCCGAGCTGGGATCAGACTGAAAGTTGAAGGCGTCGGCATACATGAACTGCTCATTGGCGCCATGCTCCTTGAACAAACCACGGGCCTGCTCAATCATCACGGGCGAGCCACACAAGTAAATGGCATGCTCTGACAGGTCAGGTTCATCCCGGCACACCTGTTGCTGCACATAGCCGCGCGCGCCTTGCCAACTCTCGTCAGCATGGGAGAGCACAGGGACAAAACGGAACTCGCACAAGCGCTCAGCCCAAGATGCAATCTCCTGGGCCAGATACAGGTCTTCGGGCCGATTCATTCCCCAATACAGGCTGACAGGCGGGCAATCATCCTTGTCCAGCAAGGACTCCAGAATCGCCTTGATGGGGGCAATGCCAGTTCCGGTTGCCACCATGACCATGGGTCGCCAGTCGCGCTCACGCCAATAGAACACGCCCAAGGGCAGTTCCAGCAGCAGCTCGTCGCCGGCTTTCAGGGTCGGCAAACATACCTGGGTGAAACGCCCACCCTCCACTTCCCGCACATGCAATTCAATGCGCCCCTGTGCGGCATCGGCATTGGCCATGGAAAAACTGCGTGCACGCCCGTCCTCAAACAAGATGTTCAGATACTGACCTGGACGGAACGGCACTTGCACGTCCTGCGGCAACTGTAAAATCAGACGCCAGATCCCCTGACATGCCCTTTCCACGCTGTGAACCTGCGCCCGGACTTGCCGGGTTTCAGGCAAGTCATCTCGATGCGCGGCCAGACTGATCTCAATATCGGCATCGAGCCGTGCCTGGCAGGCGGCGGCATGGCCCTGCTCGTGTTCTTCATCAGCAATGCTCATGGGCAGGCAGTCATCCTCATAACAAACCTTCCCACGGGTGACCTGAATGCGGCAGGTCCCGCAGCCACCAAACTCGCAGTCGCTATAAATGCGCACGCCTTGGCGCTGGGCGGCCTGCAAGATGGTCTCTTGCGGTTCTACCCAAAACTGCTCGCCGGTTTCCTTGATATCGACACGATGGGCCATGACCCGTCCTCCTGATGCCACTATTTCTTGATGTCCGCCTGAACCAGCACGTCCAGACCCTCTGCCTTCAAGGCCTCGGCCAAGGCCTGCAAGCCAGCAACACCGGCTGCCGTATCCTGCTCGCCGTTACCACCGCTCAGGCCTATGCCACCAATGACTTCGCCGTTGACCACGATGGGGTAGCCGCCTACAAAAGCAGCAAAGCGACCTTCAAAGCTCAACTGAATCCCGAAGGCTTCGTTACCCGGCAAGGCGGGGCCATTAGGCGGCGTGGTGAACAAATGGGTGGAGCGCTTGTGGCCTGCAGCGGTAAACGCCTTGTTCCAGGCAATCTGGGCGCCGGTAATACGTGCCCCATCCATGCGCTCCATCACGATGGGGTAGCCCCCTTCGTCAACCACGCAAACGGTCTCCAGCACGCCAATCTCCTTGGATTTGGCAATCGCCGCGTCCACCATCAAGCGCGCTTCGCGCTGTTCGAGACGTAGGATCTTTTTCATATGTCTTCTCAGTATTTCGGGTTAATAAAATTCAGATACCGCGATACACGGTCTTGATCTGGGTATAGAACTCCAGGCCCGCCCGGCCCGACTCGCGGAAGGTGGAGGTGCTGGACTGTTTCAGTCCACCAAAGGGAGCATTGATCAAGTTGCCGGTTGTGGTGCGATTGATCTTGACCGTCCCGGCCTCAATGTCATTGGCGAAGCGATGCGCATATTCAGCACTGCGCGTCACAATGGCGGCCGACAAGCCGTATTCGGTGTCATTGGCCATGGCCAGTGCCTGCTCGTAGGAATCGATTTCCAGCAAGGCAATCACCGGACCAAAAATCTCTTCGCGGGCAATACGCATTTGCTGGGTCACGTCTGTGAACAAAGCCGGACGCATGAACAGGCCCCGTGCGTAGTCACCTTCAGTCAAACGTTCGCCGCCCAGTAAATGGGTGGCTTCCTGCTTGCCGATGGCCACATATTCCAGAATGCTTTCCAACTGGCTTTCGGTGGCAATCGGGCCCAGATCGGGGTTGCCATTCAAACCATTACCCACGGTCAAAGCGCTGACTTTCTCTACCAGGCGCCGCGTGAATTCTTCTTTGACCTGACGATGCACCAGCACACGGCTGGTTCCCGTGCAGGCCTGGCCGCTCAAGGAGAATCCGCCTTGAACCACCAGTTTGACGGCCAGATCCAGATCGGCGTCTTCCATGACAATCAAGGGATTTTTGCCACCCAGCTCCATTTGAGTCCGGGTGCTCATGCGTGCCTGACGACAAATGTCTTCACCCGCCTGGGTCGAACCAGTAAACGAAATAGCGCGTACCTGAGGAGATTGCACCAGCGTGGGCCCCACTTCACTGGCCCTGCCATGCACCAGATTCAGCACACCCGCCGGAATCCCGGCTTGCGCAAAGGCTTCGCACAGGTAATAGCCCGTCAAAGGTGTGTCGGATGAAGGCTTGAACACGACGGTATTACCGGTGATCAATGCGGGGGCAATTTTGCGTGCCGGGATGGAGATAGGGAAATTCCAGGGCGCAATCACGGACACCACGCCCAATGGTTCACGCTGGGTGTACACCAGTTGCTGCGCATCATCCTGGGGGAAGGTCTCGCCGGTATAGGTCTGGCCTTCAACCGCATAAAAACGCAAGGTCTGGGCCGAGCGCCCGACTTCCATCTTGCTTTGCGCCAGCGTTTTGCCCTCTTCTCGCGTCAGGCCCTGAGCGATACGGTCCACATTGGCATCAAGCCAGGCTGCCGCCGCATTCAGCACACGAGCTCGAGCGGAGATAGGCGTGGCTCGCCATCCTGCAAAGGCAGCCTGAGCAGCTGCAACAGCCGCCTTTGCGTCCTCAGCCGTGGACAATGGGAAAGCCCCCACTACATCGTCACGATCGGCCGGATTCAGATTGGGCTGCGTACGCCCGCTCTGGCTGGGCAGCCACTGCCCATCAATGTAATTGTCGAAAACGACGTCCTTGAGATTGTCCACCGCTGTACTTCCTTGTTTCTAGGTCGGCGGGCAGCCCATCTGCCCGCTCGGCTTTCTGGCTCAGGCTGCTTCCAGCTGCAGTTCTTGCAGGCTGATCTCGTCTTTGACGTAATCGTTGTACAGGGAAGTGGTATACAGTAGACGCATCTCGGCACCAATTTCGCAGATACGCAAGCAACGCTGCTGCAGTTCCACCGTGTTCGCATGCTCAAGCACGATCTGGTAGCCACGCTCGCCGTGGATTTCGTCCGACACAATGTGCAGGTCGAAAAACTCCACTTCTTCGTCCGTGAAGCCGTATTTTTCGCGCAAGGTTGGGGTCTGCTTGCGGTAGATCGAGGGCACTTGGGACTCCAGGCCAACCACCAGCCCCGCCACCGCAACGACCGGATCTTCGCGCATGGCAATGGCGTAACACCAGGCCTGCAAGGCGCGGGTGGTGGCATTCATGTTGTCGGGGTCTTCGATACGGGCCCGTGTCGTGCCGCAAGCCTCGCCAAAGCGGATCAGCAGATCTGTGTGGCGGTCACCACCAATTTCCTCTTCATACATATTGGCCAACAAGAAGTCTTTGGCTTCCACGTATTCGGCGGGAGTGCGGGCATACAGATAACCCAGGTAATCGGCAAAAGGGCCGACATAGTGATAGTGGTTTTCCGCCCAGCGTGCCAGATGCTCACGGCTTAGCTTGCCGCTGGCCCAGGCAATACTGAAAGGGGAAGTATTGGCGCTTTTCCCTTTAATGGCGGTTTCCAGTGCGGTGCGAAATTCATCGCGATTCAGCAGTTTTTCCATGACTGTTTCCTTGTTGAAAGACGTCGCCCTGACAGCAGCCGACGAAAGATGAGGTTTGGACTATTTAAGTATATTGTATACCGTCTACTATTTTAGAAAGTAGGGAATAACCCTGCCCGTTTATCAGGCCAGCGCCACGCAACCATCCTTACGAGGGTCAGAAACAGCCTGCAAACGGCCGTCTGCCAAGCGCTCAACCGCCTGAGCCCCGCCAAAGTCGCTGCGGCCAGCCAGTTCGCCTACGCCTTTATCAGGCGACACATACCCGTGCTCACGCAGAAAGGCTGTACGGTTCGCATCAAAACCATCCTCCAGGGCCAGACGCCCAGCCCCCTCCAAACGCCAGCGCGGTTCAAACATCGCTTTATCCAAAGGCCAGCCATCACGCAGAACACGAGTCCATATCTGTATCTGCCCTTGGGGTTGCATCAAGCCGCCCACCACACCCAGCCCCATATGGAACTGACCCGACTTCAAGGCCAAAGACGGAACAACCGTGT
This sequence comes from Alcaligenes sp. 13f, assembly GCF_020496585.1. Lineage (NCBI taxonomy): Bacteria > Pseudomonadati > Pseudomonadota > Betaproteobacteria > Burkholderiales > Alcaligenaceae > Alcaligenes > Alcaligenes sp. 13f. Next base: position 31,871 of record NZ_JAHKKC010000030.1, read on the forward strand.
GATAAGGGCGTTTTCCCGGCCCAGGGCCATTCACATGCCCAGGCTCGGAGAAACCGAAACCCCGGTTTTGCAGCACAAATCCACAGCCGGGTACGGCATACGCAGAGCCGAATCGTTTAAAAATGCTGGACATGAACGTCACCGCCAACCCGTCTGCATCGACCACAACCGTGCAGACCGTATTGCCTGCCGGATCACACACGACCCGTGAAGCCTGAACCATCGCCGCTTCGGTCGCCTTGACCAGTTCCAGCTCCGCCGCATCCTGGTCAACCGGGCGTTTCCAGGCGCGTTGCACGGCGTCCAGGACTGCCACCCCATGCGTGTTGGGGGGACATTCATAAAGACTGAACTCTCCCAGCGATGCGCTGACAGGCTCGCAAAAGAACCCTTTATGGCGGCGAAAGTCCTCAGCCCTCAACAGCCCCTGTACCTGTTCCATTGCCTGCTCTGCCTGCTGCGCGGGGCGTCCCAGATAGAAAGCATCGGGGCCTTGCGTGGCGATGTCCTGCAAGACAGCTGCCAGTTCAGGGTTCAGGTATTGCTCCCCCGCCTTGGGCGGCTTGCCCGCCCTATAAAGGGCGGCACACACGGGATCGCGGTGCAGTACAAAATCAAAGATTTGCCATTCACGCGCCGCCACCGGCGCTACCGCAAAACCTTCCCGCGCTGCCTGAATGGCAGGCTGAAACAAGCAGGCCCAGTCCAGACGGCCATAGCGCTGGTGCATATCCCACCACCCTCGCACCAGGCCAGGCGTGGTAATGGACAACACATGACGCTCCGGAATCCGTCCCCCAGGCAAAGCCTGAACCTGCTCAGCCTTCAACAGCAGGGGCGCCGCTCCGCTGCCGTTATAAGCCACTGGCATACTGTCGGGCGATGCAATCATGGCCAACAGATCGCCACCAATGCCTGTCGCCATAGGTTCGACAACCCCCATGACAGCATCGGCAGCAATAGCCGCATCCACTGCACTACCCTTGAGTTCCAGCATGGCCTGCGCGGCCCTCACCGCCAAGGGGTGCCCGGCAGCAACGGCCCAATGTTTCCCCAAGCCCTGTTTTTCACCGGCGCGATAGGCTGTCGTACCCATATCGCTCATCCGAACACCAGCACAGCGCAAATTGTCGACAGCGCCATCCCCGCCAGCACAGGAACCGTCAGGGCTCGCACCAGATCCAGCACATGCACTCGGGCAAAGCCCGCCACGGCAATCAATGAAGACCAGGCAATCAAAGTGCCACCGCCCGTCCAGATAGCACCGATCTGTCCTACCGCAGCCAAGGTTTCAACCTCCAGCCCGGATACCGGGCTCAAGGCCGAGGCCAGGGTTCCTGTCAATGGCAGGCCCGAGAAGCCCGAGCCATCAATGCCCGAGATCATGCCCACCAACAGAACACCAAAAGCCACCAGAAAATGATTGTCCGGAATCAGATGCTGCCCCGCCGAGATCAGCTCGAACAGCAGACTGGGTGTTTGTTCCAGTGGAGTGCCCAAAATGGCAGACGTTGCTTCACTGGCACCCAGGAAGAAGAAACCGGCAATGGGCAGCACCGAACCCATGGCGCGAAAGGCGAATACAAAACCATCGGTCATATGATCCGGGCAAGTGTCCAGCATGCGACGCGGCCCTTCTGCCATACAGGTAGCAATCATCATCAACACAAAGGCCACGCCCCCTACCAAACCGGCGGCGTCGCCACCCCGCAGGACAGGCAAGGACGGGATAAAGCGGGGCAACAGCATGATGCCAATCACCGCCAGAAACGCCAGTGGCGTAATCCAGGCCAGAATGCGCGAATAGCGCTCTTCCTTGGGGCTCAGGCCGGGATGCACCGTGTGCTCATTACCCGCCGTGCCACGAGCAATCTCGGCCTTGTCATACGTGCCTTGGGATTCCACTTCATCCAGGGTGCTATCCGGCGCCTGGCGCATCCAGGCATCCAGCAAACGGCTATCTGCCGGTTTGAAATAGCGGCGCATCAACAAAAATGTCAACGTCAACGCAACGCCACCGGTAATCCAGGAAAGCACCAGCGCACGATCCGCCAGCACGGCAACATCGGCTCCGACACCGGCTGCCTTGGCGCTGATGCCAGGAGCAACGCCAATGATGTAGTCGGACGATAGCGCCATGCCCTGCCCACAGATGGCGATAGCCATCGCCCCGACCAGGGGAGGCAAGCCAGCCGCAATTGCCGCCGGCAGCAAAATGGCCGACACCAGAGGTACAGCGGGTGTGGGCCAGAAGAACAGGGAAATAAAGTAGGTAGCCGCCGCAATCATCAGAAAGGACGAGGCACTATTGACCATGACCTTGCGGAAGGGGGCCACCATCTTCACATCGGCCTCCAGCCTCTTTAACGAGTTCAGCAGGGCAGTCATGAACGTGATTACCAGGAAAATATTGAACAGTTCCTGGGCCGCCACAAAGCTGGCTGAAAAAATACTGATGAAGCCTTGGATAGGGCTGCCAGTCATGGCGGTGACGACCGCCAAGGTGCCAATAACCGATGGCACCACCACATTGGCCCGGAAAATCATCGTAATGATGATGACCAGAACGCTGATCAAATAAGCCCAGTGCGCCGCACTGAGCACCACGTCGCTTTGCATGTATCCCCCTTCCTTCTCTTTTTTCTGAATATCGAGCACATCTGAAACGGTATACTATCTTCAATTGTGATTTCGAATCAGAAAAAACTATCAAAAACTGGGGAAAACTCTAAGAGTTTTATGTTTGAAACACTTAGATTGAATACCTTATACAAATGAAGAGGAAACTATGGCGGCTTTGATTGATCTGGAGGACCCGCTCTCCTGGCTGCTCATGGCCTTGCTGGTTGTGTTGGCCGCCTTTTTGCAAGGCGTTGGCGGAGTTGGGTTTGCAATGTTGGTCGCGCCGATTGCCGCCTTGATATTTCCGCAGTTGGTTCCAGGCCCTCTACTGGCCTTGGGTGGCAGCGTCTCTTTGCTGGCGGCCTTGCGAGAGCGTCAACATATCGTGCCCAATGTGGTTGTCTGTGCACTGGGTGGCCGTGCCACCGGATCGATCATTGCCATACTGGCCATGACACAACTACCCATAGAGGCGGTGAATCTGGGTTTTGCCCTGGCCATTCTGGCCGCAGTCGCACTGAGTGCCTGGGGCTTGCGCATCCTGCCTTCCAAACGAAACATGATCCTGGCGGGCATTGCCTCGGGCATCATGGGAACCCTGACCTCGGTAGGCGCTCCCGCTCTGGCAATTGCCATGCAAAACCTGGCTCCTGCACAGCTACGCGCCTCATTGGGTCTTATTCTGTTTTTAGGGGCAAGCCTGTCCTTGATCCTGCTTATGGTGGCTGGCCTGTTCTCCTGGCAACAGGCAATGCTCAGCATTGTGCTCTACCCCTTCATGCTGCTGGGCTTCGCCTTATCAGGACGATGGCGTCATAAAGTCAGCATGCCGCTAATGCGTAGATTGCTATTGGGGATTTGTTCGCTAAGCGCCGTGGTCTTGATCGCCCGCAGCGTGTGATGAGGATGCTTAGGCCGCAAACTGTATACCATATTCAGAAAAATGCGCTCACACCGTATAATCGTGGCTGGCCCTTTTGCCCAATTGCACAGGTCGCACCATGAATATCCCCAGTTTCAGCCTTCCCAACACCCTTTCCGGCGCGGAAAGCCGTCGCTTGGGCGATCAACATGCGTCATTGTTTGCGGTTATCCGTGACCAATTGCGCGAGCGCATCTTGAGCGGAGAATTTCATCCGGGGGATCGCCTTGTAGAAGGTAAATTGGCTAGCGAACTGGGCGTCTCGCGTATTCCGGTACGGGAAGCCCTGCGCGAGCTGGCCTCGGAAGGTCTGGTCACGATCGAACCACGACGTGGGGCCTCAGTGGCTATCCTGTCGACCGAAATTGCCTACAACATGGCTGAAGTGCGCGCCACGCTCGAAGGATTGAATGCAAAACTGGCCGCCCAACGCCGGGACCCAGCCAATATCGAAAAGCTGCAAACCATTCTGAGCCAGGGCCATGAAGCCATGGATGCCGGCAATCTGGATTTGCTCAAATCCCTGAACCGCCAGTTTCATGAAACCCTGGCCACCATGTCGGGCAATATTGTTCTGACCGAGCTCATGCGCTCCCTGCGTGACCGCACCGCCCTGTTATTTGCGCCCAGCAATTTGCAGCGCATCCGCCAAAACTGGGAAGATCACTCCCAGATCCTCAATGCGGTTGTGGCCGGTAATGGTGATCTGGCCAACCTGCTGGCCACCCAACACGTGCACAATGCAGCCAAAGCCTATCAGGACGCCCAGAACGGCGAGAAAACCTGATCAGGCCGGGCGGCCTGCTCTCAAGGCCGCCTCAAATACCCTCCAGACCGATGCCAGACGCCGCTGGTATTTGTGCGCACCACCAAACAGAAGCTCGCTTTGCAGACTGTCGATCAAGGCCATGTACGTCATGGCCAGGGTCTCCACGCTCAAACCTGTTTCCGATTTGGCCAAAGCGGACTGTGCCAAGGCTTGATGGATGATGCGTTCCAGATCGTCCATGAACACATGCATGGGCTGCATCACCACATCGTACAAATGCACAGGCGGCGCAAACAAGGTGCGAATCCAGAAACGCACTTGATGTGATTGCTCAAAGCGCTCCTGTATCCCTTCCAGATACGCTCGCAACTGCTCCTTGATGTCATCGCCTCCCTGCAGAACTTGACGGGCGTGGTTCAGCTCATCGTCCACAATCTTCGGAATCAGGTTCAGAAACAGCTCGTCCTTGTTGCGGAAATGGGCGTAGACCGAGGGCTTCTTGATGCCGACATCAGCGGCAATCTCGTTCATGGTGGTGGCATCGAAGCCCTGAACAGCAAAGCGCGCCAACGCGGCATCCTGCAGTTTTTCAGTCGTGGTTTTGCTCACAGTCCAACAGCTCTCAGTCAAAGGCCAATGATCAGGGCCGCTTTCGCGGCCCGCAGCAACTGCCTATTTTACAACCCCCAGCTCACTGACTGATCGGGTCACCGTGCGGCAACGGCCAGCCAGAACATACAGAACAATAGCCAACAGACCGCAGCCACCAATTGCCACAGGCAAAACCTGCGGCCCAGGCACAGCCAGACTGACGATATAGCCCACCACCGCCGAAATCAAGTAATGGAACATGCCCATCAAGGCTGCAGCCGTCCCAGCCTGTGGGCCAGCCACATCCATGGTCAAGGCCGTCACATTGCCAAACACCATGCCTAAAGAGCCCACCGAAACAGCAATCAAGGCGGCATACAGAATCAGGCCCGCCACATCAGCTTGCACCACCGCATACAGGAGCAGAGCCGAGGCCGTATGGACAATCAGTCCCAAAGCCAGCACCCGAGAGGTGGGCATCCCGGCCTTCAACAAATAATTGCTGACGACCCCACCCAGAACCAGCGCCACCGAGTTACCGGCAAACACATAGCTGAATACGGCGGGCGACAAGGAAAAATGCTGCGTGAACACAAAAGCCGAGCCGCTGATGTAGACAAACAAGGCGGCCAGTGCGAAACCACCGGAGCCGGTATATGCCATGAAAGCCTTGTTACCCAGCTCGCGACCGTAGGCGCGAACAATATGACCGGGGTTCAAAGGCACACGCTGGCTCACGGGCAGCGAATCCGGTATGGCTTTAAGTCCCCAGAGCAGCCCCATCGTCCCTAATGCCGCCAGCATCCAGAAAATGGCACGCCAGTCTGCATGGCTCAACAGGTAGGCACCCAGAATGGGGGCCACAATCGGTGCAATCATCATCACCTGCATCAGCAGGGAAAAGATGCTTGCCGACTCTTTTACATCGCACAAGTCCGCCACAATGGCACGCGGTGTGACCAAGCCCGCTGCGGCGCCTAACGCCTGGATAAAACGCGCCGCCAACAAGGCTTCAACCGATGTGGCCAAAGCGCCAAAAACCGAGCCCACCACAAAAATAACCACGCCCAGCAGCAAGGGCACTCGACGCCCGAAGCGATCCAGCAAAGGGCCGTAAATACCTTGGCCCAAGGCCAGGCCTGCCAGAAACACCGACAAGGTTTGCTGAATCCGGCCGGGGGAAGCCCCCAGCTCCTGCGCAATGGCAGGCATGCCCGGCAAATACATATCAATGGCCATGGCATCCAATGCCGTCAACAAGGCCAGCAACAAGATCAAGGGCCAGGCCAGGCTTCTGGCACGTGACAGCTCGCTCATGTCACACCCTCTACACTGCGGAAGGACAGAAATTCAAACACGCTCACACCCCCGTATATAGCGACGTCAATCAAAGCTACCTACCGATAGGTAGGAAAGCCGCTACTGTACTCCTTTTCAGAATTCAGGCAGAAAAAAACCCCGGAAAATACCGGGGTTTTGGTGGGCACCTGCGCAACTTACTTAGATATCCAGCAGATCGCCCATGTCGTCGGCGTGCTCTTCTTCCACCGCCATGATTTCAACCAGCATCTGGCGAGTGGTCGGGTCGGTGTCGCCAATGCGCTCGATCATCTGACGATAGGACTCGATCGCAATACGCTCGGCAATCAGGTTGGCGCGAATCATGGATTTGATATCGTCGCTATCGTCGTACTCTGCATGGCTACGCTGGACCAGATTGGCCGGGTTGAAATCCGGCTCGCCGTTCAGTTGCACAATACGTTCGGCAATGCGGTCGGCATGCTCGGCTTCTTGCTGGGCATGTTCCAGAAACTCGGCTTTGATAGGCTCATTGTTCAAGCCGGTAGCGGTGAAGTAGTGGCGCTTGTAGCGCATCACACAGACCAGCTCGGTGGCCAGGGCCTCATTGAGCATCTGAATGATTTCTTCACGATTACCCTTGTAGCCGGATGCCACCGCCCCGTCGTCCACAAACTTCTTGGCAGCTGCACGGATGGCGGCAACATCGATTGGACCTTGGCTTGCTTGGACTGCTTTCTGCTTACTCATTGCATTCCTCCGTATTGATTCCCACCGCGAAAGTGCGGCGCTGTATCGCGCAACAACCGGAAACGAACACACTGACTCCATAACCAACAAGAGCTTGTCCAAGGACAAGCGCTTTACCTAAACCTGGGCTTGAAGTCTGCACGCTGCTTGTGGTTGAGACCGGTCGTGCAAGAAACTGAACAAAGTGGATAGGTGCTGTCATGGTAGCGATTGCTCCTTGGCTTGGAAAGCGCAAAACGGCTGTTTTCCTTCCTTGGAAGGTGGCTGTTTTCGGATAGAAAACCGGGAAATCCCTTAAGCGAAAGTCGCCAGAACTCATGACACATGCGGCTTGGGGGAAGAAATTGTTACCGGCAATCGCGACCCGAAAATGGCCTGATTCTGTACAAGCCGGGATACAAGACCAAACACTTGGATACATACCCTCGGTTTCGAACGACATGTTCAGTTCTTCTTTTCAGAATCATATAGTTCTATTAATATGAAACGATCGTTACTTTAAATCCACGATCATGACTTCAATGAGCTGGCTGCTTCTTACCTATAAGGTCCCCTCTGAACCCAGTGCAAAACGGCTGGCCTTATGGCGGCGCCTGAAAGCGCTGGGCGCGGTGTATCTGCAAAACGGGGTATGTGTTCTGCCTAAAACCGACGAGCATGTGCGCCGTCTGAAGGTGCTGGAAAACGACATCACGACCATGGAAGGTGAATGCGTCTTGCTGGAGACCATTGCTCTGGACAAGGCACAAGAGGACAAAGTCATCGCCCGTTTTACGGACGACCGCAACGAGCAATACCAGGAACTGCTGGGCCGTTGCAAAGACTTCGAGGCCGAAATCGACAAGGAAATTTCGATTCAGAAATTCACCTACGCCGAACTGGACGAAGAAGAAACCGATCTGAAGAAGCTGGAAAACTGGTACGAGAAAATCCAGAAACTGGATTTTTATGGCGCCCCCCTGGCACAGGTTGCTCAAGAGCGCCTGCAAGAGTGCAAGGCACGGCTGGATGCGTATGCCCAAATGGTCTATGACGCTCATGAAGAAAACCGCTAATCCCGCGCTTACCCCGACGGCCGACGCCTCCCGTGCCAAAATCCACCGCAGCGTCTGGGCACTGGGCTTTGTGTCCATGTTCATGGATATTTCCTCGGAGCTGATCCACGCCCTGCTGCCCATTTATATGGTCACCGTCATGGGTACATCGGTACTGGCGGTCGGTTTTATTGAAGGCATTGCCGAGGCCACCGCCTCCATCATGAAGGTGTTTTCCGGAGCGGTCAGCGACCGTTTTGGGAAGCGCAAACTGCTGGCAGTAATTGGCTATGGCTTGGCCGCCCTGACCAAACCCATTTTTCCACTGGCGAACTCGCTGGACTGGCTGGTCGGTGCCCGCTTTGTAGACCGCATCGGCAAAGGCATACGCGGTGCGCCGCGTGATGCTTTGGTCGCCGATGTCACCCCGCCCGAGCTGCGCGGCGCAGCCTATGGCTTGCGGCAAACGCTGGATACCATTGGCGCCTTTGTAGGGCCCCTACTGGCCATCGCCCTGATGTGGTGGACAGCAAACAACTATCAGTTGATCTTCTGGGTTGCCGTGCTGCCTGCCTTTGCGGCCATCGCCGTTCTGGTGTTCTTTGTACGCGAACCGAAGATCCCGGCCACCATCCGCCCCCGCAAACTGCCTCTGAACCGGGAAGATCTGGGCCGCCTGGGTTCCCGCTACTGGTGGGTTGTCGCAATTGGCCTGGCTTTTACCCTGGCCCGTTTCAGCGAAGCCTTTCTGATCTTGCGCGGTGAATCCAGCGGTCTGCCGCCCATGTGGGCCCCTGCCGTGCTGGTCGTCATGAGCGTGGCTTTTTCCCTGTCCGCCTACCCCGCCGGTGTGCTGTCAGATCGTATGCGTAAAACTGACCTGCTCCTGATCGGTGTGGCCCTGCTGATTGCAGCGGACCTGATCCTGGCTTTCGTGCCCGGCTTGCTGGGTCTGGGCCTGGGCGTTGCCTTGTGGGGCCTGCATATGGGCTTTACCCAGGGCCTGTTCAACGTCTTGATCGCTGACAGCGCCCCCACCGAACTGCGTGGCACCGCCTTTGGCATGTTCCACCTGCTAACCGGTATCGCTCTGCTGCTGGCCAGCGTCATTGCCGGCGTGCTCTGGGATACCATCGGTTTCCAAGGCACCTTTGCCGCCGGTGCGATCTTTGCGGTTTTGACTGGCCTAGGTTTGATTACCTTGCGACGTTCCGCTCAAGGAGCGTTCTGAAACAAAAAGGCCGACTTCATGTCGGCCTTTCAGACTGCTGACAAACCCTCCCATAAAACAGCAGGCTTGTTCATAATACGTTCATGCTTAAGACCCCGACTGCTTATCAACATGAATGGGAAATGGTCACGCTGGACTCCTTGGTTCCGGGCGACC
>NZ_JAHKKC010000031.1:0-38574 GCF_020496585.1 Alcaligenes sp. 13f
AAGATCGAGCATTATGCAGGGCTGCTAGCCACTCGGGGCCCCGGGACCGGGTGTTGGGGCGAGTCAGAGTACTTGCCGCAGTCGGAGTCACAATCGGGGATGCAAGCAGTCTGCTGTTTGAGCCCAAAGTTTGTGATTGGTCCGGGGGACCAATCACTGGGCGAGTTCAGACTGCGCCCCGATTGTGACTCCGACAAGGGGACCGGCGCATTGCGCCGGCAAGTAGTCCGCCCCAACACCCGGTCCCGGGGCCTCGAGTGGCGACCTGCATAAAGCAGCTGGAACCTTAAACATCCCCAAGCAGTCTCCGAAACAAAGACAAGCGAAGCAGTCATCCTCCCTAAACTCTCTATATAGTCATAAAGGCATAGCAGCCTCACCGACTTGGCCCTACACTAGCCCGGAACAGATATTCCTGAGCGAAATTACTATGCATGAAGACATCCTGATTAACGTCACTCCGTTTGAAACCCGTGTTGCCCTGGTCGAGCAAGGTGCTGTCCAGGAAATTCATATCGAGCGCAGCATCCAACGCGGTTATGTGGGGAACGTCTATCTGGGAAAGGTGGCACGGGTTTTGCCCGGCATGCAAAGTGCCTTTATTGATATTGGCCTGGAACGCGCGGCGTTTATCCATGTCGCGGACTTACGCCAGAATCGCACCGAGCGTAATCAGGGTAGTCCCACCACGCCGATTGAAAAGCTCTTGTACGAAGGTCAGTCTCTATTAGTACAAGTCATCAAGGATCCTTTGGGCACCAAGGGTGCTCGTGTATCAACACAAATCAGTATTGCGGGCCGCATGTTGGTGTATCTGCCTTTTGATCCTCATATTGGCGTATCGCAACGGATTGGGTCGGATGCAGACAGGATCGAGCTGCGCGAGCGTGTCAGTCGTCTTATGCCCAAGGATGAGAAAGGCGGTTTCATCGTACGGACTCAGGCCGAATGCGCGACGGATGAAGAGATCAGTGCAGACCAGCAGTATCTGCGTACTTTGTGGACACGTATTCAGGAACGTATCCGCGAGCAAGGCGCCCCCTCTGTGCTTTATACGGACTTGAGCCTGGCGCAACGTGTTTTACGCGATATGGTGACGCCCAACACCCAATCCATCATCGTGGACTCACGCACCGTCGTGCAGGAGATGAAGGAGTGGGCACAGATTTACACGCCCTCGGTGCTTGAGCGCATCAGTCACCACAAAGGCAGTCGCGCTCTGTTTGATACAGCCCATGTGGATGAAGAAATCAATCGCGCCCTGTCGCGTCGGGTGGATTTGAAGTCCGGCGGCTATTTGATTATCGATCAGACCGAAGCACTCACTACGGTGGATGTGAATACCGGCGGTTTCGTCGGTGGTCGCAACTTTGACGACACGATCTTCAAAACAAACCTGGAAGCAGCGATTGCCCTGGCCCGCCAGCTGCGTCTGCGCAATCTGGGTGGCATCATCATCCTGGACTTTATTGATATGGACGACCCTGCTCACCGGGAGTCTGTCTTGCAGGAGCTGCAAAAAGCGCTGGCCAAAGACCGCACTCGCGTGACGATCAATGGCTTTAGTCAATTAGGTCTGGTGGAAATGACGCGCAAACGTACGCGTGACTCTTTGGCGCACCAACTATGCGAGCCCTGCCCCACCTGCCAATCGCGAGGTTCCGTCCGCACGGCCCGCACAGTCTGCTATGAAATCTTGCGCGAGGTCCTGCGCGAAGCCAAACAATTCAATCCCAAAGAATTTCGTATTTTGGCGGCTCAGGAAGTCGTGGACCTGTTTCTGGAAGAAGAAAGCCAGCACCTGGCCGTGGCGGGCGACTTTATTGGCAAGCCCATTTCCCTGGAGGTAGATCCGCACTACTCCCAGGAACAGTACGACATTATTTTGCTTTAAGTGCTGCTTGACGATTGTGGGATTGACCCTTGAGCCAATCCTCTCCATGCACGACACGCCCACCTAACAAAGTCAGCAAAGATTGTGTCTGGTGCAATTGATTGGCGGGAATGCTCAAGGGGTCTTGATTCAATACCGCAAGATCCGCTAATTTGCCTGTCACCAGACTGCCACGAGTCTCATCAGCAAAGGCCAACCACGCCGCATCCCGCGTATACAAGGTCAAGGCCTGTTCGGGTGTGAGCAACAAATCAGCTCGGCGCTGAACGACGCCCCCCAAAGAACGCCCACTTACCTGATACTCAATAGCCTGCCAGACACCGGCCACGCCGATACGGGTGGCATCCGTCCCCCCTGCAACCCTCATACCCATCGCCATCGCAGCCTTGCTAGGCGGTGTTTGTTCGGCAACACGAGGACCATTCGCTGCCAGAATTGCAGGAGCCTCGAAGTAAGGTCCCATTTGCACGCTAAACGCCAGCCCCAAATCACGCATACGTCGCAGCGTAGCAAGCGAGCCCGTATTCAAATGCGCCAGCGACCAGCGTAAATCCTTGATTGGGTGCTCACGAGCCACTTCCTCAATGGCATCAAGAATGCTGGCTGCACTGTCATCCGTATAGGCATGCAGTTCAACGGGAATACGGCGTTTTGCCGCATAGGCCAATGCCTTACGCATTTCCTTCTGATCAGTAGAAGAGGGAGCGAACCCTGGGGCCATACGTACAGCATCGTTCATGCCCATGACCAAACTTTCACCCAAGCCCAGAAATGCCAGATAACCGTCGTCATGCATGGAAGGTCGAAACGCCATATGGGTTTGCACCCAAGTCGTTTCATTTCCGCCCGGCGGAGGAGACAGACGATATCCCACACGCACGCTCAACGCGCGCTGCTGATGCAGCGAAAAGAGTGGCTCGAAAGCAGCGGGGCCACCGGCCGATGGGTCAATAAAACCGGTCACCCCACGCGCATTCAGTTCCTTAAAAAAGGCAAGCAGATTGGCTTCCTGATTCAAACCCTGACTAATGTGGGCAAACAAGGCATTGAAGGGGCCAATTCCACCCAACAATTTCCCAGTCGCTTTCCCCTGATCATCTCGCTCTACGGTGATACCCGCTGGCACCAAAGGTTGAGCTGTATCCAGCGCCAGCACCTCGATGCCACGGCGATTGACCAAGGCATAGTCATACAAGGACTGAACATACGCCGGATGATCCGGCACAAAACGGTCCAGGTCAGCGACCGTAGGCGCACGCTTTTCTGCAAACTGCTCGGGGATCCAGGAGCCTACAACAGCAAGCCACTGATCCGGACTACGTTCCTGTGCTGCGCGTTGCAAATCCAATAATCCCGACTGGAGGCTCAAGGCGTCATGCCAGTAGGTTTCGAACAGATAAGTTTGCCCGCCGCGTATTCCATGCAGATGGGCATCGATCAGACCAGGAATCACCACACGACCATTCGCATCCACCACCTGCGTCTCGGGACCAATTTGCGTTTGAACGTCAGCATCATTGCCAACTGCACTCAAATACCTTCCTCGCACCGCCAAGGCCGTGGCCCGCGGTTGCTCGGGGTTCATCGTCAGAATTAGAGCATTACGAATGACGATATCGGCCGATTCCCGCCCGCCGTTCGACATGACAGCCATGGTATCGGCTTCTGGCTGCGCATAAGCCACCACGCTACTCAAACTACAGGCCGTCAGTAAGGCTCGCACTAAAAAACGACGAAAACTGGGAAGGCATACGGGAGAACTCATAGCAAAGGTTTCCTGTTCTAGTTGTTCGATGCCCTTCTTGGAGAGGCAGCAGACACTGAGTCGGCATACCTTGGCAGAGCGGCCTAGCAATATGCAGGAGCCAGGTTCAAAGAGGCGACATGAGTTCACGTAAAACTCTCCAGCCATCTTGCATCTGCTCAAATCCAGGCAAAGGCAAACTCACTATAAACAGCCGAAATCAAGGTCGGTAGTAGGGTGAAAAGCACCTCAGCGTCCCACTTATGGAACGACATTGACTAGCAAGGCGAGATTTCCAAGAACTGAGCTGTTTAAGAGGACGCTGTACAGAGAGTTGTGGCTGTCATTACTGCCGAGCAGATGAGGGCAAACAGAAGCATTTGGTGAAGGTAGAGTGATACCGACAAGGTGATGGCATGAGGTAACTATCAAACTCCCCAAGCCACCCTTCCTTCAGCAGCCTGAACGCCGAAACTGAAGCTTATTCACTAATCTGATGGCGGATGATATGAAAGCCCTCTGACTCCTGAGGTGCCACAAAGTAAGAGCTGAACAAATCAAACTGCGCTTCGGTCGTCTCAAAGGGATGCTCACCACTGGCATTACGGGCATGCAAACGTGCCTTGCACAGTTTGTCAGCCACATCCAGATAATGCAGTTCATGAGCCACAGCCGATTTTTCAATCAGCTCCCGCGCCCAAGCGCGTGTTGCCAGGGTATTGGACGGAAAATCCAGCACTACAGACACTCCGGCCCGCAACAAAGCAGCAATATGCGGTGCCATGGCCGCCCGCAACTGCGCTGAACAGCGCGCGTAATCTTCCAAAGACGCAATTTGACCGGGGTATACGTTAGCCAGCCAAACGTCTTCGCTGATTAGTACGGTCTTGGGCTGCTCGGACAGCTTTTTAGCAAAGGTGGATTTACCCGCCGCTATCTTGCCGCAAATCAGATAGAGCATCGCTGCTGTCGAGGCTATCTGTCTGGCTTGGGGTGTAGAGGCAAGATCCATAATCATCTCTATTCATTGAGAGGGACTAAAAACAATAAACCCGCCTGAAAAAGCGGGTCACGAGCAGGACAGATTTGTCCTGCGATCAGGGCGCCTCATGTGCTGAGCGAGTTGCCCAGCACAAAGCTTGGACACTTACAGCGGCGCAACCGGTACAAAATCATCCTCGGGCAGCACTTCTTTTGGTGCATCGTCCGGGTTGCACACACCTGGAGCACGAATTGAAGTGAAGATCTCCTGAATCTCTCGCTTCACATCAGCGCGGTAAGCGTAAACCTTTGCGTCTACCCAACCCTTTTGCATCATGGTCAGATCGATCAGGATACTTTTATCCCAGCCCGCCCCCGGTTCCAGTTCGTAGCGCAAAGTGCCGTAGCTGGCCTGACGCTCATCCATTTTGAAAACCGCTGCTTTGCCACACTCGGCCTGATGCTTGAACAAGGCACGCTGAATACCCACAAAGTCCGTATTGATGCGGCGCTCCGTCTTGAAGTAACTGGGACGACGCAAATCCTGTTCTCGCAGTTCCGCACCCTGCTTGGCACACCCTGCCAACACAGCCAGCCCGGCCAGCGCAAGAATGATTTTCTTCATGATGTTCCTTATCGTGCAGCCCCAGGCTGCTTATTCGTTGAACTGAAACTGCATTTGGTAGAAACCGGCGTACACACCGTTGCGGGCCAGCAATTCGTCGTGACGGCCCTGCTCAATAATCCGCCCTTCGTCCAGCACCAGGATTTGATCCGCATTTTGTACGGTAGACAGACGATGCGCAATCACTAAGGTACTGCGGCCCTTCATCAGGGTCTCCAGCGACATCTGAACCTGACGCTCGGACTCATTATCCAGAGCCGAGGTGGCTTCATCCAGAATCAGAATGGGAGCATTTTTAATCAAGGCACGGGCAATGGCCAGACGCTGACGCTGGCCGCCAGACAGGGAATTGGCATTCTCGCCCACCATCGTATCCAGACCTTGTGGCAAGCCTTCCACGAACTCGCGCAGATTGGCTGCCTCCAGCGCTTCCCAGATACGCTCCGGCGTAACATCGGCTCCTGCACCATAGGCCACGTTTTGGCCAATCGTCGCCTCAAACAGCACCACGTCCTGGCTGACCAAAGAAATCTGGCTACGCAAGCTACGCAAGGTCAGCTCTTCGGAGGGAATGCCATCTACCCGCACTTGCCCACTGCTAGGAATCAAGAAACGCGGCAACATATTGGCCAGTGTGGTCTTGCCACTACCGGAACGGCCAACCAGGGCAATGGTCTGGCCGGGCTGCACCGCAAAACTGACCTCGGACAAGGTATCGCGATGCGCGTTGGGGAAACGATGTGACACCGAGTCGAACTCGATATGCCCATGCACAGGCTGCGTGAACTCTCGAGTCCCGGTATCGGGCTCAGGGTCCTGGTCAACCAGCTTGAAGACACTTTCTGCCGCCACCAGCATGCGCTGCATCGTGCCGGTGATATTGGTCAAACGCTTGATAGGGTCAAAAATCTGTCCCAGGGCAGCCATGAAAGCAGCAAAGCTACCGATAGTCAGCGTGCCGGTATTGGCCTGGTAAAGAGCGACAAAAATCACTCCGGCCACGGCAATCGACACAAACAGCTGTGTAATAGGCGACAGAGCGGCATCCGCAGAAGCTGCACGCATGGCGAAGCGGCGCAGGCGCGCATTCACATACATGAAACGGGTGTTTTCACGCTCGTAGCCATCAAACAGCTTGATGACACGTTGGGCATCGATAGCTTCACTGACCACACGAGTCAGCTCAGCATTCATGTTCACGGTATCGCGGTTGATGCGGCGCAGGCGACGCGACACCAGTTTGGCCACAAAGACCGAGGCGGGCATGACCAGAAACACGATCACGGTCAATTGCCAGGACATGTAAAGCAGAACACCCAACAAGGCGATCACGGTCAAGGTTTCACGCACTACGACGGTGACCACCTCGGTGGCCACACCAGTCATGGTGCCGGCATCAATCGTGAAGCGGTTCAGCAAACGGCCAGTATCCCCTTGCTTGAACTCCGAGTCGGACAATCCCAGCAAGCGCGAGAACATGTCACCACGTAAAGTCAGCAACATTTTGTTGGCGATCCAGGCAAACAAATAAGAACTGCCGTAACTGGTCACGCCGCGCACAAACATCAGCCCGATCACCGCCAGCGGGATGGACCACATATAGTCCGGATTGGCACCCGTAAAGCCATCATCCAGCAAAGGCTTCATGATCACCGCCAGCACTGGCTGGGTAGCCGAGGAGATACTGACCAGGATCAGCGCCAGCACCGCCACCTTCCAATAAGGCAGCAAACGGCTATAAATGCGCTTCCAGAGATCGGATTTGACAGGATCGTGCCCAGCAGGCTTGATTTTGGTTTCTATGGCGTTGGACAACGAGGACACCCTATATACTATCTAATTGTGTTTATTCTAACGCTCATTGCCTGAGTCGAGCGCCTCCGCACTTGTTGGTTCTGCCTAGTTGTCCTGTTCATGTCTGATCCCTCTGCCCTTTATTTACGATTGCCTAATTGGCTAGGCGATGTATGCATGAGCCTGCCGTGTTTACAGGCTCTGCTGGATACCGGTTTGCCCGTCGTGGTTTGCGCCCGCCCCTGGGCCCGCGAACTGCTGGCGGCTTACCCCTTGCATGGCTTCATCCCCATGAGCAGCCACTGGCACCAGGATGCCAAAGCCATACGCCGTTATCGTCGCCAGCACGGCCATCGCCAAGCGTATGGCCTGCTGCTGCCCGATTCGCTGAGCAGCGCCCTCAGCTTCAAACTGGCAGGTCTGCCAGCCTGCGGTTACCGGGACGATGGCCGTAGCCTTTTATTACGATGGCCGTTAAATAAGCCGCAAAAGCAGTTGCATGCGGTGCAATCCTGGTTCTATATTGTTCAGCAGGCTTTGGCGCTGTGGAAATTGAACCCGGCGCCTGAACAAGCCCCAGCCACCCTGGATTTGACGCTCAGCCCCCTGCAACGGCAAGAAGGCGACAACAGTCTGCGCCAAGCCGCCCTGCGCCCCGGTGACTATATTCTGATCGCCCCTACCGCAACGGGACTGCACAAAGGCCGCGTCAAAGTCTGGCCGTATTTCGACCAACTGACCCGCCATCTGCAAGCCCAAGGCAAAACCGTCATTATGTGCCCCCCGCCCAACGAGCATGAGGCTGCCCTGCAAAATGCGCCCAGCGCACGTTGCCTGCCGCCCCTGCCTTTAGGAGCGTTTGCGCGGCTTTGCCAACAGGCGCAGTGGGTTATTTGCAATGACTCTGGCGTCTCCCATGTCGCGGCAGCCATCAAGGCCCAGCAGCTGACCTTATGTGGCGTCACCAACCCTGAAGACACCGGTCCCTGGTCGCCACGGGCGATTTGCCTGGGGCGCGATGGCCAATGGCCAACGCTGGACGAGGTGGTGCAAGTGCTGGAGTCAGAGCGGGAGCACCCATGAATGTATCGAGCATCCTGACCAGCCTGGTCATTCCGCTGAATTTGTTTGCCGCCCTACTACTTGTGGCGGTGCTGCTCTTTATCTTGCGCCTGCGCAAAACCGCCGCCGCTCTGGCCTTGGCCGGACTGCTCTGGACCGGCGCCTGGTCCCTGCCTGCCACCAGTCTGTATGCGGGCGGTTATCTGGAAAAAATGTATCCCTATCAGCCGGCTGAGCAGGTAACGCAAGCCGATGCCATTGTGGTTCTGGGCGGCCACACCGCTCAAAACCGCAGCAATTGGTTCTTGCCCCAAACAGCACAGAAAACATCGGCGCGGGTAGAACGAGCGGCCGATCTGTATAAAGCGGGCCGTGCACCTTACATTGTCTTGTCGGGAGCCGCGCTGGACGGCGGCATCAGTGAAGCCAAGGTCATGGCCAACACCCTGACTAATCTGGATGTGCCCGCCTCGGCCACACTGATGGAAAACGAAAGCCTGACCACCCAGCAAAATGGTGCATACACCGCCCAGCTACTGCAAGAAAAGCAGGCCAAGAAAGTCTTGTTGGTAACCTCTGCCCTGCACATGCCACGCGCCATGGCAATTTTCCGCAAGCAAGGGGTCGATGTCATTGCGGCTGGTGCCGCCCCACAGCTAACGGTTCCGAACAGCCCCGAGTTTTCCATGTGGAAACCCAATCTGATGGCCCTGCAATCCAGCCGCTCCATCATCAAGGAATATGTCGGGATTCTGGTGTACTGGTCCCGAGGCTGGGCATGATTTGCCGTTCTGAATGTGGGGCCTGCTGTATCGCCCCCTCTATCTCCAGTCCTATCCCCGGCATGCCCCACGGCAAGCCTGCGGGTGTGCCCTGTATTCAGCTGGACGAACAGCTACGTTGTCGGATTTTTGGCCAACCCGAACGCCCTGCCTGTTGCTCGGGCTTGCAAGCCTCACCGGAAATGTGTGGAGAAAAGCGGGAAGATGCCTTGATCTGGCTGACGGAGCTGGAAACACTCACTGCTCCGTCCCTCAACAACTAAGCATAAAAAAAGCGTTCTGAAATACACTCAGAACGCTTTTTACTACAGGCTTGGCCTGCACCTGACTTTATAGCGCCCGCGCCTTCAAATAGGCCTGATAGGTATCCACCGAAAAACGCTGCGCATCAAAACGGTTTTCTGCGCGCTGCCTGGCACGCTTGCCCACGGTATGCAAGCAGTACTTCTGACATAACATGTCTCGGACATGCGCCTCAATGGCTGCCACGTCTCCACAAGGCACCACCCAACCCTCATGCAAATGCTCGATGCTTTCCGGTAAACCACCCGCATTGGAGATCAAGACGGGCAGCCCCAAAGCCAAGGATTCGTAGCACGCGTACGAGGCCGACTCTTTGTATGAAAGCACAAACCCCACATCACAGGCAGCCAGGATCGACCGCACATCCTTAACCAAGCCGGGGAAAACCAATTGTTCGGCACAGCCCAAAGCCTGCACTTGCTCCCGAACAGCCTGCGCAGGTGGATCACCTGCTACCACAATCCGAACGCGCTGCTTGAGTTCCGGCTCCAGACGGGATACTGCTTCAACCAGCAGCAACCAACCTTTTTCCAGATCCGTGCCACCCACTGAGCCCAGCACCAAACTGTTCTCTGCCAAATCAGCGCCGAAAAGTGCTTGGCGTGCAGCCTGCTTTTCCTGCGCGGAAACCGGGGAATAATGCTCCAAGTCCAGACCGTGATAAATCCGTTCAACGTTGCAACGCCGATAATCGGAATTGGCGAGTTGGCGGGCAACATAATCGCTGACAGCAATGCAAAGATCAGTCCCAAAGCGCGCCCGCAAACGGTTACCCATGCTGTGTAGGCGCTTGGTATTGTGTTTGGTCCAGATAATAACGGGAGGATTCGACAAGGTTTTGCAGGCGATCATGACATGACGATGATCGGTACTGCCATTGCAATGCACGATATCGAAGGCTTCGCGCTGCAAAAAACGGCGCAGGTTCCAGATTTCCGACAAGGCCGTCCCGATACGGGCGGTATACAGGCCTGGCAACACTCTTACACCGGGTATCTGCGACGCTTCCCGATACAGTCGGCCCGTTGCCGGTGCCGCCAGAGTGAATTCACACTGATGGGCCAAACCGCGCAACAAACCCAGAATATAGGTGACATGGCCACCGCCATTACCATGGTGAATATCAGTGATCAGGACCTTCAAAACTCGCTCCGTCAGCGGCTGTGAATGACAGACAAATACTCAGATCGAGCATCTACAGGCCACAAAGTGTATCCGCTATTGCGTAAGCTGAACAATGACTGAACAGCAGTTTTGACGATTTAATCTCGGTAAAAGAGAAAACCTGGCTGCACCTGCCTTTAATCTTGGCGGCGAAGCAACACTTTTTGATACAGGTCCTGATAGCGAGTCGCGACGGCAGGCCAACTGAATTGCACCAATAACTCACGCGAGTTCTCGATCAGGTTCCTGGCCATGGCCGGGTCCTTGCTGATTTTCTCAATCGCCTGAGCCAGTTCCTGAGCATCCTCCGGATGGCTGAGCAGCAGTGCGTGATAGCCGCCCTGCACATATTGGGCAAAGCCGCACCACGGAGCCGGGCTCAGGACAACCGGCAAGCCATAGGACATGGCTTCCAGCGGTGCCATGCCAAAGCTGTCATTCAGGGTGGGATGCACGTAAATATCGGCAGCGCGATAAAAAGGTTCGACGTTGGAGGTTTCACCCTGCAGGATGACGCGATCCTGCATATTCAGAGTCTGAAGCTGCTGGCGTATCTGGTCACGCAAACCCGGCTTTCCGCCCACCACCAGCAATCGATAATGGGAAGGCAGTTTCGCCAAGGCTTCCAGCACCGTATTCAAGCCTTTACGCAGCGGATTACGAGCCACCAACAGGCAGACAACCTGATCGTTCGTAAAACCCAAAGACTCGCGAACCTGGGTGCGCTCCTGGCCTTGGGCATCGGCTTGCGGCAAGGCCACACCGGGAGCAATGACGGGATAGTCGTGCACGCTGCCATAGGCTTGCTGCAATTGTTCGGCAATCAGGCCCGAAACGGCGACTACGGCATGAGGACCGGGGCGCAAACGGCGTTTTTCCAAACCCAGATACCCCCAGACCCTGGGGCTGAAGTAGGAGCCCAGTTTTTTCAATAAAGGCAAAGGCCGCACGCGCCAGTTAAACCGCACGGGGGTGACATGCACTACTTCCACGTCCCCGCACCAGCCGTTCATGTGCGAGTGCACAATATCAAAACCTTGCGCCGTGGCCTTGGCGGCCTGACGGGCAAACAGGATACCGCGTATCCAGCCCGGCCAATGCGACCAATGTCGAATAGGCACATAGGCCAGTTTCAAATCACAGCGACTGTCATATTCGCGCGCAAACACGGTGATTTCGTGTTTTTCGGCCAGCTCGCGCATCAGTTCCACCCCATACGCTTCAGCGCCGCCAAAGCGGTTACCGAAACGGTCGACCACAAAAGCGATGCGCAGGCGCTCGGGAATCGCAGCGGGAGTATCGCGGGTTTGATCTGAGCTCATGAGCGGGAAACCGTACGACGCTTGTCTTCCAGGCGTGTCACGCACTTTTGCACGAAGCGCAAAATATTGGTGGAACGCGAGACCGTCACACGGGGCAAGTCAAACAAATCATCGTCTGAACGAGCCAGACCGCGATTGGTCGTGGTGGCATTCAGATAACCAGCCTGACGCACCTGCTCACGAATAGCCTGATTCTGATCGCCATAGGGATAGCAAAACGCGCTGACTTCCACTTGCAGCACGTCTTGCAGCTCTGCCTTGGATTGCACGATCTGGTAATGGGCAATTTCCGAGGACACATCGGTCAGATGCACATGGTCCAGCGTATGCGAACCGGCTTCATGACCGGCGTTCACCCAGGCGCGCAGTTCTGGCAAGGACATCAGACCGGAATGCGGCACTCCTTTGGGTTGGTCCCAGAAGTTCGAACCGTCCAGATGCCGCGCCACAATGTAATTGGTCGCCGTAAAGCCCAATTCATCCAGCACCGGCATGGCGTTCTGAAAGACGTTACGGTAGCCATCATCAAAGCTGATTCCCACAACCTTGCCCTGCTTTTCACCCCGCAGGTACGGCATCAGTTGCGCCATGGATAAACCACGGTAACCCAAGCGCTTGAGCCAAGTCATCTGGCGCCGAAAATCAGTAGGATGCACGGTCAAACCACGGTAAGGCGAGCCCTTGGGAGCAGGCACCCCGACCTGGTGGTACATAAGAATCGGAATCATAGGCGGCATTATAAGGGGCTAATCAGACTTCTGACGGGTGTAATACCACAGCTTACTATATCGAAACAGGCTGCCAGAAGCGGCCATACACGCCAGAATGAAGCCTTGCGGGCCATCCAGAAATCCCCGTCGAACAATATAGTGACGCACGAAGGTCCAGCTGGCATGGCCAGCAATGCCCGGCAGGCTGGTGGTCTTGCCCTTGGCCTGCATTTGACGGGCCGCATCCGAGGAATAACGGTTGATCTTGTCGATAAAGACTTCAAGACTGGCGTAGGGGTAATGCAGAAAATGTCCATCCAAGACCAGGACTGGATGCTCGGTCTGCACGCTTTCATGGACTTTGGCGTCGTTAAAGCGGGCTGTACCACGCTTGAACAGTCGTAATACCCGGTCTGGCCACCAACCGCTATGGCGCATCCAGCGGCCAGCGAACTCTGACAGGCGGGCAATCCGGTAAGCCGTACCACGCGGCTGGATCATTTCCTGCTGAATCAGTTGTGCAAGCTCGGGCGTAACGCGCTCGTCCGCGTCAATGGACAGCACCCACTCGCCCGTGGCCTGATCCAGTGCCCGATTCTTCTGCGGCCCAAAACCGGGCCAATCCGGGGTGACCGTCACGTTCGCCCCCATGGAGCGGGCGATTTCCACCGTATCATCCGTACTGCCCGAGTCCACCACAATAATCTCGTCCGCAAAGGCAACGGATTCCAGGCAGGCACGAATATGCGCCTGCTCGTTTTTCGTGATCAGGATAACGGACAGGCGCTTGCCAGAACTCGACGCGGCGCTTTGCCCTATTTCTGTCGTTGACGACGACGCCATGCTTTCCACCTGTTGAAAATCGGACCGATCACGGGATGTACCGCAACATTCAGCCTGCGTCCTACCGATACGCCCGTCGTGTCACGCACGGCGAAACGATAAATGTGCAAAGGATCGCTACCAGGCTGGTTGGAGCCGAAGGCGCGCGTTGTATACAGATAGCGGAAACCGGCTTGCTGGGCGACCTGCACATAATCAGGATCAAAATAGCCTTGCGGCCAACACAGCTGGTCAGAGACCATACCCATATTGGCCTTCAAGGTCTGACGGGATTGCTCCAGTTCCCAACGCATCTTGTCGTTCTTTTGATCGCGCTGTTCGCTCAGGTCCCAGCGAGTATGGGTATGAGTATGACTGTGGAACTCGAACACACCATCAGCCTGCATGGCGTGGATTTCACTCCAGCGCAAAATCACCTCGTCGCTACGACCTTGCTCGATACGCGCTTCACATTCACGATGATCCGGGCATTCGGGCACGTCCTGGCCCTGGCCCAGATAAGGGCGCACAGGCCCCTCATTGATCCAGCTTGTCACCAGGAAAATCACGGCATTGAAGCCATATTTTTTCAACAAGGGATAAGCGTAGACCCAGTTATCCAGGTAGCCGTCATCAAAGGTAATCAGTACCGATTTGGGCGGTACGCCCTGCCCTTGCAGATGGCCTACAAATTGCTCGGTTGTCAGGCTGGTCCAGCCGTTTTTCTTCAACCATTGCAAATGCTGCTCGAAATGCTCGGGACTGGCATTGATCATGCCCCCTTCCGGGGTGACATGGTGGTACATCATGACGGGCACAGTGCTTGCCACTTTCATCCCTGAAGCTCCTTTAACCAAGCATAATAAGCGCCTTCCAGCCGGTCGCCCATGGCAACCGGGGTAAAGCGCTCGTCGCTACGACAAAACAGGCGCCCTGCGGCTCCCATTTCCTGACGCAACTCCGTGCTCCGGATCATTTTTTCCAAGGCGGCACGCCACTGCTCCGGGTCGTGCAAATCCGCCAGCAAACCGCTGCGGCCTTCTTGCATCATCTCCGGGACCCCGCCAACGCGACTGCCCAGCACAGGAATGCCAGCGCTTCCAGCTTCTACAAAAACAGTGCCCGACGCTTCCATATGGGTCGCCAAGGCAAAAATATCCAGATTGGGCAGAATCGAAGGCACATCTGCACGAGCGCCCAGCATATGAATCCGCCCTTGCAGTCCCAGCTCCGCGATCAAGGCCTGCAACTGTTCATAACCCGGAGAGCCGCCCCCCACCAGCACCAAGTGCAATTGAGGGTAGCGATCAAATAAAGGCTGCATGGCGGCGATCAGTTCATGATGGCCTTTTTCGCGCCGCAATACGGCAACGCAACCTACCAGCAAGGTATCAGACGCCAAACCCAACTGGGCACGCAAATCCAGGAGGGGCGCTGAATCAATCACGCTGGGATCGACACAGGGATAGACCACCCGAACATGCCCAGGTTTCACGCCCCGCTCGATCAGGTGATCGCGCACATAATCGCTGGGCGTAATCACCCGTTTGGGCACGATGGTGTAAGACATCAAGGAGCCCACTTTCTTGGCCAGATGGCGCGTACGCACAATCAAGGGAGTTCCCGCCAGGCGCCCGGCCACACCGGCCAGCATGGTGTCACGGCGGCTATGGCTGTTCAGCACATCAAACTGACCTTGGCGCAAGACCCGACGCAACTGGCGCACACCGCGCATGTAATTGGCCGGGCCATCCATCAACAGGGTATGAACCACAAAACCCTCGTCGCGCAGGCGCTCGGTCAACTGGGCGTGGGGTTGGCAGGCGGCCTCCACCTGATGCCCCCTTTCGCGCAAGATGCGCATGGCTCGCAGAATGTAGTTTTCCTGACCACCAAAGCTGGTGGCAGCTTCCGAGTGCAGAATGCGCAAGGGCCTCATCGGTAGCTGATCTCCACCTCGCGCGTGGCGTCCCAGCCTTCCAGCTGCTCCAGCAGGGAATCCGCCAGACGAACACGCCACTGCGGGCCCAACTGCACCACGCACTCATAATCGGGACGCAGCAGTTGTACCTCGACCGGCACCCCGCCCTGCTCCTGGGCACGGTGTGGTGCCAACAAGGTTTGCAGACGCTGTGCGTCGGCATTATTGTTCAGGCCGATGCTCAGGCAACTGGCACGGGCTTCACGGGCCAACTGCAAGTCAAAAATAGCATCAGCATTGATACGCAAGCCGCCGGTGTAATCGTCGTTGCTGACCTTGCCCTGGATGATGATCAACTGGTCTTCTTTCAGACGCTGGCGATGCTCTTCAAACAACTCATTGAAGATGGCCACTTCCAGCTGCGCCGAGCCGTCATCCAGCATGGCGTAAAGCATCTTGCCGCGACGTGTCATGCGTACACGCACCGCTGACAGCACACCGGCAAACCACTGCGGACTGCGCGACGCTTCCAGACGTGCCAACGGTGTCGGTGCAAAACGGCGGACCTCATCACGCCAGGCGTCAAACAAATGGCCGCTGAAGTAAAAGCCCAGTGCCGTCTTTTCCTGACGCAAGCGATCTTGCAGGCTCCAGGGAGCCACTTTCGCAACCTCGCCTTCCACAATATCGTTGGAGTCGTCATCAAACAGCGAAGACTGGTTGGCGCTACGTTCGGCCTGTTCGGCAGCTTCGGTAGCGGCACCGATACTGGCCAGCAAAGCGGCGCGGTTTTCATCAATCGTGTCAAAAGCGCCGGCACGCACCAAGGCTTCAATGGTGCGCTTGTTCACCTGATGGCGGTCTACACGACGGCAGAAATCAAACAGGCTGGTGAAAGGACCGCCTTGCTTGCGAGCATCCACAATTGCTTCAACCGCAGCCTGACCGGTCCCCTTCACGGCGCCCAGACCGTAGCGCATGGTGCGTGGCGGCAAGCCTTTTTCCGTATAGCTGTCCTGCACAGGCTCAAAGCGATAGTTGGACGCATTGATATCTGGCGGCAAGACTTCCACGCCGTTGGCCAGCGCGTCCTTCCAGAAAATCTGTACCTTATCGGTATCGTCCATATCGGACAGCAAAGTCGCGGCCAGGAACTCGGCCGGATGGTGGGCTTTGAGCCAGGCCGTCTGATAGGCAATGAGAGCATAAGCAGCGGAGTGACTCTTGTTAAAGCCATAGCCCGCAAACTTTTCCATCAGGTCAAACAGCTTGACCGCCAATTCAGGGTCGTGGCCTTTCTTGACCGCCCCTTCCTCGAACAGAACACGGTGCTTGGCCATCTCCTCGGGCTTTTTCTTGCCCATGGCGCGGCGCAGCAAGTCGGCGCCACCCAGCGAGTAGCCACCGATAATCTGCGAGATCAGCATCACCTGTTCCTGGTAGACGATGACCCCGTAGGTGCTGCTCAAGGTGCTTTCCAGATCCGGGTGGAAGTAATCGACCTCGGCTCGACCGTGTTTACGGTTCACGAAGTCCACCACCATGCCTGACTCCAGCGGCCCCGGGCGATACAGGGCCAGCATGGCGATAATGTCTTCAAAAGTGGAAGGCCGCAGACTGCGCAGCAGCTCCTTCATCCCACGCGATTCCAGCTGGAACACCGCTGTCGTATTACCTTCGCACAACAGCTTGTAGGAGGCGTCGTCATCCAATGGCAAGGCCATGATGTCGAACTCGCGCTTGTCCGCATTGAACTGGCGTACATAGCGCACGGCCCAGTCCAGAATCGTCAGGTTACGCAGCCCCAGAAAGTCGAACTTGACCAGGCCGGCAGCCTCCACGTCGTCCTTGTCGTATTGCGACACGGCGTTGGCGTCCGGGCCAGACTGGGCATACAGCGGGCAAAAATCGATCAATTTGCCGGGTGCAATCAAGACCCCCCCGGCGTGCATGCCCACACTACGGGTCAGGCCTTCCAAGGGACGGGCCAGATCGATCAGGGCTTTGACTTCCTCGTCGTTCTCGTAACGCTCGCGAAAGGCCGGCTCATCGGCCAGCGCACGTTCCAGCGTCCAGGGATCGGCGGGGTTGAACGGAATCAGTTTGGACAAGCCATCGCACAGGCTGTAAGGCAGTTCCAGCACACGGCCTACGTCGCGCACCACGGCTTTTGCGCCCAGAGTACCGAACGTGGCGATCTGGCTGACGGCCTGACGGCCATATTTCTGTTTAACGTAATCAATAACGCGTTCGCGGTTGTCCTGGCAAAAGTCCACGTCAAAGTCAGGCATGGATACCCGCTCGGGATTCAGGAAACGTTCGAACAGCAAGTCATAGCGCAAGGGATCCAGATCAGTAATCCCCATGCTGTAAGCCACCAGGGAACCCGCCCCCGAACCCCGGCCCGGCCCTACGGGCACGCCATTGTGCTTGCCCCAGTTAATGAAGTCCGCCACGATCAGGAAGTAGCCGGGAAAGCCCATGGAAATAATGGTGTTGCACTCCCACATCAAACGCTCTTCGTAAGTGGGGCGTTGCTTCTCGCGCTCCTCGGGGTCGGCATACAGCTGCTTCAAGCGGATTTCCAGACCGTCTTTGGCCTGTTGAATCAGGAAGTCACCCAGCGACATGCCATCGGGCGTGGGAAAATCGGGCAGATAGGGTTTGCCCAGTTCCAGCTCCAGGTTGCAACGCTTGGCAATTTCCAGCGTGTTTTCCAGCGCAGCAGGAACGTCCGCAAAGCGCTGCTGCATTTCGTCCGAGCTTAGAAAATATTGCTCTTGCGTAAAACGCTTCACACGCTTAGGGTTGGCCAGCTGTTCGCCTTCGGCAATACACACCCGCACCTCATGCGCGCGGAAATCGTCCGGGGCAATAAACTGAATCGGGTGCGTAGCAACGACAGGCAGGTCCATCTCTGCTGCCAAACGCATGGCAGCTTGTACATACAGCTCATCGCCGTCCGCACCGCTGCGCTGCAGTTCAATATAGAAGGCGCCGGGAAACAGGTCTGCCCACTGACGGGCGCAATCACGGGCCAAATCCAGATTGCCATCGGCCAGAGCCTGGCCTACATCACCCATACGAGCACCGGACAAGGCAATCAAGCCACTACATTCTTTCAGCCAGGCGCGCTGTACCTCTGCCCGCCCCTTGTATTGGTTCCCCAACCAGGCGCGGGTCAGAATGTCACACAGGCTCAAGTAACCGGCCTCGTTTTGCACCAGCAATAGCAAGCGCGACGGTTTTTCGCGGTCTTCCTCGTTTTGCAGCCAGATATCACAGCCCATGAGGGCTTTCAGCCCGGCTTTACGCGCCGAGGTATAGAACTTGATCTGTCCAAACAAGTTGCACAAGTCCGTCAAAGCCAGTGCAGGCTGCCCATAAGCCTGCGCTTTCTTGATCATTTCGGGAATACGGGCGATGCCGTCCACCACGGAGAACTCCGAGTGGGATCGCAAATGGACAAAGGAAGGGGTGGTTTCGCTCATGATGGAATTGTACTGAAGCCTATGGACATTGTTGAGGCTGAAATGGCGCTACGGGTGAATACCTTGAAACGTATTGCAAGGCATTCAAACCCAAAGCACATGATCTGCAAGGGCGCATCCCAATGCCCAATATCGCCCTGCAGATCTCAAACGGCTACCGTCTTAGCGTTGCAGCGCCGCCCAGGCTTTTTCCAGACGCTTGACCGAAACCGGCATGGGGGTGCGTAACTCTTGCGCAAACAAGGACACGCGCAGTTCCTCCAGCATCCAGCGAAAATCCCGCAAACCGCTATCGGTCGCACCTTTCAGCGCGGCAACGGCACGCTGGTACTTGGTCAGCAGAACCGACATATCCTGCATCAGGCGTTGATCGCGAGCCGGATCGGCACGCAGCTTGTCCACCCGTGTTTGTACCGCTTTCAAGTAACGCGGCATATGCGCCAACTGCGCGTATTCATTGCTTTCCAGAAACAAGGTCGGCATCAAGGCGTTCAATTGCTGCTGTATGTCTTTCAAAGCCTCGGGGTGGGCCTTGATTTGCGCCAGTTTCTTCTGGGCGGCACTCCATTCAGTCAGAATCTGCCCGGCCAGACGCGCCACTTCCTGGGCCACCAGACCCAGACGGCTGCGGCCCTCCTGCACACGAGCCTCGAACTCGGCCTGGTTCTTGGGCCAGGGCTCCATCATGCAGGACTGCTCCAGGGCCACATCAATGATCTGATCACGCAATTGTTCCTGCGTCCCCAGATTGATGTACAGCATGCTGATACGAGTCAGGTCCGTAATGTTCTTTTCCAGAAAGCGCACCTGCTCGCGCAGGGCCAAACGGAACAAGCGGCGCAAACCCTGACGGTGCTGACGCTGGGCCTGGGCCGGGTCATCGAACACATCCAGATCGCAATGGGTTTTCTTGTCGATCAAGGCCGGGTAGCCAATAAAGCTGCGCCCCTTGCGTTTGATTTCCATCAGCTCGGGCAGTTCACCAAAGCTCCAGCTGGTCAGTTGCTCGTGATCCAGCACTTGCGCTACCTGTTCGTCGCTGGCGGCCATTTGCTGGAAGGAGGCCTGGGCCTGACGGCCATGCTCGGCCTTGAGCTGATCCAGATTGCGCCCGCCCGACAACATGCGGCCATGCTCGTCAATGACCCGGAAGTTCATGAACAAGTGCGTCGCCAGCGTCTCGGGTTTGAAGTCACTGCGCTGCGGCCTTTGCTTGAGCTGAGTCCACATATCCTGCGAAATGGCGTCCAGCAGGCTCATGCCCGGATCGGCTGCTTTTTCAAACCAGCGTTGGTGAAAGGCGGCAGCATAATCGGGCAGCGGCACACAATGGCGGCGGATGCGTTGTGGCAAGGATTTCAGCAAAGCCAGCACTTTTTCTTTCAGCATGCCGGGCACCAGCCACTCGCAACGCGCAGCGTCGATCTGGTTCAAGGCGAACAAGGGAACGCTCAAGGTCACCCCATCGCGCACCGAGCCCGGCTCGAAGTGATAATCCAGCGCCATCTTCACGCCCTGCCATTCAACGGAGCGCGGAAAGACCTCGGTGGTGATGCCGGCTGCGTCGTGCTGCATCAATTCGTCGCGGTTCAGCTCCAGGCCCTTGGCCTCTTCTTTGGACAAGCCCTTGAACCACTTTTCCAATGTGGCGGTCTGGTACACGTCCTTGGGAATGCGCTGATCGTAAAACGCGTAAATCAGTTCTTCGTCCACCAGAATATCGGGACGGCGGGATTGGTGCTCCAAACGCTCTACCGCCTGTATCTGCTGACGGTTATGACGCAGGAAAGGCAGGTTGGAGTCGATCTCGCCTGGCACCAGAGCCTGGCGCAAGAACAACTCGCGTGCCTGCACCGGATCAATGCGGCCAAAGTGAATGCGACGACCACTGTAAATCAGCAAGCCATACAAGGTAGCGCGCTCATTGGCCACTACCTGCCCGGCTTTCTTCTCCCAGCGCGGATCGCCCCAGGTTTTGCGCAGCAAATGAGCACCGACTTTCTCAATCCACTGCGGCTCGATACGCGCCACACAGCGGGCAAAGAGTCGCGTGGTTTCCATCAGCTCGCCCGCCAGAATCCAGCGGCCTGCTTTCTTGACCAGCTTGGAGCCGGGGTGAATCACAAAGCGCAATTCACGCGTGCCTTGATAGACGCCGGTTTCTTCACTCTTGTAGCCAATATTGCCGATCAAGCCCGTCAACAAGGCCAGATGCACCTGCTCATACGTGGCTGCCGAGGGGTTGGCGACCCAGCGCTGCTCCTGTACCAGACTGCGTAATTGAGTATGAACATCCCGCCATTCACGAATACGCAAAGGGGACAACAAAGCCTGTTTGACGCTATTGGCAAACTTGCGCTGCGAGCTTTGCTCCTGCGACAGCTCTTCCAGCCAGTTCCATAGCTTCACATAGGACAGGAACTCGGACTTGTCGTCGTTGAAACGGGCATGGGCCTGATTGGCCGCTTCGCGCTCATGGACAGGACGATCACGCGGATCTTGCACGGACATGGCCGAGGCCACGATCAGCATTTCCGTCAAACAATGATGTTCATGACCGGCCAGAATCATGCGGGCCACACGCGGGTCCACAGGCAGTTTGGCCAGGGAACGGCCTACCTTGGTCAGGCGCTGCTGTTCATCCAGCGCACCCAGCTCTTGCAGAATTTGATACCCATCGGCAATCGCACGGCCAGTGGGCGGCTCCACAAAGGGGAAGGTTTCCACATCGTCCAGATGCAAGGCCTTCATGCGCAAAATCACCGAGGCCAGCGAGGAACGCAGAATCTCGGGATCCGTAAAGGGGGGGCGGCTCTTGAAATCCTGCTCGTCATACAGACGAATACAGATACCGGGGCCAATACGACCGCAACGCCCTGCCCGCTGGCTGGCCGAGGCCTGACTGATCGCTTCAATACGCAGTTGCTCGACCTTGTTGCGCCAGGAATAGCGCTTGATACGCGCCAGACCACTATCGACCACAAAGCGAATGCCGGGCACGGTCAACGAGGTTTCTGCCACATTGGTCGCCAGCACCACACGGCGCGCATTGCCTTTGGGTCGGAAAATACGTTCCTGATCCGCCTGCGACAGACGCGCAAACAAGGGCAGGATCACGGTATTGATGGGCTTTTCTTTTTCCAGCGCCTCGGTGGCTTCGCGGATTTCGCGCTCACCGGGCAGGAACACCAGAATGTCGCCCGTACCATGCCGGGCACATTCCTGCACCGCATCCACAATGCCTTGCATCAGATCCCGCTCCTCCTCGGAGGCGGAACGGCGTTCTTCGGCATCGACCAAAGACGGGTCCAGAATCGGGCGGTACACAATATCGACGGGATACAGACGGCCCGACACTTCAATGACAGGCGCCTTCTTGCCCTTGTGGGCAAAGTGCTGCGCGAAACGCTCGGCATCAATTGTGGCCGAGGTAATAATCAGCTTCAGGTCCGGACGCCGTGGCAGCAACTGCTTTAAAAAGCCCAGCAGGAAGTCAATGTTCAGACTGCGTTCATGGGCCTCGTCAATAATGATGGTGTCATAGCGGCTTAACAGGGGATCGCGCTGGGACTCGGCCAGCAAGATCCCGTCTGTCATCAATTTGATGGCCGAGCGCGGTCCGGTCTTGTCGTTAAAGCGGATTTGGTACCCTACCCAGTCACCAATCTCCGATTGCAGCTCCTGGGCAATACGCTTGGCGACCGACGTGGCGGCCAGACGGCGCGGCTGAGTATGACCAATAATCTTGCCCTGCAGGCCACGGCCCAGCTCCAGACAGATTTTGGGTAATTGAGTGGTTTTGCCCGAGCCGGTTTCACCACACACAATGACCACCTGATGGTCTTTGATCGCCTGCGCAATTTCGGCCCGTCGGGCGCTGACTGGCAGGTCATCAGGATAAGAAATTGTTGGTAAAGAGTGTGGGTTTTCAGTCAATTCGTTGGACTCGTGCATGAAAGGTAGTTTCTGGTACAGACATCATTATAATTTTGGCTTGAAACCATTTGGACGCAAAGATCCCCCGCAATGAACACAGACATCCCCGACTCGTACAACGCCATCGAACCACCTGATGAATCCCAGGCACAATTTGTGCGATGGTTCAGGGAAGTGGCGCCTTATGTGCACGATTTTCGTGGCAAGACGTTCGTGGTGGCCTTTGGGGGCGAGCTCATCAACGATGGACTGCTCTACACCCTGATCCCGGATTTGTCGCTGCTGTCAGCACTGGGCATCAAGCTGGTGCTGGTGCATGGCTCCCGCCCCCAGGTCAATGAGCAACTGCGCCTGAAAGGCGAAACCACGCAATTTGGTCGCGGTACCGAGCCAACCAGTGCGGTCGCTCTGGAATGCGCCAAAGAAGCCGCTGGTGAAATTCGCCTGGACATTGAAGCCGCATTCAGCCAGGGCTTGCCCAACACCCCCATGTCACATGCCCAGATTCGCATCATTTCGGGCAACTTTGTGACCGCGCGTCCGGTGGGCGTGATTGATGGCCTGGACTTCAAGCATTCTGGCGCGGTACGCAAACTGGACGTGGACGCCATGCGGCTGATCATGAGCCAAGGAGCGCTTATTCTACTCTCCCCATTGGGTTTTTCTCCAACTGGCGAGGCCTTTACCCTGGACATGGAAGATCTGGCCACCAGCACGGCCATCGCCCTGCGCGCTGAAAAGCTGATTTTCCTGACCCCGGAGCATATCGGGCACTCCAATAATCTGGATATCGATTCGGAGCTGGCTCGTGCCGATGCCGACTCCCTGCTGGCCTCGGGCAAGCTGGACGAGGACTGCTCCACCTTCCTGCGCTACGCCTCGCAAGCCGTCAAACGCGGTATTGCCCGTGCGCACCTGGTGCCCTACAAGCAGGACGGCAGCATTTTGCTGGAGATCTTCACCCACGATGGGGTGGGCACCATGGTGGTGGAAGACACACTGGACGATTTGCGCCCGGCCAATCTGGACGATGTGGGTGCAATCGTGCAACTGATCGAACCCCTTGAAATTGACGGCACCCTGGTCCCCCGCGGCCGTTCGGTCATCGAGCGCGAGGTGGAGCAGTTCACGGTTCTGGAGCACGACGGCATTATTTACGGCTGTGTGGCATTAATTCCGTACGAAGAAGAAAGCATGGCCGAAATGGCCTGTCTCATCGTGCACCCGGAATGGCAAGGCTCGGGCGAAGGTGAAATTCTCTTGCGCCATACCGAAGCCAAGGCCCGTGCAGCCGGCTTCAAGCGTCTGTTTGTGCTGACCACCCGCACGTCTCACTGGTTTATCAAGCGTGGCTTTGTACAAGGTGGCGTGTCCGATCTGCCCAAGGGCAAGCAGTCGCATTACAACCGTTCGCGCAACAGCATGGTCTTTATTAAAAAGCTGTAAGCCGGTTTGACCCTCCTGCGCCCCTAAGTACAATACGCCCATCCAAGCATTTGATTGAAAAGGAACACATATGGCACGCATGATTCACTGTGTGAAGCTGAAACAGGAAGCCGAGGGCCTGGAGTTTCCCCCCTACCCCGGCGAGCTGGGCACCAAGATCTGGCACTCGATTTCCAAACAAGCCTGGGCCAACTGGATGGACGTGCAAACCCGTCTGGTGAACGAGAACCGCCTGAACCTGGCCGACGCCCGTGCCCGCACGTATTTGAAAGAACAGATGGAGCAATATCTGTTTGAAGACAAGGACGTGGAAGCCGACGGTTTTACCGCCCCTTCCGCTTAAGTCCCGATTCAGGACACGCACCCAAACCCCGGAGCATTACCATCGTGCTCCGGGGTTTCTTTATTTTTGCCCCCGACTCCCCCGCCTTTCCCCGCATTCTTATCAAATAGCCCCACCTTCAGCACGCAGCCAAAACGTAATCAAATGAAACGCTGCGCGACAAGTTAGTTTCAGACTGGTCAAAAATCAAAAGAAGTGGGATTTTTCTACAGTTA
Organism: Alcaligenes sp. 13f; assembly: GCF_020496585.1. Lineage (NCBI taxonomy): Bacteria > Pseudomonadati > Pseudomonadota > Betaproteobacteria > Burkholderiales > Alcaligenaceae > Alcaligenes > Alcaligenes sp. 13f. The sequence continues at coordinate 24,556 of NZ_JAHKKC010000031.1, forward strand.
CCTGAAGCCCTAAGGCACAAAATCACGGCTGGCCTTGATGCGCATACAGTGCCCAAGCCACACCGGCCCATCACGTGTCCATGTCTGAGCAGCCTTGCGCCGAGCCCTGCACAGCACCGCCGCTTACTGCTTTACCCACAGGAAAAGAAGTTCATGTGCCGCCTAGACCTACCCGAGATTGACCAGTACTCCACTCACTTGCGCCTGTGGCTGGTCAACCTGAGCTATTTGGAGGCTTTGTATGGGCCGCAGTTTCATGCTTTTGTGCTGGATACCGTGCAGCAAAGGCTGCTGGACTGTGGGCTGACTGCCAATGAAATCTTTATCCGGGGAGATTTTGTCCTGATTGCCTTGAAGCAGTTGGGCAAGCAACACCGCTTTCAGCGTACCCATCCCAATGCCCTGGCCCAATTGCTGGGTGCGGCACTGGAGTGTGACCCCATCACCCAGGATGAGCACCGCATCTACCTGCACACCCAGATGGCTTACCACTACGATAGCCGTCAGTACGACACGAATCAGCTCCACCCTCCCGCTCCCAACCCCTGCTCTCATAATCACCCAGCCACGCTGGCCGCCTGGCACAAGGTCTGGGCCAAGACGTACCGGGACGATATGAGTCTGGCAGTTCGCATGCTGGATGATTTACAGAATGGGCTGCTGGCCCTGGCCTTTCAGCCCATCTATCACCTGGGTGAAAAACACAAGAACAAGGACTTTTATGAAGAAGCCTTGATTCGTCACTGCGGCACGGCGGATTACTCTTTACCCGAGGCCATCGCCGCTCTGGAGCGGCTAGGTCTGGTGTCCCGGCTGGATCGCAGTGTCTTGGGCAGTGTGGTGGAGCTGCTCAGTACAAAACCCGGTCTTTGTCTGGGAGTGAATATCTCCGCAGGCTCCCTGCAGGACGATTTGTGGTGGCAGGATCTGTTCAGCTATCTGGACAGTCGCCCGGATGTGGCCCAGCGCCTGATTCTGGAGGTGACGGAAACCGGCACCATCGCCCACAAGCCCACGGCGCTGCGCCTGATTGCCCAACTGCAAAACCTGGGGGTACGGATTGCTCTGGACGACACGGGATCGGGCAATAGCACCCTGGCCTTTCTGGTGCAGACCCATGCCGACATTATCAAAATTGACCGCTCGATCTTGCTGCGGGCACGCAGCCCCGGTCAGCCAGCCCATTTGCTGCGCAATCTGGTCAATGTCTGCGCCGATTACAGCCCCTACGTGATCATCGAAGGTGTCGAGGACGAGGCTGATCTGGAGTTTGTGCGCCAGTCCGGTGCGCACGGCGTGCAGGGCTATCTGCTGGCCTTGCCAACGCTGACCCCGTCCTGGTGGAACTCAGCAGTATTGATTACGGTGCAGGATGCGGTACTGCTACGTACCCAGTTCTATCCTGACCAAGCCCCCCAAGGCTACGGCTTTAGTTTTTGAAAAGCAAACAAGCCTTGCATGGTGTCATGCAAGGCTTGCAGCAAGAAGGCCCGGGTCGGAATCAGGCTTTGTCTTCGGATTCCGGTTCTGGCAAGGGTTCACCACGTGCAGTACGCTCGGTGTTTTTCACACCGGTGTGACGCACGTCGTCACCACGCACCATGTAGATCACGCGTTCAGCCATGTTCTTGGCGTGGTCGCCAATACGCTCCAGCGCACGGGCGATAAAGATCAGATCAATGGAGTGCGAAATCGTGCGTGGATCTTCAATCATGTAAGTGATGATGTGACGCAGCGAACCCTTCCACTCACGATCCACTTCCTTGTCGCTACGCACAATCTGTGCTGCGTGTACGGCATCCTGGCGCGCAAAGGCGTCCAGCACATCGTTGATCATGCCAGCGACTGAGGAGCTCATGTGGCGCAGTTCCACCACGGGCTCGTAGCCAGCGGTACCTTCGTGCAGACGGCGAGCCATCTTGGCGATGCGCTCGGCCTCGTCCCCGCAGCGTTCCATATCGGTCAGCATTTTGGAGATGGACAGCAGCATGCGCAAGTCAATGGCGGTGGGTTGATTACGGGCGATCAGATTGGTGATGCGCTCGTCAATCTCCACCTCCAGGCGGTTGATTTCTTTTTCACGCTCGCGAACCTGATCGACCAGCGACATATCCCCGGTTTGCAGGGCTTCGGTCGCACTGCGAACCATAGATTCAACAATACCGCCCATCTGCAAGAACAGCGAACGGGTGGCCTCCAGATCGGAGTGAAACTGCTTATTGGTATGTTCGTTCATAGTGGCCTTCTGTAACAGCAAAATGGCTCGCGCCAGCGCTTAATCCGTGCATAGATTAAGCACCGATTATGACAGAGACATTAAAATTCAGAAACCGTCGCCTGGCAGGGTGCGCACACCCTGTTGACCGGCAATCAAGGCCACGCTGGCTGGGGTAATCGCGAACAGGCCACAGCACACCACACCGGGCATATTGTTGATCTGGGCTTCCAGAGCAGCCGGGTCTGCAATCGACAAACCGGACACGTCCAGAATCAGGCCACCGTTATCGGTGACAAAGCCCGTGCGCTCGACGGGATTACCGCCCAAGGCGCGCAATTGGCGAGCCACGGCATTCTTGGCCATGGGGATGACTTCCACCGGCAAGGGGAACGCACCCAGGCGATCCACCAGTTTGGAATCGTCCACAATGCACAGGAACTTGTCCGAGACCGAAGCCACGATTTTCTCGCGGGTCAAAGCGCCACCGCCGCCCTTGGTCATGTTCAACGCCGCATCGATTTCGTCGGCACCGTCCACATACCAGTCCATGCGTTCGATGGTGTTCAAGTCTTGCACCGCAATACCCAGACTTTGCAGGCGAGCGGTCGAGCGCTCCGAGCTGGAAGCAGCAGCCTTGAAGGCATGTTTGTGTGCCGCCAGAGCATCAATAAACAAATCAACCGTGGAACCCGTACCCACACCCAGAATGGAATCCGGGGTCAGGAAAGGAAGGACGTAATCAACCGCAGCCTGAGCCACCTGTTGTTTGAGTTCGGTCTGTGTGTACATGGCAGATATAAAAATGGGGGGGCTTGGCCCCCCTTGGTTTACTTAAGAAAACGAGCGGCAAATTTGCCTTCGTTGAAACCCACGCTGACCTCGCCCTCGGGCGTAATCAGCAAGGGGCGGCGCACCAGCGCCGGAAATTCAGCAATCAAGGCCAGCCATTGGGCATCGTCCTGCGGCTCTTTACGTTCCGCAGGCAGATTACGCCAGGTCATGGAGGCACGATTGACCAGCTTGGGCCAGCCACCCAGCTCCTGCGCCCATTGTTGCAGGCGGGCCGCTTCCAAGGGATGTTCACGGTAATCCACAAAGTTCAAAGGCAGACCGTTTTGCTCAAACCAGGCAATCGCCTTTTGGCAGGTGCTGCAATTTTTCAAACCATACATCGTGAACACGGCAATACTCCTTATCAATCAGGCGCGACGCTCGCGGCGTACCTGCAAGCGGCTGGCGACTACAACAAAAATACCAATCACCAAAATCAGCAGGGTTGCCAACGCATTGATCTCGGGCTTGAGACCCAAGCGTACGCGCGAAAACACTTCCACCGGCAAGGTGGTAAAGCCCGGACCGGACAGGAAGGAGGCGATCACCACATCGTCCAGCGACAAGGTAAAGGCCAGCAACCAGGCCGCCATCAAGGCAGGCACGATCGAGGGCAGGACCACCTGGAAAAACGCCCTCAAGGGGGTGGCACCCAAATCAAGCGCCGCTTCTTCCTGGGAGCGATCCAGCTCACGCATACGCGATTGCAGAATCACGGTCGCGTACGCGGTGCACAGCACCACGTGACCAATCCAGATAGTGAAGATACCGTTCTGTTCCGGCCAGCCAAACAGGGAGTTCAGCTCCACAAACATCAGCAGCAGGGAAATACCCAGCACCACTTCCGGGATGACCAGCGGTGCACTGACCAGACCGATATACAGAGCAAAGCCCTTGAAGCGTCCCATACGGGCCAGCACATAGGCGGCCCAGGTGCCCAGAATGGTAGCCATGGTCGCGGTCAGCACGGCTATCAGGAAAGACAGCTTGGCAGCACTGAGCAGCGCTTTATCCTGAAACAGGGACTCGTACCAGCGGAAGGAAAAACCCGACCAGGACGTCATGATGGCCGATTCATTAAATGAAAAGACGATCAGGAACAGAATAGGAATGTACAGAAAACCAAAGCCCAGCGTCAGGACGATGGCACGCAGCCAGGGATTAGGCTTGGTCATGAGCGGCCTCCCCGTTGCGCTTCCATCTGTCGCATCTGGCTGTACTGGAAGAAAATCAAGGGAATGATCAAGAGCAGGACCATCACGCAAGTGACGGCGGCAGCCATCGGCCAGTCCGCATTATTGAAGAACTCGGTCCACATGACACGGCCCATCATCAAGGTGTCAGCCCCACCCAGCATTTCCGGAATCACGTACTCACCTACGGCCGGAATAAACACCAGCATGGCACCGGCAATCACGCCGGACATGGACATGGGCAAGGTGATATTCCAGAACGCCGACCAGGGACGTGCGCCCAGATCGTAAGCCGCTTCCAGCAAGCGCATATCCAGCTTTACCAGATTCGCATACAAAGGGAGGATGAAAAATGGCAGATAGGCATAGATCAAACCGATATAGACGGCCAGATCGGTGCGGTAGATTTCCAGCGGCGCATCAATAATACCTATCCACAGCAAGACCTGATTGAGCAGGCCATCGCCACGCAAAATGCCTACCCAGGCGTAGACACGCAGCAGCATGGAGGTCCAGAAAGGCAGAATCACCGCCAGCAACAACAGACTACGCACGGCGGGTGAAGAGCGCGCAATGTAGTAAGCCACCGGGTAGCCGATCAAGATACAAAAGATCGTGGTGACGGCAGCCATCTTCAAGGAGCTGACGTAGGTGGCCAAATACAGATTGTCGCTGAACAGCAGGACATAGCCGCGCAGGTTCAGTACAAAGGAAATGCTTTCCTCGGCAAACTGGGCCAAGGGCGTATACGGCGGCACCCCGAAATCAAGATCGGCAAAACTGATCTTGAGCACGAGCAAAAATGGCACCAGCAGAAACAGGATCATCCACAGGAATGTGGGTGCGACCACCAGCGTGCGACTGGTAGGCAGCAGTTTGCGCCAGGACAGGTTCTTCATGTGCTCAGTACCGTTGCGCTATCGTCGGACCAGGACACGTAGACCTCTTCGTCCACGCCGGGAGCATCTGGCTGGGCCAAGGTGCCACTGGGCATTTGCGCTTCGATCAGCATGCCGGCGTCCAGACGAATCTGGTAGCGGGTGTAGCTCCCCATCCAGGACACGTGGGTCACAATGCCGTGGCCCCAGTTGGTGTCCTCGGAAGGCAACTCACGACTCACCTTGATCTGCTCGGGACGAATGGACACATACACGTCCATGCCCAGCGGTTCGCTGATCCCGTGGCTGACATACAAGGGGCGGTTTAACTCCTCGCACTCGATATGAACGTGGTCCGGTTCGTCCACCGTCACTACGCCGGTGAACAAATTGGTGGAACCGATAAAGCCCGCCACAAAGCGCGAGTTCGGGAAGGAGTACACATCGTAAGGCGTACCGGACTGGATGATCTGCCCATCGGACATTACCGCCAGTCGGCTGGCCATGGTCATGGCCTCTTCCTGGTCGTGAGTCACCATAATGCAGGTCACTCCCACACGCTCCAGAATCTTGACCAGCTCAATCTGGGTTTTCTGACGAATCTGCTTGTCCAATGCGGACATGGGTTCGTCCAGCAAGAGCAGCTTGGGACGCTTGACCAGGCTACGCGCCAAAGCGACACGCTGTTGCTGCCCGCCTGACAACTGATTGGGTTTGCGGCGTGAAAAACCCGCCATCTGCACCAGATCCAGGGCTTCAAATACGCGTTCGTGGATTTCGTTGCGGGGCACGCCTTCCTGCTTCAAGCCAAAAGCCACATTGGCCTCAACCGACATGTGCGGAAACAGCGCGTAGGACTGGAACATCATATTGACCGGCCGCCGGTAAGGCGGCAGGTCGGTAATATCCTCGTTGTCCAGATAAATCCGACCGGAAGTCGGCTCCTCGAAACCTGCCAGCATACGCAGCAAGGTGGATTTGCCACTGCCTGAACTACCCAGCAGCGCAAAAATTTCGTGACGGGCGACGTCCAGACTTACAGACTGGACGGCCACCGTATCACCAAAAATCTTGACGACTTCGTCCACACGCACGAAAGCATCCTCGCCATCCATCCAGGGCGAGGTTCCGGTACGGATATCTTGCATGATGCCTTAACGTCCAGACTTGAGTTCAGCCCACAGGCGCGTTTGCAGACGCTGCACCTTCAGTGGCTGTGGTTTGATGACGAACAAAGTCTTGGAGACTTCGGGCGAAGGGTAAATCATGGGGTTGTCAGCTACTTCCTTGACCACGAACTCGCGCGCATCTTTATTGGCGTTCGGGTAGAACATGGTGTTGGTAATGGCGGCATGGACTTCCGGCGTTTCAATGTAGTTGATGAAGGCGTGAGCCTCTTTCACATTGTTCGCGCTCTTGGGAATGGCCATGGTGTCAAACCAGACCGGCGCCCCGCCTTGCGGAATGTAGTAGTCGATGGCGTACGGCTTTTTAGCCTGGCGCGCACGATCAGCGGAGATCATCACGTCGCCGGAGAAACCGTAGACCATGCACAGATCGCCCGCAGCCAGCTCATCGATATAGCCCGAGGAGCTGAACTGACGCACGTAAGGACGGATTTGCTTGAGCAAGTCCAGGGCTTCGCGGTAATCGGCTTCATTGCTGCTGTTGGGGTCTTTGCCAATGTAGTGCAGCACGGCCGGGAACACCTGGGCGGCTTCGTCCAGAATGGAAATGCCACAGCCTTTCAGCTTCTCGGCATTTTCAGGCTTGAACAGCATGTCCCAGTTGCCCAGGTCCACCTGCTCGCCCATGATCTCCTTGACCTTGGTGACGTTGTAGCCCAGGCCATTGGTGCCGTAGCCCCAGGGAATCAGGTATTCATTGCCGGGGTCCACATCGGAGAGCAGCGCCATGATGTCCGGGTCCAGATGGGACCAGTTGGGAATCTGATTTTTATCCAGCTTCTGGAACAAACCGCCTTCGATCTGACGCGCTGCGTAATGCGTGGAGGGAACCACCACGTCGTACCCCGACTTGCCCGTCAACAACTTGGCTTGCAAGGTGTCGTTATTATCGTAAACGTCATAACGCACGGTAATGCCCGTGGCTTTCTGAAAGCCGGACAAGGTATCGGGGGCCGTATATTCAGCCCAGTTATAGACGTTAACAACCTGATTTTGTGCCTGTGCAACAGGCATGATGGCAGCAGCGGCCAGCAGGCCGGCGAGTACCTGTGGTGTGTTCATCCCAAAAGACATCACGAGTCCCCTTCCTATCGAAAGCGAAAAACCCAAAAGGCGAGATGATAAAGCTTTTTTAAAGCCCGTAGTCGTAATTAACGCTGCGTTTGGTGACGGTAAGCAGAAAACATCTGCTGCCACCACTGATCGCCACGCGGCCCACACACTTTGAGCAAAGATCGTCTCAGGCGTTGCACATTACCCAGCGCCTGGGCGGGGCTGACGGGCCCCTGTCGTGCACGGTCAAAATCGATCAGCCAGACTTTGTCATTCGCATCCAGCAAAATATTGTAGGCGTTAAGGTCAGCGTGCCAAACCTCGAATTGGTGCATGCGGACAATCTCGTGTGCCACCGCTTCGGGGGAGGCACGGTCCAGGCACAGAGTCAAAGGCTGCACATCGGGCACACGCTGGCTTATCAGGGCCGCATGGTACCAAAAACCCTGTTGCCACCATGCGCCCGCCAGCACTTTGGGGACGGCCAAGCCCTTGTTGTGCAAATAAGACATCACCTGAAATTCTCGCCAGCTGCGAGTCCGCGATGCCCCTTGCCACAAGTAGGAAGACTCATTGAAGCGAGCCACCAGGCCACCACGGCGGTAGTGACGCAGCACCGCCTGACCAAAGGGCCCGTTCACAAACCAGGCGGCCTGACGACCACCCTGTCCCACCTTGCTGGCCTGGTCGCCATACGAGGTGGCCTCGAACCAGCGCTGCAAGGCCTCAGGCTCCAGATCCAGCTGATTGGCCAGCTCCGGTGCCAACAAGGCACCGCCGCCGGGCAAAGAATAGACAGTTTCGGATTGGGTGCTCACAGCAGCTCCTCAGGCACGAACCAGCAACAGGGCCATGATCAATACCAGCATGCAGGCAAAAATAAACTTCAGGCGATTCTCAGGCAGACGGTAGGCCAGACGCACACCAAACGGCACCAGCAGCAGGCTGCCTATCGCCATCGGTATGCCGACCTGCCAGGTAGCCTGACCATGAAACGCGTACGTCGCCAAGGCGACCAACGTGCCGGGAATAATCATGGACAGGGCCAAGCCTTGCGCACCGGTCTGGCTATAACCCATACGGCTGGTCAGGAACGGCACCACCAGCACCGCACCGCCCACACCAAACACGCCTCCGGCCAAGCCCGCCATCATGCCTACCGCGATATACCACAGCTGGCCAAACGACTCCGGGTCCGGACGCGGCTTGTCACTGCGACGACGCCGCCGGGAAAAACCCAGACTCTGGTCGAAATAATACAGGGCAATGGCCATCACAAATACCGAGTAAATGCGACGCAGCAAGATCGCATCCATGCCCAGAGCCAGACGTGCGCCCAGCCAGGTAAAGATGATGGAGGAGATCGCCCCCAATGCTGCCCGACGAAAATCAATGTGGTTGCGACGATGGTACTGGCGCACGGTCAGCAGCACCGCAGGCACCACCATGATCAGGGCCGTACCTTGAGCGGTTTGCTGGTCCATACCCAGAATCAGGCCCAGCAATGGAATAGCCAGCAAGCCGCCACCGATCCCCAGGACCCCGCCGGTATAGCCAATAAGCGCGCCTCCCAGCAAGCAGGCCAGGATCAATTCAATACTTATCATGGCGGTTACAGATTACGCAGACGGTCGACAGCGTCTTCCACCCGGTCTACCGCCCAGATTTCCAGGCCTTCGATCGCCTGACGCGGGGCGTTGCTCTTGGGAATCAAGGCAATGCTGAAGCCCAACTTGGCCGCTTCGCGCAAACGCTCCTGCCCACGCGGGGCCGGACGAATTTCACCGGCCAGGCCGATTTCCCCAAACACGACCAGGCCACGTGGCAAGGGGCGGTTATTCAGGGAGGACAAAATAGCCAGCAACACCGCCAAGTCAGCGGCTGGCTCGGTAATCTTGACGCCCCCTACAGCGTTCACGAACACGTCCTGATCGTAAGTGACCACGCCAGCATGACGATGCATCACCGCCAGCAGCATGGCCAGACGGGAGCTTTCCAGCCCCACAGACAGGCGACGCGGATTGGGTACATGGGCCGAGTCCACCAAAGCCTGAATTTCCACCAGCAAAGGCCGTGTGCCTTCCTGGGTGGCCATGACGCAGGAACCGGCTACTGACTGGGAATGCTGGGACAAGAACAGGGCCGAAGGATTGCTGACTCCTTTCAAGCCTTTTTCCGTCATAGCAAACACGCCCAATTCATTTACCGCGCCAAAGCGGTTCTTGAACGCGCGCACCATGCGGAAGGAGGAATGGGTATCCCCCTCGAAATACAGCACCGTATCCACAATGTGCTCCAGCACACGCGGACCAGCCAAGGTCCCGTCTTTGGTGACGTGACCGATAAAAATCATGGAAGTACCGCTTTGCTTGGCCAGACGGGTGAGCTGCGCCGCACATTCACGCACCTGCGATACCGAGCCTGGGGCCGCACTGAGCTGATCGGAATACAGGGTTTGAATCGAGTCGATCACCACCACGCTAGGCTGGTGCGACTGCAAGGCCTGGCTGATGGATTCCAGACGAATTTCAGCCAGCAGATCCACACCCTCGGTAGGCACGCCCAAACGGCGAGCACGCAAGGCGACCTGCTCGGCGGATTCCTCGCCCGTCACATACAGAACTTTGGTTTGCTGGGCCAAGGCTGCCATGGCTTGCAGCAGCAGCGTGGATTTACCGACACCGGGATCGCCCCCGATCAGGATCACGCCGCCTTCCACCAGGCCACCGCCCAGGACACGATCGAACTCGCCTATGCCTGTGGGCACACGCGGCAGTTCCCGTGCCTGCACATCGGAAAGACTTTGGACCGGGCTGGAGCCAGCCAGGGAAGCAAAACGATGCGCACTGGCCGCAGCCGGTGTCTCTACCGTTTCCTGCAAGCTGTTCCAAGCCCCGCAGGCCGGGCATTTGCCTGCCCACTTGGGTGTATCTGCCCCGCACTCCGTGCAAACAAATACAACTTTGGCCTTGCGGGCCGCACGAGTACTGGTGGCCATAGAAATTCCTTAACGTCCGGCCAAGCTGCCACCGCCATCCACGCCCAGGTTCTGGCCGGTGATATAAGCGGCTTCATCGCTTAGCAAGAAGGTAACCGCAGCAGCCACTTCGGCCGCCTGCCCAAAACGTCCCAAAGGAATGGAGGACAGGCTGCGCTGTTCGGCTTCGCTGCCGACGGGATGATTGGCACGGAACAATTCGGTTTCGATCGGACCAGGAGAGACCGCATTGACGGTAATGCCGTAAGGAGCCAATTCCAAGGCCCAGGTGCGGGTACAACCCAGCAAGGCACTTTTGGCCGCGGCATAGCTGGTGCGATCGGAACCGCCGTGCACAACACGACTGCAAATATTGACGATGCGGCCTTCCTTGCGCGCTTTCATCGAAGGGATGAAAGCCTGGGCCACTTGCACCGCCACACGTACATTCAGGTCAAACACCTGATAAAGATTGCCCAGGTCCACCTGACCAATCGGTTCGGGCGCGACCATACCTACGTTGTTCACTACCGCATCAACGGGATATTTTTCGCGGATAACGCGCAGCATTTCCTCGGTTTCGCCTGCATTGCTCAAATCGCAGGAGTACAGATATCCGGGGAAATCAATGCTTTCGGTGTGGCGGGCCAGACCCACAACGTGGGCCCCGGCATCAGCCAGCCTTTGGCTGATTGCCCAGCCGATTCCTTTGGTAGCGCCGGTAACGAGTACACATTTATTTTTCATGGCTATGCCTTGTTGGTGTTAATCCTGGATGACGCGCGGCACGCGTGGGGCGACCGCGCAAATCAATTCGTAGCCCAGGGTTCCGGCTGCCGCAGCAACCTCATCCACACTGGGCCCGCCTTGACCGAACAACACCGCCTGACTGCCTACACCGGCGGCGGGCACCGGGGTCAGGTCGACTGCCAGCATGTCCATGGACACACGACCGAGCAAACGAGTGCGCACACCGTTCACAGTAATCGGGGTGCCAGTTCCCGCGTGACGCGGGTAACCATCGGCATAGCCACAAGCCACCACGCCAATACGCATGGCCTGCTCGGCAATGTACGTATGGCCGTAGCCAATGCCCTCGCCCTGCTTGACGCCGCGCACGCTGATCAGCTCTGCGGCCAGAGTCATACCAGGCTGCAGGCCGAAGTCCTCGGCGCTGATGTCCGCAAAAGGAGAGCTGCCGTACAGACAAATACCGGGCCGTACCCAGTGATCCGGACCGGAGGGCATGTATGCACCCAGGTCAGGGCTTAGTGTTGCCGCTGAATTACACACACTGACCGGGCCCGGCAAGCCGTCGGTGATCCGGTTAAAGCAGCGAATCTGCTCCAGCGTGGCGTCGATATTGTCGTCAGCGCGCGCAAAGTGCGTCATGCGCCCCACGGTTCCCAGCTTGCCTGCCTTTTGCAGACGCTGAGCGCGCTCGAAGGCGGCGGGGTAATCGTCCACGCTGAAACCCAGACGGTTCATGCCGCTATTGAGCTTGACCATGGCATTCAAGGCCACCCCGCCCTTCCACTGCTCCAGCATCTTGAGCTGCTCGTGGCAATGAATGACAGTGGTCAGGCCAAACTCGGCCAGCACATCCAGATCTTCAGGCTGGAAAAAACCTTCCAGCAACATGATGGGGCCGGTCCAACCGGCAGCCCGACAACGTATGGCTTCTTTCAGGTCCAGCATCGCCATGCCTTCGGCGGCACTGAATGCCCGCACTGCATTTTCGATGTCATGACCGTAAGCATTGGCCTTCATGACGGCCCAGATATGGGGCCGTTTTACGCCGGATGGAGCCGTGGCGTTATTCAGGCTCTGAATAACCATATCGAGATTGTGACGCAGTGACGCAATATGAATGGTGGCCGAGATAGGACGTGGCATGGTTCTCCCCGAAGCAATACGAAAGTCTAAACCAGCCCTAGTGGAAACGAAAGCCGTATACTGGCGGACTATGTCTATCGAGCACTATGAAAACTTCCCTGTCGCCTCTGTGCTGCTACCTCGTCGGCTACGCCGACCGGTCACCGATATTTATCGTTTTGCCCGCAGCGCCGACGACATTGCTGATGAAGGCGATTTAAGCGCTGCCGAGCGCCTGGAACTGCTGGCGCAGTTCGAAGCCGGAATAGAACAACTGCAGTATCACCAGCCCGTCCTGGCCGATACCCCGCACAGTGAAATTTTTGTCCCTCTGGCCAGCAGCACCCGTAACTTCCAGTTGCCGCTCAAGCCTTTTCTGGACCTGCTGTCTGCGTTTCGCCAGGATGTCACCACTCATCGCTACAGCGATATGGCCCAGGTGCTGGATTACTGTACCCGCTCGGCCAATCCGGTCGGCCGTTTGATGCTGCATCTGTATCAAGCCCACAGCCCGGAGCTGATCGAGATGGCCGACTCCACCTGTACCGGGCTGCAACTGGTTAATTTCTGGCAGGACGTGGCACTGGACTGGCACAAGAACCGTGTCTATATCCCGCAAGACCTGCTGGCCCAATATGATCTGGATGATGATTACATCCAGGCCCGTACCCAGCTGCTGCGTCAGCCCGAGGCCGATGCCCGCTGGCAGGAAATGATGCAGTTGCTGGTTACCGATGCCCGTCAACGCCTGCAAGCCGGGCTGCTGCTGTCCAGCTATCTGTCCGGGCGCATCAGCCTGGAACTGAAAATGATGGTATTGGGCGGCCTGCGTATTCTGGAACGCCTGGAAGCGGTAAAGTTTGATGTCTTCAGCCATCGTCCCACCCTGTCCCGCCTGGACTGGCTACGCCTGATTACCCGCGGCTTGAGCCGTACCCCTTACCGACCCTGAACGTCCATGAGCCCAGACGAGTATTGTCAGAACAAGGCAGCCCAAAGCGGCTCCAGTTTTTACTACGCCTTTTTGTTTCTGCCGCCTGAACGCCGCCGTGCCATCACGGCGCTGTACGCGTTTTGCCGCGAGGTGGACGACGTGGTGGACGAGGTTCACGAGGAATCGGTTGCCCGCATGAAGCTGGTCTGGTGGCGCACGCAAGTGGCCGATCTGTACGAAGGCCGTGCCCATCACCCGGTCATGCAGGCTCTGGCGCCCCATATCAAAGCGTTCGACCTGCCTCAGGACGAACTGCTGGCCGTGATTGACGGCATGGAAATGGATCTGGACCAGGTGCGCTACCAAAGCTGGAGCGAGCTGGAACGCTACTGTTGGCACGCCGCCAGCGTGGTGGGACTGCTGTCGGCGCGTATTTTTGGCCAAACCCAGGAACAGACCAGCGATTATGCCCAAAAACTGGGCCTGGCTTTTCAGTTGACTAATATCATCCGTGATGTGGGCGATGACGCTCGTCGTGGCCGCATCTACCTGCCCCAGGAAGATCTGGACAAGTTCGGCGTGTCACCTCACGAGATCCTGGATCAGCAGCATTCGGAGCGCTTCGAGGCTCTGATGGCCTTTCAAACCGAACGCGCTCAGGACTTGTACCGCCAGGCCATGCGCGCCCTGCCCGCTGTGGATCGCCGGGCACAACGCCCAGGCCTGTTGATGGCCGCCATCTACCATGCCCTGCTGGTGGAAATTGCCAATGATCGTTGGCATGTACTGGAACAACGCATTTCGCTGACACCCATTCGCAAATTCTGGTTGGCCTGGAAAACCTGGGTATCGGGCGGCCGCAGCTTGCAACGC
>NZ_JAHKKC010000032.1:0-35532 GCF_020496585.1 Alcaligenes sp. 13f
GGGCGATCGGATATATAATCCGAAGCTATGTCTGCTGGATGTGTTGTGCTTGAGCCGGATGCGGTGAAAGTCGCAAGTCCGGTTCTTAGGGGGGAATGGTTCAGCAATGAACCGTTCCTACCCTCCAGCCTCTTGCGGCCTGAGTGGGGGCGTGGGGCGAGTCAGACTGCTTGCCGCGGGCGGTGTCGGGATACGGGATGCAAGCACTCTGCTGTTTGAACCCGACGCTTGTGATTGGTCCGGGGGACCAATCACCGGGTGAGTTCAGAGTGCGCCCGTATCTCGACACCGCCAAGGGCACCGGTGCGCAGCACCGGCAAGCGGTCCACCCCACGCCCCCACTCAGGCCGCAAGAGGCGTCTATCCTGAGACTACCCCCTACCCCACAACACAAAGGCGATACACAAAAAAAACCGCCAACCCAAAGGCTGGCGGTTTCTGGCATGCAAGAGACTGGCTAAGATCAGTCAGCGCGGTAGTTCGGCGCTTCCTTGGTGATCTGTACGTCATGCACGTGAGACTCACGTACACCCGCAGCCGTAATTTCCACGAACTCGGCCTTGGCATGCAATTCCTCGATGGATTTGCAACCGCAGTAGCCCATGGAAGCACGGATGCCGCCAACCAATTGGTAAATAATGGCAATCACACTGCCCTTGTAAGGCACGCGGCCTTCAATACCTTCTGGAACCAGCTTGTCAGCGTTGTTCGAAGGATCCTGGAAGTAGCGATCAGCCGAACCATCGACCATGGCGCCCAAGCTACCCATACCGCGGTAGGACTTGTACGAACGGCCCTGGAACAGCACCACTTCACCAGGAGATTCTTCGGTACCAGCAAACATACCGCCCATCATGCAAGCGGAAGCGCCAGCGGCCAAAGCCTTGGACACATCGCCGGAGAAGCGGATACCGCCGTCAGCGATCAAAGGTACGCCTGTACCTTCCAATGCCTTGGCAACGTCAGCGATCGCTGTAATTTGAGGTACACCCACACCGGCTACGATACGAGTCGTACAAATAGAGCCAGGGCCAATACCGACCTTGACACAATCTGCACCGGCCTCGACCAGAGCGCGAGCGGCATCAGCGGTAGCAATGTTGCCACCAATAACCTGAATGCGAGGGAAATTTTTCTTGACCCAGCGAACGCGCTCGATAACACCACGGGAGTGACCGTGGGCAGTGTCCACCACCACCACGTCCACACCGGCTGCGGCCAGTTTCTCGACACGCTCTTCAGTACCATCACCCACACCGACCGCAGCGCCAACGCGCAATTGACCGTGGCTGTCTTTGCTGGCCAGAGGGTGCTCGGTGTTTTTGACAATATCCTTAACCGTTGCCAGACCACGCAGCTGGAACTGATCGTTAACGATCAGCACGCGCTCCAGACGGTGGCGGTGCATCAGGGCCTGAGCTTCGTCCAGCGTGGCGCCTTCGTGCATGGTGATCAGACGCTCTTGAGGCGTCATGACATCACGCAAAGGCAAATCCAGGCGGTCTTCAAAGCGCAGATCGCGGTTGGTAACAATACCCACCAGCTTGCCGGCTTCAACCACAGGCAGACCGGAAATACCGTGTTGACGCTGCAGGTTGATGGCATCGCGCACCTTCATGGTGGGCGTAACCGTAACCGGATCAATCACAATACCGAACTCGTGACGCTTCACACGTGCAACTTCACGTGCTTGAGCATCTGCCGTCAGGTTCTTGTGGATGATCCCGATACCGCCTTCCTGTGCCATGGCAATAGCCAGACGCGCTTCGGTTACCGTGTCCATGGCAGCCGAAACCAGCGGGATATTCAGGGTGATGTCCCGCGTAAAGCGGGTGAGCAAGGATGTATCGCGAGGCAGAACCTCGGAGTAAGCGGGAACCAACAACACATCGTCGAAGGTCAGTGCTTTCTTGATGAGACGCATGCTTTTATAACTCCGTCCAAAAATCGATTATACGCGTAAGCAATTACGCAATCCAGACCCGAGCGTTGCGAAACATCCGCATCCAGGGAGTAAATCCACCATTTGCCATCTGATCAGCACCCTGATCGGCGGCGCCCCACTGCTCTGGCGTCCAGGACATCATGACGTTACGAGTCACGCGTTCCGGGTGAGGCATCATGATGGTGAAGCGGCCATCTGCCGTGGTTACGCCGGTCAAACCGTAAGGGCTGCCGTTGGGGTTCAGCGGATACTGTTCGGTGCGCTGACCGCGATGATCCACAAAGTGAACCGCAGCGGCGACCTTGGACGCATCGCCTTGACGCTGGAAGTTGGCAAAGCCTTCACCGTGAGCCACGGCTACTGGCAGGCGCGTTCCTTCCATGCCCTTGAAGAACAAGGATGGCGAAGAGGCAATTTCCACACTGGAGAAACGAGCTTCGTATTTTTCCGACTGGTTACGGGTAAAGCGTGGCCAGAATTCTGCACCTGGAATCATGGGAGCCAGAGCGGCCATCATCTGGCAACCATTACAAATACCCAGACCGAAGGTGTCGCTGCGGCCGAAGAAAGCAGCAAACTGATCCGACAACTGGTTGTTGAAACGAATGGTCTTGGCCCAGCCTTCACCAGCGCCCAGAACGTCACCGTAGCTGAAACCACCCACAGCCACCATGCCCTGCATACCTTCCAGCGATGCGCGGCCCGACAGCAAGTCGGTCATGTGTACGTCAACGGCTTCGAAACCGGCCGTGTCAAAGGCCCAGGCCATTTCGACCTGGCTGTTGCAACCCTGTTCGCGCAAGATGGCAACGCGTGGGCGTTTGCCGGTAGCGATGAAGGGAGCAGCAATATCTTCTTGCGGGTTGAACATGACACGCGGCGAGATGCCTGGGTCTTGCACGTCTTCCCAGCGATCGAATTCAGCCTGTGCGCAAGCGGGGTTATCGCGACGCTCCATGATGCGGCGGCTAACTTCACTCCACTGTTGCGCCAGTTCCACACGAGGGGCTTGGTAAATGCAAGCACCATCACGATAGAACTCGACCTGATCAGTCTTGTTCAGACTACCAATCACATGGGAGTGAGCCGACAAACCTGCTTCACGCAGAGTTTGCATGACCTGATCACGCTGGGCCAATGGCACCTGGATAACAGCACCAGCCTCTTCGTTGAACAAGGCGCGCAAGGTGATTTCATCACGCTGCACGGAAACCTGTTCGGCACGAATCTTGTAATCGCCCCAATCGGCAGCATGAGGGTCGATGGTCAGCATGTCCAGGTTCACGGACACGCCGGTGTGACCGGCAAAGGCCATCTCGGCCACGGTCGCGGCCAGACCACCGTCGGAACGGTCGTGGTAGGCCAGGATCAGATCCTGGTCGGCCAATTGGCGAATCACCTTCACAAAAGCCAGCATGGCTTCGGCGTCCTGCATATCGGGCACGGACTGGCCAACCTGATTGAAAGCGTGAGCCAACACAGAAGCGCCCATACGCTGTTTGCCCTGCCCCAGATCAATCAAGACCAGAGCGGTATCGCCCACATTGGTTTGCAGTTGGGGGGTCAAGGTGCGGCGCACATCCGCCACTTGAGCAAAAGCGGTCACCACCAGGGAAACTGGCGAAATCACCTGACGGGACTCACCGTCCTGCTCCCAGCTGGTACGCATGGACAGGGAGTCCTTGCCCACCGGAATGGACAGGCCCAGGCTCTGGCACCACTGGCTAACAGCCTGAACCGTGTCGAACAAGGCAGCGTCCTGGCCATCCACGCCGCAAGCGGCCATCCAGTTGGCGGACAATTTGACGTCTTTCAGGTCACGCACATCGCTGGCGACCAGGTTGGTCAGGGCTTCAGCCACAGCCATACGGCCGGAGGCAGCAGCGTCGATCATGGCGCTAGGGCTACGCTCGCCCATGGACATGGCTTCGCCACGTACGCCTTCAAAGTCAGCCAGGGTCACGGCGCAGTCGGCCACAGGCACTTGCCATGGGCCAACCATCTGATCGCGACTGCACAGGCCACCCACGCTACGGTCACCAATGCTGATCAGGAAAGTCTTGTTGGCCACGGTGGGGTGACGCAGCACCCGATGCATGGCTTCGGTCAACGGAATAACGGTCAGGTCCAGCGGTTCGGCCACGCCGTCCAGACGCTTGACGTCGCGTTCCATGCGGGGGGCTTTACCCAGAATCACATCCATAGGCACGTCAACAGGACGCTCCTCGATGCTCTTGGGGGTGTGCACTTCGTCCACGCCAGGCAGGCCTTCGCCGAAAGTCACGCGCAATTGGCGCTCTTCAGTCGCCACACCCACGACGGCAAAGGGGCAGCGCTCGCGCTGAGCAATGCGCTCAAAACGCGGCAGATCCTTGGGCAAAATGGCCAGGACGTAACGCTCCTGGGATTCGTTGGACCAGATTTCAGCAGGCGACAGACCCGACTCTTCCAGAGGAACGCGAGTCAGTTCAAAAATAGCGCCACGCTCGGCATCGTTCACCAGTTCCGGGAATGCGTTGGATAGACCACCCGCCCCCACGTCGTGGATGGCAATAATGGGGTTATTCTCGCCCTGCTGCCAGCAGCGGTCGATCACTTCCTGGGCACGGCGTTCCATCTCCGGGTTACCACGCTGCACGGAGTCAAAGTCCAGTTCGGCGCGGTTGGCCCCCACGCCCATACTGGACGCAGCACCACCACCCATACCAATACGCATACCAGGACCACCCAGCTGAATCAGCAAGGCGCCCACTGGCAGAGGATCTTTGTGAGTCAGGCGATCGTCAATCGAACCCAGACCACCGGCAATCATGATGGGCTTGTGGTAGCCCCAGCGCTGATCGCCAGCCGTTTGTTCAAAAGTACGGAAGTAACCCAGCAGGTTGGGACGACCAAATTCGTTATTGAAGGCAGCACCACCAATCGGGCCTTCAATCATGATGTCCAGGGGGCTGGCGATACGGTCAGGAATACCGTGGGAGTCTTTTTCCCAGGGTTCCATTTGCTCAGGGAAGCACAGATTGGACACGGTAAAACCGGTCAAACCCGCTTTGGGCTTGGAACCACGGCCTGTTGCGCCTTCGTCGCGAATCTCGCCACCGGCACCGGTAGATGCACCGGGGAAAGGAGCAATTGCAGTTGGGTGGTTATGAGTTTCCACCTTCATCAAGGTGTGAACCAGTGCTTCGTGGCGCTGATACACAGGCTCGTTGGCCTGATCATCAATACCGGCATGGAACAGAGTAGCGGGGCCGCCCGTCATGATGGCGGCGTTATCCGCATAAGCCACCACAGTGTTTTCAGGTTGAGCCGCGTGGGTTTCGCGAATCATGCCAAACAAGGTCTTGCCCTGGTTTTGACCGTCAATTACCCACTGTGCGTTAAAAATCTTGTGACGACAGTGTTCGCTATTGGCTTGCGCGAACATCATCAATTCCACATCGTGCGGGTTACGACCCAGACGCGTGAAGGCATCCATCAGGTATTCAATTTCGTCCTCGGACAGCGCCAGACCCATTTCCTCGTTGGCCTGCTTCAAGGTCGCCACGCCACCGCCCAGAACATCCACGGTCTGGATGGGCTTGCCTTCCAGTTGGGTGAACAGCGCCTGACCGTCAAACTCCAAACCAACAACAGTTTCGGTCATGCGGTCGTGCAGCAAGGCAGCCAGTTGCTCCAGCTGAGCCTGATCCAGTTCCTTGGCACCCAGCAAGCCACGCTTGGGGGTGATGATGTAACGCACGCCACGCTCGATACGACGTACCGCTTGCAAGCCACAGTTATGAGCGATGTCAGTCGCTTTACTGGCCCAGGGCGACACGGTACCCAAACGAGGAATGACACGCAGAACCAAGGCGCCTTTAGGCGGCTGAGGGTCCAGCGCAGGCAGACCATCGTCCAGCAGGTCGCTGAGGTGCTGACGCGCACTGGCATCCAGGCCGGACTCTTCAGTCCAGACATAGTATTCGTGCAAGGCAAGAATGTCGGCAACAGGCAGTTGACGCTGCTCGACACGCTCTAGCAAACGCTCACGACGAAATGCGGAGAGCACGGACGAACCGGGAAAGTACAGGATTTGGCTCACGATACGGGAGGGGCAAAAAAGGTGGGAGAAATAGAAAACACGCCATTTTAACCGGAAGCGACACAAGAGGTCACATCGGTAAATGGCGTGCACAAAAAGGGAAAATTCAGTTCAAACAACGGGGCCGCAACAAGCGGGGCTGGAGACACAGCAAACCCGGCAAGCTCGACAAGACGTCTTGAGGGGCCGGAGCGATTGGCGCCCCGTAATCTCCAATACGGACCCGGTACGGCGTTCAAATCGGGCTGTCTCCATCCAGATCAGGAGCTGGTGCGGGTTCAGGATAGGACACTTCCAGAATATCCAGCTCTTCCTTGCCGGCGGGGGTGCGCAGCACCACGGTGTCGCCTTCACGCGCCTTGATCAGGGCCCGGGCCACCGGCGAAATCCAGCTGATACGGCCCTGCAAAGGCTCGGCCTCGTCCACGCCCACAATGGTGATGGTGAACTCTTCACCCTGGCTGTCGCTATAAACAACGGTTGCACCAAAGAACACCTGATCGGGATTGGGCTGCAAGCCGGGATCGACCACTTCGGCAATTTCCAGACGCTTGGTCAGGAAGCGGATACGGCGGTCGATTTCCCGCAGGCGTTTTTTACCGTACAGATAATCGCCGTTCTCGGAGCGATCACCATTGGATGCCGCCCAGGAGACGATCTGCACCACCTCGGGACGTTCCTTGTTCATCAAATGGCTCAGTTCGCCACGCAAACGGCGATACCCCAGGACCGTCATGTAATTCTTGGTCCCACTGGGTAGCGCACTGGCCGGGGCGTCCAGATCGTCGTCATCGTCCTGATCGGACTCTTTCACAAAGGCTTTATTCATCGTTTTCAAGGCTCCTGCTAGAGCCACTCCTGCCAAACGGGTTTCAATCCAGAGGGCAAAGGCGGTAAACCGCCTAAATCAACACGCCCTTCGCTGGGACCATGAAAATCCGAACCACAGGACACTTCAAAACCATAGCTGCGTGCTACCTGGGTATACACGCTGTATTCCTGCGGAGTATGACTGCCTGTCAGCACTTCAATACCTACGCCACCCAGTTCCAGAAACTGGGTGTACAAGGCATGGCTGCGGGTGCCATCCAATTCATAACGTCCGGGGTGGGCAATAATGGCCTTGCCGCCGGATTCACGTATCCAGCCCACCGCCTCTTCCAGGCTGGCCCAGACGGTTTCCACGGCAGCAGGCTTGCCATCCGCCAAGTAGCGGCGAAAGGCCTCATTCATATCAACGCAGTAACCTTGCTGCACCAGAAACCGCGCAAAGTGCGTGCGGCTGATCAGTTCAGGATTGGCAGCAAATGGAACTGCACCTTCATAGGCATTGGGAAAGCCCAGTTTTTCCAAGCGGTCACCCATTTGACGGGCGCGCTGCTCGCGGCCAGCACGCACATCATGCAGCGCCTTTTGCAAGGCAGGATGGTTCGGGTCCACGCCCAGGCCCACAATGTGGATAGTCTTATTCGCCCAAGTGACGGAGATTTCTACCCCGTCCACAAAGCGTATGCCCAGATCCTCGGCATAGTGCCGGGCCAATTTCAAGCCACCAATTTCGTCATGATCCGTCAGGGCCCACAGTTTCACACCGTTAGCATGCGCACGCGCGGCGAGTTCCGCGGGGCTGAGCACACCATCTGAATAGATGGAATGGCAATGCAAATCAACGGGCAAGCGGGCCTGAACACTCATAAGGGGCTATCCAGCTAGAAAGTAGTCGATGTGGTCGATTTGCTCGGCATTGCGCAGCATGGGCGCATGTCCCACATTGGGAATAGTCACCAGTTGCGAATTGGGATTGCGTTGCAACATTTCCTGGGCCGCTTCTGGCTTCAAGAGATCGGACTCTTGACCGCGCACGATCAGCACCTTATCCGGCAAACCCTCATAGGCGCCCCACAACAAGGCCTGTGCCGCTTGCAAGTCCACATCCGCTTGCTGAGCAAAGGCTTGCGACAAGCGCAAATCGTAATGGCGACGCCATTTACCTTCATGTTCCACAAAGACGTGGCGGGACATATCGGCCCATTCTTCAGCGGAATGCTCTCCGAAGGAAGCCGAGACGGAACGTACATACTCCACCGCCTGCTCGAAGGTATCAAACAGCACGGACTGCCCAACGTATTCACTGATGCGTTGCAGCCCTGTCATATCCAGCGCCGGGCCTACATCGTTCAGAACGACTCGACCCAAAGGCAGTTGCAAGGGCTCGACACCCAGACCTGGTCCGGGGCGAGCCGGACGCAGCAAGGCTGACATGGCTTGCGCGCCTTGCAAACCCAAGGCAATCAAACCGCCCATGGATGTACCCACCCAATCCAGCCGTGCCGGCTGCAATCGGGCAATCAATACCAACATGTCGGCAACGTATTGAGGAATGGCGTAAGCGGCTGGATCAATCAGCCAATCAGAGCGGCCACGTCCCACAACATCGGGGGCTACCACACGGTAGCGTTCGGACAGGCGCTGAGCCAATTGATCAAAATCCCGGCCAGTACGTGTCAAACCATGCACGCACATCAAGACCTGATCGTTACCGGGATCGCCCCACTCCCAGTACGCCATGCGGTGCGTACCGGAGGCACTGGCACACATAACCCAATTAAGGCGCGGCTCCTGAAGATCAGTTGTCATGAACGCTCAGACCAGAATTTGACAGATAAAGGACTATTGTAGCCCAGCCCGAGGGCTTTACTATGCCGTTTCTGTCCTGCCGTCAGGGCGGTGCTGGGGACTGCCAGTAGCGGGCGTGACGATCACGCTCGCCAAAGTAATACAGGGCCGAAGGACGCGACTCCACAGTCAAAGCGCCCCAATGATCGGTACGCAGGAATAAAGCGCCGGAGCGTTCCCAACGCGTTTGCACCTGCGCATGTGGATGCCCAAAGCGATTCCACCATCCTAGTTGAGCAATCGCCAACCCCGCTTGCATGTGTTTCACAAAATGCGCCCCCGAGGAGGTCCGGGAACCGTGATGCCCGACTACAACGACATCAACAGGCCCCAAACCCGCCGCCACAAGGGCTTGCTCCTGCGCCACACCGGCATCGCCCAAAAGCAAGGCGCTGTGTCGGGCACCTCGAATTTCCAGCACACAGCTGATGGCATTCTTATCTTCCTCACTGCCATAGGCGGCCTTGAATCTGGCTTCATCCGCAGGGGGCCACCAGAACCGGAAACGTACGCCGTCTACCTCCCAGTGCACATCCTGCTCACAGCGCAGGGCCTGCTCCGGGCGAACAGTGGAGCCAGCAGGCACAGCCAGCAAACGCTCCTCCCGATTCAGATGCGCGTCCAGATCAAAGCTGCTATAGGAGCGGCTAACCGGTACCGCCTGCAATACGCTGCGCGTCCCGCCCACATGGTCCATATCGGCATGAGACAACACCAAGGTATCGATCCGCCCTATTCCCTTGGCTTTCAACCAGGGGGCAATGCTGCGTTTGCCTTCATCGGAATCAGGGCCGTAGCGGTTTCCCACGTCAAACAGCAACACCTGACTGCGTGTACGCAGCACCACCGCACTGCCCTGGCCTATATCCAGGGCAAACAAGTCCCAGTCCCCTTCCTGCAATAAAGAAGGTCGCAAAGCCAAGGCGGGCACCAACAGAGACAGGCCGCTCAAGCGGGACACAAAGCCTTTGGGCAAAAGTAATAGCAGTACCCCCAGCAAAGCCAGAACTGTCCAAGCCCAGTGCTGGGCAGGCACTGGCACACTGGCAAGGCTGCGCTCCGCCAGCCAGATCGTAGGCTGCATGGTGAAATCCAATACAGCATGAGCAAGATTGGCGACAGACTCGCACCAGCTTGGCGGAGCCTGTAGCGCCGCCAAAATCAACAAGAGCAGCACCAGCGGCGTCACAACTGAGCCGATCAAGGTGATGGCATACGCATTCGCGGGCAAGGAGGCCAAGGATATTTCATGGAACAAGGGGGCCAGTGCGGGCAACAAGGCCAAGGTAATCAGCACCTGCAACTGAGTCGCAAACCAGATCCGCCGCCCCCAGCGCTGCCACCAGGAGCCTGGCTGCGGCACCTGCCCCATCAAAGCGCCAAACGCGAACAAGACCGAAACGGCGGCGAAAGATAGATAAAAGCCGGTGGTCAGCCCCGCCCATGGATCATGCAAAACCACAAACAGAGCTGCAATCAGCAAAGTCCGGCTGGCTCCCAAATGTAAACCCCGAATACGGCAGACACCCAGCACCAGCAACATCAAAAAAGTACGCTGGGCAGGAACACCCCAGCCTGCGATGACGCAGTAAGCACCCGCCCCGGCAATACCTACCCAGGTCGCAGCAACCTGAGCAGGAACTTGTTCGGCCAATACCCAGCGCCCCCAACGAACACGTCGCCAACACCAGGACACTAAGGCAGCCAACAACACGGCCAGGAACGTAACGTGCGTGCCGCTTATCGACACCAAGTGCGTCAGGCCACTGCGGTTAAAGATCAGCCAATCCGGTGCCGCGATACTGGCCTGATCTCCCAAAGACAAAGCCAGCATCACCCCGCCCCAGCGTTGTTCTTGTACGTAGGGCATCAGGACGTTGCGCAAAGGATGGCGTAGACGCTCCGTCCATGTGAACCAGGACTGCGCCGGATCGAAGTCCAATCGTTGTGGCTGACCCCGCACACTGCCCACAGCCCGCCAGCCTTGAGTCATGGCATGACGTTCTGCGTCAAAGCCATGAGGGTTACGGGCTCCTTGAGGTGGACGCATCAATAAAGACATGCGCCAGCGCTGACCGGGCATCAGCTCGGGGAAGCTTTGTACAGACGGCTCACGGTACAAGGAGCGATGGCCTTGAGCCGCATTCCAGCGAACCAGAATCTGCTCGGGCAAACCGGGCGGCTGGGAGTTCAGGACGCGTGCCTGAAACTGTCTGTAATTCGGCCCTGCCTGTACCAAGGACTGGATTTCCAGCTCTACCCGACTGACTTTATTGATGTCAGTGACCGGGACGGATTGAGCCAGCCGGCCCTGTATATGCCAAATGCTGTAGCTGGCTCCCAAGCAGGCAAAGACCAGAACATAAGCAAAAGAAAAACGCTGCGCCAGCAAGATGCTCACAACCACAGCACCCAGCCACGGCCAAACAGGCAAGGCCAGATACGAAGGCTTCAGGAAATGGGTGAATGTGGCTGCGGCCACAAAAGCGGCTAAACACGCACGCCCTGTCATGTGCTCTGCCCTGCCATCGTGATCTCCACGCAAATCTATAGCGTAGAGTTCAGGCGTGCCTCAAAGGGTCGAAACAAGGACACTTTGCTCATATCGGCTTGTACCGATAGGCAAAACGCGCCTCTTACCTGACAGATAAACCAGGAGTGAAAGCCCAGTGAAAAAGCAGTTCTGGCAACATCAAAAAGCCTGCCCCCAGCCTAATACCCCTGGCTAGACAAAAACGCATCCAGCCTTGGCAAGACTCGTCGTGCCGTGGCCCCGGTCTGGCGAATGACATCAGCCACGTCCATCCCCCGCAGCTCCGCAAGACTCTCCGCGACTCCTTTCACCTCAGCCGGCTCATTGCGAACCGATGCCAAGGGAGTCCCCGGCTCCACCAACCAGGACGGCGCCAAATCCGGCGCATCGGTCTCCAGCACAATATCATCAAGACTCATATCCTGCGCCAGACGGCGAATCTGCTTGGCTCGGCCAAAGGTCATGGCCCCACCAAAACCCAGCGCACAGCCTTGGCGTACGAACATCTGCGCCTGCTGCTCACTACCGTTAAAAGCATGGGCGATTCCGCCTACTCCCGGAAACTGCCGCAGATATTTCAGTACCCGGTCTTGAGAGCGACGCACATGCAGGAGTACAGGCAAGCCATAGCGTTGCGCCATGGCCAATTGAGCTTCATACAGCCATTCCTGATGACGACTAGCCTCTTCGGTTTTCAGCTCTGGCACAAAGTAATCCAGACCGATTTCACCCAAGGCGACAAAACGCGGGTCGTCCAGACGCAGCTGGATTTCCTGCTCCAGGGCTTCCAGATCTACTGCCCCCGCTTCAGGAGTAAACAGGGGGTGAATCCCCAGCGCATACACGCCCCCGGGTGCTGCCATCGCGGTCTCACGGGCAGTTTGAAAGTCAAATACACCTACGGACGGCACCACAATCGAACGTACACCCGCCACGCGGGCACGCTCAATCACCTGCTCTCGGTCTTGAGCAAATTCGGGAGCATCCAGATGACAATGCGTATCGATAAGCATAACGAGACTCCCCACAAACCTCAGCCCCTCAAAGGGAAGGACGCGGTATGACAGCCCCACGCCCCTGCCAGGTATTAGACCCGGCGCTCGGACCTGATTTCCTGGGTCAGATAGCCCTTGTCCATGACCAGCTGACGATGGGCCAGGGAGGCCAGGGCCTGGTCATGGGTCACGATGACAAAAGCCGTGCCGAACTCTTCATTGACCCGGCTTAACAGTTCAAACATGCCTTCAGCGGTATAGCGGTCCAGATTACCCGTAGGCTCGTCCGCCAGCACGCAGGCAGGTCGTGTGACCAAAGCACGCGCCAAGGCCACTCGCTGACGCTCGCCCCCAGACAACTGACCCGGATAGTGATGCACGCGCTGGGACAAACCCACTTGTTCCAGAACCTGCTGAGCCTGCTCGCGCGCCTCTGGACGCTTCATGCGACGCACGATCAAGGGCATGGCCACATTGTCCAGCGCATCAAACTCAGGCAGCAAATGGTGGAACTGGTACACAAAGCCCAGCACCTTGTTGCGCAGCTGACTGCGTTCGCTTTCATTCAGACTCTCTGTCTGGGTGCCGTTAACCTCGATGCTGCCTGTATCAGGCTTATCCAGCAGGCCCAAAGCGTGCAGCAAGGTACTTTTACCCGAGCCGGAAGCGCCGATAATAGCCACCATCTCGCCACGACACACTTCCAGATTCACCCCGGAAAGCACTTGAATGCTGTTGCCACCTTCCTCGTAGTGGACGCTGACATCGCGCGCGCGCAGCACGGTTGGAGCGATAAGATCAGTCATGACGCAGCACCTGTGCAGGTTGAAGCTTGGAAGCACGCCAGCTTGGGTACAGCGTGGCCAGGAAGGACAAAACCAGCGAGACGATAGCAATCAGCACAATGTCATAGACCTGCGGATTGGAAGGCAATTCGCTGATGAAGTAAATCTGCTGAGGCAGGAATTTACGACCCATCAGGTTTTCAATAAAGGGCACGATCACGTCGATATTGTAGGCAATCAAGGTACCCAAACCGACGCCCAGCAAGGTACCCACAACGCCAATCAAAGCACCTTGCACCAGGAAAATACGGGCAATCTCGCTGGGGGTGGCACCAATAGTGCGCAGAATCGCAATATCCGACTGCTTGTCTTTCACGGCCATCACCAAGGAAGACAGCAGGTTGAAAGCCGCCACGGCCACAATCAAGGCCAGAATCAGAAACATCATGCGTTTTTCGGTTTGCACAGCGGCAAACCAGGTACGGTTATTAGCTGTCCAGTCCGACACCAGCACGTTGCGCGGCATTTTGCTGGCCAACTCCTGAGCCACCATGGGGGCCTGCTGCATATCTTTAATACGCAGACGCACACCACTATTGCCACTGTCGCGGAAAATCTTGGAAGCATCATCCACGTTCACAAAAGCCAGGCTGGCATCGTATTCGTAATAGCCGGAGGAAAACACGCCGGTTACCGTGAACTGGCGCATGCGTGGTGAAAAACCGGCTGGCGAGATCGAGCCTTGCGGGGCCATCAGCATGATCGTATCGCCCGTGCTGACACGCAATTGATTGGCCAACTGCTCGCCCAGCACAATCCCGAAAGTGCCTGGCTGCAGATTTTCCAGTCGGCCCATGACCATTTGCTGGGCCAGCTCGGACACCTTGCTTTCCTGATCAGGCTCAATGCCACGTACCTGCACGCCCATCAATTGATTACTGCGCACCAACATGCCCTGACCGGCCACATAGGGGGCCGAGCCCACCACCGCCGGATTGGTCTGGGCTTTTTGGGCCAGCGACTTCCATTCATTCAGGACTTGCTGATGATCGGCATTGCGCACAATCAGTTCAATATGCGGCAAGACCGACAGCATGCGATCACGCACCTGGGTCTGAAAGCCGTTCATGACAGACAGCACGACAATCAGCGCGGCTACCCCCAGGGCAATCCCCGCCATCGAGCTGCCCGCAATAAAGGAGACGAAACGGTCTTTTCGTCCCCCACGCCGTTTGCGGCCCTTGGCCAGGCCGGCATACCGCGCTCCAATCCAAAATTCGTATCCCATCCGAGCTGCTATCGCCTCAAAGAAAACACTACAATCGCTGTCATGCAGATCGTAATCAACGGTGCGCTGCCGGAACCGGCTATCGCGCGCGAACTCATCAAACACTTGCCCCAGACGGCCCCTTCACTGGTTCAGTTACTGACTCAGGGCAAAGGCACGCTGTCGGTACGCGACCCGTCCGAGGACCTGTGCACGCCAGCACAAGCCTGGCTTTTGCAAGCCCACGGGTTTACGGCGCACCAAGCCCAGCATCTTAGCGCAGGTCTGGCCCCTTTGCGGCTACGCCAGTTGAAACAAATCCACTCGGTGGCACCTGAAGAAGCTGTCTGGCTGGCAGAGCTGGTGCACATTGCCCCCTCTCGCGAGGGCGCCATGCTGATACCCAGCGAGCAACTGGCCTTGACTGAGTCCTATAGCCGCGCCTTGCTGGAGGCCATTCGCCCTTATCTGGACGACACCGGCTTTCAATTCGAGTACATCAGCCCGGCCTTGTGGCGTGTCACTCCACCAGCTGATTTTACGGTGCAAGCGGCCTCCACAGAACTGGTCAGCCAAAGCAATTTGAATAATTGGTGGACACAGGATGTGCAAACCCGCCCCTGGCGTCGTCTTATCAATGAATTTCAAATGCTGGCCTTTTCCCTGCCGGACAATCAGGAGCGCGAACAGGCGGGTCTGCCCAATGTGAACAGCTTGTGGCTGTTTGGCGGAGCGTCCTGTCAGCAATTAGGCCCCGAGCCCGCCGGGCTGCGCATTATTGATGATTTGCAAGACAGCCTGATACGTCAAGACTGGGGGCTTTGGCTACCACAACTGGCCGAGCTGGATCGTACCGTGCTCGCCCCCTTGGCCGCAGGGCCCATGCCAGAACTGGTGCTGACCGGACTGGACCGCTATGCTCACGTCGGTCCTGCCTCGCGCCGCATCTGGCCCTTGTCCCTGTTCAAACAAACCTCTAACTGGAGTCAGTGGTGGTCACCCCTATCCTGAAAAACCGTCCCGCTCAAGAAGCCGCCAGCCACGCCCTGAAACAGGCCGGGATTCACGATTTAATGGCCCGTCTGCTGGCCTCCCGGGGTGTAACCGATGCCGCCCAGATCGATCCGGCCTGGCGCAACATGATTCCGCCCAATATGCTGACCCAGGCTCGTGAAGCCGCCGTCTTGCTGGCCGATGCCATTGCCCGCCGGGACCGCATGCTGATCATTGCCGACTACGACTGTGACGGCGCTACCGCCTGTGCAGTCGGCCTGCGTGCGCTGCGCAGCATGGGGGCAGTCGTGGACTTTCTGGTTCCGAACCGCTTTGAAACCGGCTATGGCCTGTCACCCGCCGTGGTCGAACTGGCAGAGCAACATCCCTCGGGCAAACCGGATCTGCTGATTACCGTGGATAACGGCATTGCCAGTATTGATGGTGTGGAAGCCGCTCATATGGCGGGCATGAAAGTACTGGTGACAGACCACCACCTGCCCGGCGATGAGTTGCCCGATGCCCTGGCGATTGTGAACCCCAATCAGCCCGGCTGTGAGTTCCCCTCCAAGAACCTGGCCGGTGTGGGCGTTATTTTTTACCTGATGCTGGCTTTGCGTGCCGAGCTGCGTCAGCGCGGGGTATATGAGGCCAATGCAGGCCCACGCCTGAACGAACTGGCCGATCTGGTCGCCCTGGGGACCGTGGCCGACGTAGTCAGCCTGGATGCCAATAACCGCCTGATCGTCACCCAAGGGCTGGAGCGCATGCGCAAGGGCCAGATGCAGGCTGGGCTGCGCGCCCTGTTCCAGGTTGCTGGCCGTGACCCGCGGCAGGCCAGCGCCTTTGATCTGGGTTTTGCCCTGGGGCCACGCATCAACGCCGCCGGTCGACTGGCCGATATGGCCTTGGGCATACGCTGCCTGATCACGGATGACGAAGACGAGGCCGCTAATTTGGCTCGCGAACTGGAGGACATGAACCAGGATCGCCGCTCGATTGAGCAATCCATGCGCGAAGAGGCCCTGCGCGCAGCCGAACTGGCCGAACCGGACACCAGCGCCACTGTGTGCGTGTTCCACCCCGAATGGCACCAGGGCGTGGTTGGCCTGGTCGCCTCGCGTTTGAAAGAAAAGTACTGGCGTCCTACCCTGGCGTTTGCACAAGGTGACGAAGGCGAGATCAAAGGTTCGGGCCGCTCCATCCCCGACGTCCACCTGCGCGATGCGCTGGATCTGGTCTCCAAACGCTACCCCGGCCTGATTCTGAAGTTTGGTGGCCACGCCATGGCAGCTGGCCTGACAATCGAAGAAGATAATTACGATGTGTTTGTGCAAGCTTTTGAAGAAGCCGTGCAGGAACTGACAGGCCGCTTCCAGTTTGATCCTGTCATCGAAACGGACGGTTCGCTGGAGCCCGAGCACATCAATATTACGGTGGCCGGCATGCTACAAAAACAAGTCTGGGGCGCAGGTTTTCCAGCACCAGTATTCCATGACCGATTCTTTGTGCGCCAGCAGCGCTTACTGAAAAACAAGCATCTGAAATTGAGTCTGGAGCGTAACGGCGAATACTTCGATGCCATTTGGTTCAATCGCGATACCTTGCTGTCCGAGCATATCGAAGCCGCTTATCGCTTGGACCAGAACGAATGGAATGGAAACGTCAGCGTGCAATTCATTATTGAATTTGCCCAGGACTGCCCCAACGATCCATCCCGCTGACCGAACCCAAGCACTGCCCTTCCCAATAACATATCCGTGACCGCTATCCCTCGCTCATCACACACAAACAGGGGTAGCGCACTCACGATGGGAGAATACGAGGCAAACCTACGCAGAATCAGCACTGCCCTCAACAATGATGCGCCCCATTCGGATAAAACCCTTAGCCTGCCAGGGTGCCTGGGGCATATCTCGTTTGAGCTGAACCAATAAAGAGCGCTCGAAAAGGGCTGCTGTTCTGGTCCGCCTATGCACTGCCCAGCGTCAGAACCCACCTTTTGGACGGCTTAGCTCAAATGCTCACGGAAGAACTCGCGAATGCGTTTATAGGCCGCTTCGCGGGCAGCGGGATTGGCTCCCACATGCACTCCTGCCTGACCATTAACACCGTTAGGTACATTCTTACGGACGTAGACTTCATTTTCGCTGTCAAAGGCATGATAGGCGCCTTCATACACAATCAGTTCAACAGGCTCGTTGCGCTGCTGGCTACGAGTCGTCAAATCTCTGCACGGCGCTACCGGCGTCCAGTCGTCTTTCTCGCCAGCCAAAATCAACAAAGGGCCATACGCAGAAAACTCGGGGCGCTTGCGCGACTGCCAGCCGCAGCCTGGGTATAGGGCCACCGCCGCTGCAAATTGCTGTCCCGAGCGCTTATACGCTTCGCTTGTCGCGTCCATTGCCGACAACGCACCGCTACCCCCGTGCGAAAACCCGATGGCACCGATCTTGTCAGTCACAATGTCAGGGCGCGAATTTAAGTACTGCAAGGCCCCATAGGCATCCCTGATCCGGTGTCTGTTCTTAATATCCCGGTCCGCAAGAGGTGTCGTGCATATTTGTGACACGCCACGTGGATTAAAGCTGTCCACAATCAACACCGCATAGCCCATCTCGTTGAGCAAGTGCGCCATATTGGTAAATCGCGAGGTAATGCGCCCAGTCTTGACGGATAATGCACCGGCGCAGCCATGAAACATGACAACAGCAGGGAAAGGCGCAGCGCCTGCGGGCTTGAACAGGTATCCGTCCAGCGTTAAAGCCTGATCGCCCTTCCACTTATCCAGACTAGGAAAACGAAGCTGCTCAGGCTGTACCGGTTCCCCCTGCGCTACTCCCAGCATGGCCCCGCCCAACACAAGAGCCAAAGCCGCTGAGACCAGGTTCCTGATCCGCGAACCAGACCTAAAGCTGAAGTCTCTTACTATATATCCCGCATCAATCCGATTATTTACCAGGTTCTGCCTACTCTTCTTCATCGCCACCACTACCAGAAAATCTCGTTCAAAACACAAGGCCAAGCGCTGCCGCCAGACAGTACGACAACAATGCGGCTCCAAGCCTAGTGCAACATAATTGGAACTGCGATTCAACCGAGGTTAACAACCCCTTAAGCCTATTGGCGCTCTCAGAACATGGCGCACGGTACTGCCTCGAACAGGCACAATCCATACCTTAGGTAACGAAATACCTAGCGCTAATCCTTGAATTTTGTGTCCAGACAAGCCCCGGCACTCACCTGATCAAACTGAGCCGTTCAACTTTGGGCTTACCCTCTCTTGCCTTTTGGCTTAGTTAAGGCGTCCAAGAAATAAGCTCAACACACCCACAGGCTAGATCACCTATTTATTCAGGCTCCGTTACTTTTCCGGGACCTTATCTTTCCGGTACGAATTTGGGGCCTGCTTAGGCAAGGCCCATATGGCCATTAACAATGAGGTGCCGCCTCCCAGTAACGCACTCGCCCAATCCTTCAGGCCTGGAAATACAAACATGTTCCACAGTAAGGCGGTCAATGCTCCTAGAAGCGCAATTAATAAAACGTTAAGCCATGTTCTGGTAGGTTTCACCACGCTATAGATCAAGGCCAGTAACAGCGCTGGGGCGCCATAAAAAGCAAGTGCATTAAGAGCGGCCAACAAACCACCTGCCATACTGCCTACCAGCACCACCCAAGCCTGATCCCCGGACTGGGCCCCCGAGAGCGCCAGCCACACCCCAATAAACAGACCCGCCAGCATGGGACACAACAAGAAACCCAAAAATACCCGCAAGCGTGGGTACGGACTCATGCTTCGCCCCCCTGATTGGCTATACATCAAAAACTTATACGCAAAACGAACCTAAGCCCTTCTTCCAAGATGAATCAACTTATTCGCCTCTAGGGTACTTAGGCAAGACCCATAAGCCATCAAGGGCTGTCATGGCGCTATTGATTACCATGATTGCTCGCACCGTTATGCTCTTCGCTCACCCGCTCCAAGTGGACAGGGTGTTAAGAAAATGATCGATCTATCGTCTTAATATTTAATAAAACCCATTTACGTTGGCTTTCACCAATTCATGACCGGGTTAATTTCAACTATTTCACTGTTTTCTGTCGCTTACTTCAGACCGTTTAGGCAAAACCCAAAACGCCATCACCAATGACGAAATCGCGCCAAGTACAAATGCACTGGCAAACGGCGTGGTTAACCAATTTTCAGAAATTGCCTCCCAATAACCAAGCCCATCATTAGCAGGAGATATATACTGACCCCAGAAAAAAGCCAGAAACCCACCAAAAATAGAAATAAACAAAAAACTCATCAACGATCGAAAAGGACGAAAAAACAACAAAACCATAGATATAATAAAAGCCGGTGGAATATTAATAACGATAGTAAAAAAAACTATTACCGGCAAAGAACCAGAAAAAAAACCCAAAACCCCAAGCCAACTTATTTTCGGATCTATTATTTGATAATAGGTTCCCACTAAAGTTGCAATAACACCCGCAATTCCAGGGCACAAAATAAACCCCAGACCAACTTTCCAGTATGGATAGCCCTTCATGGTGTGCAACCTTGCTGTTCAGAATAACCTAGAAGCCTACATCCGTATCTAACACGAGACTGATAATCCAAGACATCAATCCCACCAGGCTGCCCCTGCTTATCAGAAGTAACAAAATTATTTCCAGCACCTAATATAGAGTTTGTATTAGTCTGCCATTCGGACATCAACCCAAATAAAAATCTATCCTTAAGATAACCTTCATGGATAGGCCGCAAAGTTTGCTGCTCACTTATTAACTGATTAATATCCCACCGCACCGGGTCGCCTCCGTGGTTATCCAGGGCTTTGAAGTTGCTAAAGCCCGCATTCATCAAGGCGCTACCCGCTTCTGCCCGCCAATCATAAATAGTATCTGCGTTTATTCCAGCTAAAGCAGACCCGAACAGAAAAGTCTAAAAACAACCATCAACTTTCATCCAATTCTGTTCAATTTCATTCCGTATCTTTTATAGTCGGACCACATAATCATCTCAGCACGTTAATCAAGCATGAACACAAAAACTCAGTGCTTATCACCTATTGCAAATTGCCACTGATGCTCAAGCCCTTTTCCTTGCCGTGAAACTTGCAAAGAAAAATCCTCTGAGTAGAAACGCGTAGGTGGAGGCTATATGTACTAGCCTCCACCTTAGTTGAAGAGTTCATAACACAAGCTCAGCATGCCTAGGTTATGTCACTTACGTCCCCAGGCTGTGCTACGTGTCCGACATCGTGCCTTTCAGGTGCGAATTTGGGGACTGCTTAGGTAAGGCCCATAGGGCCATGAATAGTGACGTGCCCCCCCCCAACAACGCGCTCGCCCAATCCTTAAGACCGGGAAACACAAACATATTCCAAAACAACGCAGTCAGCGCCCCCAGAATGGTAATCAATAAGACACTAAGCCCTGTTTTTGTAGGTTTCACTACGCTATAGAGCAAGGCTAATAGCAGCGCTGGAACACCATAGAAAACAAGCGCATTGAGTGCGGCCAGCAAAGCACCTGCCATACTGCCTACCAGTACCACCCATGCCTCATCCCCGGGCTGTGACCCCGACAAGGCCAGCCACACCCCAATAAATGGGCCGGCCAGCACGGGACAAAGCAAGAAACTCAAAAATACACGCCAGCGTGGGTATGGACTCATGGTTTGCACCCCTGTTCCTGGCTATAACCTAGCAGCTTACATCCGTAATTTATCCGCGAGTTATAGTCCAGAATATCGATCCCGCCGGGTGCGGTTTGTCTATCTGGCAGTATTGCGCCCAGACCATCACTATTGGTCATCGTTTTAGATACCCATGTAAACACTACGCGGTCCTTCAAGTATTTTTGATGGATAGGCTGCAAGGTTTGTTGTTCACTTCGTAGTTGATTGATATCCCACTGCACTGGGTCAAGATCTTGGTTATACAAGTCCTTGAAATTTGAGAACCCGGCGCTCATTAGCGAATTACCAGCTTCTTGCCTCCAATCATAAATTGTGTCTGCATTTACCCCCGCGAGAAGCGAACCGAACAGGAATGAATATCCTGAACCCTTTCCGTCCGCACCCAGGCCTGTTAAGGCTGCACGCGATACATCTTCCGCACCCCCATACCACTTCGCCCCCGAACCGACATGTTGCTCATAGCGGTCCGATGCACCAAAGAAGTCCGCCCGGTTATCAATGGTGTTGTAGTACAGCGCAAAGCGTGATTCGGCCCCGAGGCTGTTGTAGACATAATCAAAGGTGTTTTTGGACGAACGGGTCACGTCTCCATTCAATAAGGCCCAGGCATCTTGCATGGCTATGTACTGCGTAGCCGTATTGACCGCAGTACGACATGCATCCCCCACCGGATTGGCCGCGCACAGCGCATTCATTTCTCGATCAAGCAACTGACTGAGACGTTCAGCCTCTTCCTTACTGACCCTCTTTTGCTCCTCGGACGAGCAGGTCTTGCCGCTCAGGCAGGCTTTCACTTTATCGACAGCCGATTGCGTCAGATAGTTGTTATCAAGGGCAGCAATAGCGCTGTTGGTGGCGGTAGCCGCCTCCAGGCCACCGGTCGCACTGATGCCGGCCACCAGCGTTGCAATCAGATTGCGCTTCGCTTCTTTTGCCTGCGCCGTCTCTCCCGGTTGATCCAAAAACAAATTGGTCAACAAGCTACTGCTTGCAGCGCCTAACGCACCGTCGGCACAACCTTGATTACTGGCCGCCGCTCCCGCACACGCCAGCACACCGTGCAAGGCGGCATGCAAGGCACTGCCTTCGGTCAGTGTGCCGTCTTTAACTAAGCCGCCGATATACCCTGCCCCTTGCTGTTGCAGGTAATTGACCACCAGATTCTGGGCAAACTGGGATGAAGCACCAGTCACGTTGCCGCCCGCAGCTGCCGCCAAGGCCGTTAACACCTGACGACCCGTACCACCCGGGGCCCAGATTGCCGTGGCTTTTAGCTGTTGCTCAAGCGCTGCCAAACGTGCAGGATCACGCTCACCTTCCGGTTTGCTTCGTTCACGATCCAATGCCTTCTTAGCGGCAGTGGCTTCGTTGGCCCGATTATTCAGGAATACGCCGGTCTCGCGTTGCAACGCTCCGACAATCTCAAAGCCCGCCTGGATTTCTCGCTCGTTGAAAATCGGCTTGAGGGCATTGCTGCCGTCCTGGCCCGTCAATACGTCACGGTTCAAACTGGCCAGACGCTCATCCAGTGTTTCCCCGGTGAGAAGCTGTTGTTTAGCTTGATCCGTAATCGTGATTTGGGCGCCACTAATGCCGCTATACGTGGTGCTGCTGCTCTTGCCGCTGGCCGCCATGACCATTGGCGGGCTGGCGCTAAAGCCGCCCGTGTTGGGCAAGGTGGTGCCAGGCACCTGCTCGCCCGTGGCAGCTTGGCCTTGCTGGTCCGTACCTACACCCGATGAGGTATCACTGCCGCCTGAACTATACCCAACCCCCAGACTCATACTGCTGGCTTTGTAATGGGCGTAATTGTCTATATCGCTTGCGGTCAGCGTACCCGTCGTCAAGGTGTTAAGCCCGTCCTTGACGGCTTGCTCTGAAGCGGTGATGACGGCCCCTTTCAGGTCCGTATTCCCTTTGACCGTGATTTGGAAGCCCGCATCCCCAGCCTCAATACGAGACTGCTCGTGAACGCTGGCGTAATCACTATTGATCTTCTGCTTGCCAACGTTGGCACTGGCCGAAAAACCGACTCCTACCATCACGCTGCCACCAACATTACTGTCCTTGCTGGTAAAGCGGCTCGTATCTTGCAGGCTCTCTATATTGAGATCGCCCCCCACATCCGCCACCACTTGCTGACCACGGGCTACCGCGCCGCGCAGATTCGTATCACCGCCGGACTCCAGCACCAGACGGTCTCCCGCGGTGACATAGCTATGACTCCAGGTCAGGTCTTTACCCTCGCCTTTGCCCTTGCCACGACTGGCGTTAGCCGTCACACCAAAGCCAATCCCATTGGACCCCAAGGAAACGGCCACCCCCACGCCAGCACTGGAACTACTGCTGCTGCGGTCAGTCTGGACCGTGTTTTCTGCCGCCAGCAAGTTGATGTCGCCATCAGCCTTCAGATGAACATCGCCCCCTGCGCTGACCGTACTGCCACGCGCCGTCAGGTCGGAATCCTGGCCCGCACCCGTCGCACTAATACGGACATTTCCACCTGCTGCCACCGTAGAGTCGGCGGCTGTGTCGTAGGAGGTCTTGGACTTACTGTCGCTTTTACTGGAACCGACCGTAATCGAGAGGTTGATCCCCCCGGCCGTTGTAGGGTCAGCGCTGACCGCATCGTAGGCATTGACGGCCGCCAGCCCCGTCGTGGCGGCCGCTAAGGCTTTCATTCGGGTATCAGAGGTATCGCTGGAGGCCCGCTTCATCTGCTGACCTGTCTGAATAGCGGAAATGACCGGCGAGGTCAAAGCCACTGTCAGGCCCGACTGGCGAAACTTACTTTCCTGAATGTTTATGCCGGTTTCACGAGCCTCAAGAATATCCACCCGCTTAGCATGAATGTCGATATCGCCTTTGGGTGCCAGAACATGGCTACCTGTCTGCTGATAGCGATTACCCGCTGCCAACATGACATCCCCATCCGTCGAGCCGATTGTCGAGGCCGCTGCCCGTGTGCTGGCATCCTGTTGGTCAGCACTTTGCATCTGCTTGCCAATCGTGAAACTCAAACCGCCGCCAGTCATGAAACCGGATTTGTCGACCCGCTTGAAATGGCTTTCCTGCTTGGTATCTGTTGCGGCCTGAATGGTCAGATCATTGCGGGCCGCAATAACGGTACCCGCATCAGACACCAGATTGCTGCCAGTGACCGTGACATTTTCCCCTTGCACAGCCACGGTCTTACCACTGAAGGTACTGGATACGGCCGTTGTTTCCTCCAGACTGTCGCGGGTGGTCATTTTCTTGGAACTGAGCAGACCACGACTTTTGATTTGCCGGCCTTCACTCCAGTTACGACTATCTTGTCCGGCCAAAATCTGGGCCTCGCCTTGCGCAACAGCGACCACAGCGCCTTGCTCACTGGTCACGGTCGCGGCAAGCGCTGTCAAGTCTCGACCTGCTTGTACCCGTACGTCCCCCGCGGTCGTGATACTGGTGCCTACCTCCCGCTCATAACCTTGCTTCAGGTAGTTGTTGGCATCAAGAACATTATTCTCTTGTTCTGCAATGGCGACGGTCCCCAGACTGACATCACGACCGGCCACCAGCGCAGTCTGGCCGTCCTTGCCGCTATTGATCACTTGTGCTGCATTCAGTGTGAGGTCACGACCGGCTGCCGCCAACAGAATGCCATCAGAATTGGTCACGTAAAGGCTCGCCACCCGGTCTAGGTTGGTCCGGCTAAAGTCACTTTTCCCTGCCTGCTTGACATCACTGTGGGTCGTGCTGACCACGTTAAGGTCGCGTCCGGCATCAAGCAGCAAGGCGCTCTTGGCCTGGATCGTGCCACCCACATTGTCAATATCCTCACGGGCACTAAGGACCACTGCGTCACTGGCAATACGCCCTCCCAGATTACGCAGGTTCTGTCCCGTGATCCGGACGGCTGTACGCCCGGCAATCATTCCGGAATTAAGCACATCATCCTTGATAGCAAGATCGATCGCGTTGGCCGCCACTAAGGTGCCGCTCCCATCAAGATCATCCGGTCTGACGCGAACATAGACTTGCGGCACTAAAGCACGGGCCTTGCTGCCATCCGGTAAGGTGACATCACGCTCGACCAGCCAAACCATATCGCTGGTCAGTTGAGCCATTTGCTCTGTACTGAGCGCGACTCCAGGGCGCAAATTCCATTTCTTGGCATAGGAGCTGCCCGCCTCCAGCAAAGCACGATACTGCTCCTCATCATTGACGTAGCCTTCCAAAAAACGGCGTCCCGTTAATTGATTGATCTGGTCACGAACCAGCTTTTGCTCATAAAACCCATCGCCCAGACGCTTGAGCATCGTGACAGGATCATAGCCAAGCCGGGTCAACATATAATCCGAGCTGAGCCATTGGCGATAGTCGGTAAATCGCGGGTCGGCCTCAACCAGATAAGTACCAGCATCGGGGCTGGTGCGGAACAAACTGTTAGTGGGGATCTCGGTATCGACCTGAACCATCCGGATGTGCTCGAGCGTATCACCATTGAAGCCAGGGGCCTGAGCCTGAACTTCACTTATTGGCTTGCGCTCCACGGCGCCATTGCGCTCCAGTTGCCCCCCCACCTGAGCCGTCTGTCGATCATCAATGGCAAAGCCACTGCCTTGTCCCGCCGCATTCTCGATAAGCTTAGATACATCCAGGCTGAATGTAGTGACGCTATCAGCCGGGTTATAGGCAATTTTCGAATGCCATTTGCGCTGGTGATAACGCTTGAAACCACCCCGCCACCGGCTGTAGGTGTATTGGCTGGTTCCAGCCTGGCGAATGACATGCTGCCCAAAGACCGCTTCATTCTTTAGCTTATCCAAATCACCCTGAAGAACGCCACCAGCAATGATCTGACTCTTGTCGTTCAGCAGCTCATTGCCATGTAAAGTGAGATTACCACCGGCGCGAATCAGGGATGGAGCACTTTCGGTCACCTGGGTTTCATATTCGCTGCGGGTAATCTCATACTGAGTCCAGTTGCGCACCTCGGCACCCGTTTCCCGGTGACGATAGCGTCCAGCGCGGCTCCAGCCTTCCCACCGATACTCACTGATATCATGCTTGTTCGGATCCCCCGAGGGCTGAATATAAGTATGCTGTGTCGGTTCGCCTACCCGGACCAATTCGGTATTGAAATGCAGATTGCGATTGAGCAAACGGTTGGCATCGATGCTTATGCCACCCAAAGATTCAATGACGGCGCTGTCATTCAGAACCAGGACCGCGCGACCGGTCGCCTGCCCCTGCCCATCCAGTGCACCACCGACATTAAGAGCATCAGCACCTGGGCCAGCACTGAATATCAGCGCTTGCTCCCGATTATTAATAAGCTTGGCACCGATGTCCAAGCGCTCTCGTGCGGCGATGACAGCAGCACGATCACCCTCTTCCCGGTTATTAACAGTATCGGCCTGAATGCTTAGATGATCCCCATATAGGCGACCCGTACCCGCATTATCCAGCGTGCCCACATCAATATGAGTTCGAGCGCCATCGATAAGGCCACGATTACTTAACGTTCCCTTGGCAACAACGGTGGTGCGCCCCCCGCTGATCTCCCCCGTAACCGTGTTATTGACGTGTTCGCCACGCAGTTCAAGCGTACCCGCCTGAATCACGCCCTGATTGTTCAACTGTGCAGCCGAGTGAATCACTGCTTGGCCGTTAGCCCGAATATCATTCAGGTTAGTGAAATTCTGCTGAACAGACAGGCTCAGATCGCCTTTTGAATGCAGGCTGCCATCACCTCCTACCGTGTCTGCGGCAAGCGCTAAGGATTGGCCGGCAAGCATCGTACCTGACTGGTTAAGCACCCGATGGGCAGCCAGTTCAATACGGCCATCCGAATACAACTGGCCTGCCGTGTTATCCACCACACTGGCCGTACCGCTTCCACGAATCACCAGGGAGTCATCCGCAGCCAACGCACCCTTGGTGTTATCAACATGACCCGCCGTCAACGTGACCTGTTTGCCTTGTATGCCCCGAGAGGGGCTGGCATCTGTGCCTTGAGTATGCTGATTAAGAATCTGCTCCGCTTGAAGGTGTAGCGCCTTACCTGCCGCTATCAGCCCAGCCCTATTGTTCGCCACGCCCGACAGCTCCAGATTGGCATCACCTTGGCTGTAGATCACCCCTTCACGGTTATCCACATTCGCACTGGTCAGCGTCAGGGCCTGGCCGCTCACGATCCCGCCCGCACTGCCCGAGCCTGTGTTGATCAGTTCCTGCCCATGGGTATCCAGACGCAACGCTTTGTTCGATTGCAGCAAGCCGCCGGCATTATTCAATGCTCCACTGTCCAGATTCAACGTGCCATCCGTGCTAGCAATGGTGCCGCCGGCATTGTCCAGCGAGGCCCCTTGGGTATGAACATCAACACGAGAGCCCAGCACGATGCCCCCCGCATTGCCCAACCCAGCATTCATCAGGCGGGTAGCCGCAGCACCTTGTACTATGCCGTTGGCGTTCTCGGTACGGCCCTGTGTCCGTACCTCCATGCCACCGTCCGTGGACACAAGCAGACCGCCTTCACGGTTATCGACGGTTCCGGCGTCAATAAACACATCGGCCACACCCAATACCTTGCCACCTTGATTATTGAGCGACTCTTGAACATCCATGCTCAATGTCTGTGCGGACGATACCGTACCGCCCTGGTTGTGAAGCGCGCCCGCTTGCACTTGCACGTGACCATTGCCGATGATCATTCCGTCACGGTTATCGATTGAGTCCTGCGCCTTCAGTACCAGGGCATCCCCGCCCGTGGCCAGCAAAGTGCCTCTGGCGGTATTGAGCGTGCCAGTCTCAACGCTGATTGTCTGTGCCTGCGTCGTGGCCTGTTGCAAGTCTGTCGTTGTACCGCGAAGATTCAAGGTGCCATTACTGGCAATATGGCCTTGCTGCCCCTGCAAGTTGGCGGCATACAGGTCAAGGTGCCCACTGCCTGCGTGCAAAACCTCACCTTCCTTGTTTTCCAAGACACCGGCTCGAATGTTCAGATCAGCATTACTGGCCAGTTTTCCCCCGTCACGGTTATCAAGTGTGCCCACCACCTGCACACGAGTCGATTGATCGCCTGTAGCGACAAGCTGGCCGCCACGATTGGACAGTTCCTGTGCGCTCAGATCAAGCGAACCGGCCGATTGCAACAGGCCCTTGTCATTACGGAACTGCCCGACGGCAATTTGGGCCTGATCGGCAAGCTTGATTTCCCCCTGACGGTTACTCAAGTCGCCGCCGCTAACCTCAAGCCGCCCTAGGCCCAGGTGTCCCCCATCATTATTCAGCCCCGCTTTGGCAAGCATATTGATATTGCCACCAGCCACAATACGGCCACCCGTATTGTCCAAGCTAGTCGCAATATCAAGCTGTCCCGGCTCCAGCGGCGCAACGCTACCAACGCCCGTGCCTTCCTGGCCAGTGCCCGGCGCCGGATTAGCGCCCGTACCGCCCGTTTCCCCATCCACACCGGTCCCCGAAGGAGGGGGCTCTCCTGACGATGAGTCCTGAGCAATCAAACCAATACGACCGCCCTCCCGGTTGCTGATTTGAGCGGCTGACAATGACAAACTCTGGGTTCCAGCCTGCTCAATGGTGCCTGCCTGATTATCCAAAGACTGGGCTTTAATCGCCACCCGCCGCGCGTTCAGCGTCCCCTGGCGGTTATCAATATCCTTGACACTGTCTATGGACAGCTCACGGCCCGCACTAATGACGCCGGTGTTTGCCAGGCCATCATTTGCCTGTATCTGCGTATCTGCCTTGGCCTGTATCGTGCCACTATTTTCCAAACGACCATCGGCAGTCACCACCACCTGCCCCACATGAGCACCAATCGCACCAGCGTTACGCACCCCGACCCCACGCTCGGTCCCCACGAGAACAATTTTCTGGCTGTACATGCCCCCCAAGGCGCCGACATCCAAGGCAAATGCAGGCGCCCCGCTATCGGTATCGACGGCTTGCACCTTGCTGTGGTCGGCACTGACTTCATTGGCACCCGTAGTGACCTGTAATTGCTGTGCCCAGATGCCTGCATTGACTTGCACCGAGCGGGCGATTAAATCCGTATAGTCAGCGGCACTGGCATCCAAACCTTGACCCAAAACCGAAATGCTGCCGCCTTGCACACGGTAGCCCTCCAGCGCCCCACCATTGATAATCGGTTTGCCGGTGGTCAGCGTGCTACGGTCAGCATTGATAAAACCACAACCATCACACGAGATACCCGCAGGGTTGGCAATGATCAGTTGCGCACGATCACCCGCCACTTCCACATAGCCCCGCAACAGGCTGGGATCGTTGGAGTTGACCTCATTTAAGATAACGCGCGCCGTCCCTTGCGCCAGCCAGGGGTTGCCTTGCACCCAGCCTCCCAATTGGGACTGCACACTTGTACGGGAATTGTTAAGAATCGCACCTTGCGTATCGACATCAAACTGCTGATAAGTATTGCGCGAGACACCCGCAGCGCTAGGCGTTTGGATGTTAACCAACGGCACCCCATTGGCTGCTTCCAGCACCGTTGGCTGCTGATTGCCCGGAGCATTCGGATCGGCTACAAGCTGAGC
Organism: Alcaligenes sp. 13f; assembly: GCF_020496585.1. NCBI lineage: Bacteria > Pseudomonadati > Pseudomonadota > Betaproteobacteria > Burkholderiales > Alcaligenaceae > Alcaligenes > Alcaligenes sp. 13f. The sequence goes on from NZ_JAHKKC010000032.1 coordinate 29,556, forward strand.
ATGGGCTACCGGCACCATAAAAACCTGACCAAGTGCCATCGCCAAGGCAAAGTAGACAGGATTGACAACGGCCAGGAAGCGACTATGCGCGGTGGTGCTCGTACCAGCACGCCCACCGGGTCCATTGCGGCGCACAATTTCCGCTACAACCTGGAATAAGCCCAACGTACGGTTAAAAACAATACGATATAAATTCTTGTTCATATCATCACACTCTGGATCTGGCGCGAAATAAGAAAGAAAAGTTCAGTTCAGTAGGACCAGCTCAGGGTAAAGCCCGTCGTGACCGAATCGGTCTTGAATCCTTCAGGCTTATGAAGAGGCACACCGGCGTACAGATCCCAGTAAAACCCCTTGGCCCCTCCTCGCAGCCCAATCACGGAACCCGCTAAGTTGCGTCCCTGAAGCCAGCGTGTGGATGGCCCACCTACATGACCATAGTCGGCACCCAAGTACAGTTCCTGGCCGGCACCAACCGCTACACCGATTTCATTGCGCCAGACCCAACCGCGCTCACCCATGAGCATCAGCTCACCATCAAAGCCACGCACCGAGTAACGGCCGCCAATAGAGAAGCGATCCTGCGGGACCAGAGGCGTACGATTCCATTGCGCTCGCCAACTACTGATGTAGCGGGCGCGCTGAGTTCCCAGCGAGAACGGCGCCATCAACTGCACATCGGCAGTAATCAACTTCATCCGTGAGGTGCCTTCTCCGAAGGGCTCCTCAGGCGCACTTTTCGCTTTAAAGGCTCCCGTGCCACGACGATAAGCCACACTCGCATCCAAGGTACTGTTACCCAAATACTCACGATGGGTCACCCCCAGCTCCCAGCCACCCGTGCGACGGTTCTGGACCTCGATTTCCACATCGTCAATAAAGTTACTCGAGCGACGTGTCCAGGCTCGGCCAAACAAGGCTGTTTTTCGTGTTGCGTCACGGTAAACCAAACGTGACAAGCGTAACTCTGCATTGTCACTGGTGCCGCTGTACACATAGCCTTGGTTGTAGCCCGCAATCGTTTGATGATATTTATAGCTACTGATGGTCGCGCCCAGCGTCCAGTAACCATAGGGCACACTGTAATGAAAGGTCTGTGCCCGGTTACCTTTGCCACGGCTGCTGAACAGGTCGTAGTTAAGGTTGACGTAAAACAAGTCGTTCAGCATCAACAGGTCATCCAGCGAGACGGTCACGCCCCCTTGCAGCTTGCCTGTTGACTTACTGCCAGAGTCATCTAAATGGGCCGATAAACGGATCGGCGGCGAGCGTTGCTGCCATGCGATTAATAGATCACTGTCGCCAGGCCGGGCATCGTCGCCTTCAGCGGGAACAATCTGAATATCTGCCTCTACGGTGGGAACACGCTTGAAATTCTCCAAAGCCTGTTCAATATCGCGCAAATTCAGTAAATCGCCCCGTCGGATAGGAACCGCGTTCCAGGCTGTCGCCTTCAAGGATGTTTCTTCGGTAAAACGTACGTCACGCACACGACCTGGAACCAGCGTTAAGGTCAGTTGGCCCGCACGCAAATCTTGTGCAGGCGCCAACACACGCGTTGTGACATAACCACGCGCGATAATCGCATTCTGAATACGGGCCATCACCACGTTGATCCCGTCCGTACCCAGGCAACGCCCCGTAGCGGGATCATGGGCCGGGTCGGCTGCCCTCAAGGCCCAGGTAAAACGCGGGGACTGGTCCCCCTCCAACCGTATTTGTGAAATAGGAAAGCAAGGACTTTCCTTATCAGGCAATTGCTCAGGAGCAGGGGTCTGCACAGGCGGCAAACGCACATCGGGCAAGGTTTCTTGCTGTTCACGCAGGATACGTTCCCGTTCCTGCTGCCGCAGCAATTCCTGCGCCATACCATTTTGTGTCTGCGCCAATGCAGGAATAAACGGTGCAAACAAAACCAACAAAGGCCACCTCTTGGGCCAAACCGTGCCCCTCATCACCTATATCCTTTTGCGTAAGCATCAATAGTTTTTTCTAATACCTATAAACTGGCGGGACTAATGATACCCAAGTAAACAAAGGGTGAGCACAGCAGTAATACTTTGTAGAACCATTTACGGATGCGGACAAGTTGTGTGGGTATAAGTCAGGGCGATTTGGCTCCTGAACGCTGCGGCAACGTCGCCAACAGCAAACCCGCCAAGGCCAGGATGAAGGCGTAAATATGCACGGTCGTAAAGCTCTCACCCAGCACCAGCACACCTACTGCTGCGGTGCCCAGGGGCATCAAGACCATAAACACCGCGGCTTGCGAAGCAGGTACGGAACGCACTCCCGTCATCCACAGCCAGACCGTCCAGACACTTGCAGCCAAGGAATAAAACACCAGCAAAGGCCAGATCCAGCCTGCCGGTGCCGTGAAATCGAAATCCCAGGCGGCGTATAAACCTAGGGGCGTAATCAGCGCCAGGCTACACAGATTGATGATTGCACTGATGCGCTTGGGGCTAAGCACGGCGGTCAGGCGCTTGCCTATGACCGCATAAGCCGACTCGCACAGGACGGCACAAAAGATCAGCGCATTGCCCAGCCACATTTTTCCTGGGTCCAGTTGACCCACACCGTGATCATCCGCCTGTACCAAGGCCAATAAGGCAATCCCGCCCATCCCCAGGGCCAGTGACACCCAGGTGCGCGGCCCTATGCTTTCTTTCAGGAAGTACCAACTGAACAAAGCCACCATGCCGGGAATGGCAGACAAAATGACGCCTGCAGATACCGCACTGGTCATGCTGATGCCCGTCACCATGCACAGCGTGAACAGGAAATTACCCAGAAAGGATTCCAGAAAAATCAGGCCACGGGTACGCAGGTCCAGCACGGGTTCAGTCGCTGGTTTACGTAGCCAGCGCAGCATGGCTATCCCGCCAATACCAAAGCGCAGCCAGGCCAACAGAAACACCGGCAGCGCCGCCACCAAAGGCCGTGTCAAGGCGATATAACTGCCCACCAAAGACATGGACAAGGCCAAACAGGCATATGCCGCCAGACGTGATCCCGCTCTATTCACCCACCCTCTCCTAATACACACATTTGCAAGGCAGCTAATCAAAATACCATGGCGGCCAGGGTCTACAATACGCCCGAGCTCGGCCTTCCAGGATAAAAACATGGCCTGCCATGTTGTCCGTTTCGCTCACCACTGCCTGTACTCCTGACCTTACCCAGATCTGCCCGTACGGCCCCGTGTTGCCAGCGCTTTATCCCACCCCATCGGAAAGTCGTATCGCCAGCCCTTAAGCAGGTCTGCGATGGACGGCCCTATACCCGGCCCGACCCATGCTGCTCCCCGTAACAGACTAATCCGCATCGCGCCGGCCCACCGGCCAGCCGTGCTCCTTGAAGGATATTTCATCATGCAGGCTATCGCCCGCCTGAGCCGTTTTGTTGGCAATACCTTTGCCATCTGGGTTCTACTGTTTGCCGTACTGGCCTATTACTTTCCCGACCACTACCGCTGGTTAGGCGCTTATATTGTTCCACTTCTGGGCATCATCATGTTCGGTATGGGACTGACCTTGTCGCGCCAGGACTTCGCAGAGGTGTTTGTACGCCCTGGCCGTGTGGCTATTGGTGTATTGGGACAATTCATCATCATGCCCGGTCTGGCCTGGTTTCTGACCTACGCCTTTTCCCTGCCACCCGAATTGGCCATTGGCGTGATTCTGGTGGGCTGCTGCCCCGGTGGCACCTCGTCCAATGTGATGACTTTTCTGGCCCGTGGCGACCTGGCCCTGTCGGTTGCCATTACGTCGGTCACCACCTTGCTGGCTCCCATCGTCACCCCTGCCCTGATTTACTTCCTGGCCAGCCAATGGCTGGAAGTCAGCGCCTCGGCCATGTTCTGGTCCATTGTTCAGGTAGTGATTCTGCCCATTGCCCTGGGCATTATTGTGCAATCCCTGATGGGTGAAAAGATCAAAGCCGGTGTGGCGGCCCTGCCCCTGGTATCTGTGGTGGCCATTGTGGCTATCGTGGCCGCTGTTGTTGCGGGTAACCAGCCCAAAATTGCGACCAGTGGCTTGTTGGTGTTCTCGGTTGTCGTTGTACATAACACCCTGGGCTACATCCTGGGCTATGTACTGGCACGCTTGAGCGGCATGCCTTTAGCACAGCGCAAGACGCTGGCTATTGAAGTGGGTATGCAAAACTCCGGGCTGGGTGTGGCCCTGGCCAGCGCCCACTTTTCGCCATTGGCCGCCGTGCCCAGCGCAATCTTCAGCGTCTGGCACAATATTTCCGGTCCCTTGGTCGCGACAATTTTCCGTCGCATGGGCGATGGCAAGTAAACACCTGCAGCCAGGTGCAAGGGCTTGAACCCAAGTCCACAAAGTAAAAAGGGACGCTCTACCGGGCGTCCCTTTTTTTGCATCCAGCGTGTCGCAAGACACCCACATCCGCTCAAGCCTCAGCTTTTACGCGAAGACACATAAATCCCGCCTACGATCAGCAAGAAAGCCGCTCCGTGGTAAAGCTTGGGGGTATCGCCCAGAATAAAAACCGACATCAAGGCGGCAAATACGGGCATCAGATTGACGAAGAAACCGGCCGTGGCAGCGCCCACTCGCTGGACAGCCACGCCCCAGCATCGCAAGGCGATCAGAGCCGGACCAGTCCCCACATACAGAATGGCCAGCAACAAGCCCCAGGACCAGTCGATATGCCAATCGGTGAACTTCCACTCCATGGCGGCAAAAGCACCCGACCAGATCAAACCGAAAAACACTTGTGCCATCACTACCGTGGCCCAGGTTTCTGCGATAGCCCCCTCATGGCGGCGCGTACTGAGCATCCAGCTATAGATCGCCCAGGCGATAGTGGCAATCACCATGTACACATCACCCGGCACAAAACGGAAGGCCATCAACTCCTGCCAGTCCGCACGCGTCAGCACCAGCACCACACCCAGCAAGGACATCAAGCCCCCCACCAACTGACGCCCATTGACGGTAGATTTGAAGAACAGGCGTCCAATGACCAGCATCCAGAACGGCAAGCTGGCGTTGACCAAAGTCACGTTAATGGGGGACGAGCTTTGTAGTGCCAGGTATTGCAAAGCGTTATAGATCCCTATGCCCAGCAAACCCAGAATCGAGTAGCGTTTCCAGTTGGTCCACAAATTACTGCCGCGTCGCAGCACTTGCCGTCCTACAAAAAGCAGAATGGTGAAAGCTACCAGCCAACGGAAGAAATTCAGGGTAATGGGCGGAACCTGATCATGAATCAGGCGCCCCACAATGGCATTACTTGCCCACAAGATCGTGGGTAAAACCAGTAAAGCCGTCGTGCCAGGGGTCAGTTTCTGAGTGCTCACAAGCATGTCCTAAAAAACGGCAACGGCGCATGTGATCCCTCCTCAGGTCAACTCTGCGCCGTTACGATTGGCCTAGTATATAGGCAAGCATGCCCTGCCCTCTACGCCTTTACCTGCCTGCTTGTGACGATGAGAACTGGTCAATCTTTGACCAATCCATAAATATTATTTATAATCATACAATTGTCACGTCATGGCGCTGATTGAATTTTATTGGCCCATCCCATCCACGCTCGTCTGACTTTAGCAACATCAGATGCAGCTACCCAGGGTAAATCGACCTTGAAACACCCCCACTTTTGGGAATAAAGCTTGACCCGATCAAGCGCCCCAAGTGCATTACTTGGCACCACAACCAGCACCTTTAACCGCAAGGGCCTGTCCCGCGCGTCGTTATGCAGGTCTCTGTTCCTGGCAAGTATTCGTGTTTTTGCCCGTTTTTCAGGTAGGCAGACCTTGTCTGCCCCGGCTGGATCCCCCTATGAACGGCGGGCGTGTTTTCAATTTGATCCACCTGACCCTGTCTGGAACCAACCATTCCTGACAGACACAGATTCACCCCGATTTTTATGGGCCTAGTGCAAGGCTGGGCTCCAGACACCGCTTGTCCGGTTTGTCGGTCTGCCTTGTTTCCAAGCCCGTCCC
>NZ_JAHKKC010000033.1:0-30853 GCF_020496585.1 Alcaligenes sp. 13f
CGGCCAGACCGTCGTAAGCCATCAGGCCCACCCCATAAAATGGGGTTTCCCAGCACTTGTAGCTGGGCATGACAAAAGGCAGACGCTGCGCCAGATGGGGCGCATTGCTCAGCAAATGCATGCGTTCGCGCAAGGCCTCGCGCACCAGGCTGACATTTCCCTGGGCCAGGTATCGCACCCCACCGTGCACCAGCTTGGTCGCCCGCGAGGACGTGCCTTTGGCAAAGTCCCAGGCTTCCAGCACCACCACACTCAAGCCCCGCAAGGCCGCGTCCAGAGCCACGCCTAAGCCGGTTGCGCCACCACCCACCACGACCATATCCACCTGCGTGGTGCGCGCCAAAGCGCCCAGCATCTGGGCTCTGTCGGTCAATAAGGGGGAACTTAATGTAGTCATAAGATGAGCGTTGGACCTGAAATTAGCAGACTCCCGAAAAAAGTACTGACTGGCTCGGGATTTACCCTGATTTTAGCCCCTGAACTTTTACCGTCCAGTGAAACTTGTTTGCTCGCGTATCAACACGCCGTCTGCGACCGGCCACAGGCCGCACAGAGCCAGTACACTGTGGTCTGCTCCGCTTTTACAGCCTCTTTCGCATGACCTTCATACTTGCTCTTGATCAGGGAACCTCCAGCTCGCGCAGCCTTGTTGTAGCGGCAGACGGCCGCATTCTGGCCAAGGCGCAGCAGGAAACCCAGCAATACTATCCGCGCACCGACTGGGTAGAACACGATCCTCAGGAAATTCTGGACACACAGTTCCGGACCGCCCGACAAGCGATTGAGCAGGCCGGACTGCGTCCTCAGGATATACACGCGATTGGCATCACCAATCAGCGTGAAACCACCGTGCTGTGGGACCGGCAAACCGGACAAGCCCTGCACAAGGCCATCGTCTGGCAAGACAGGCGCGCCGAAGACTTCTGCGCCCAACTGCGCGAGCAGGGGCACGAAGCCACCATAACCAGCAAGACGGGCCTGCCCATTGATGCCTACTTTTCAGCCTCCAAGTTGCGCTGGCTGCTGGACTCCATACCCGGCGCCCGTGAGCGGGCTCAGCGCGGCGAACTAGCTTTCGGCACAATTGATAGCTGGCTGATCTGGCACTTAAGTGGCGGCAAAGTCCATGCCACCGATGTCAGCAATGCCTCGCGCACCCTGCTCTACAACATTCATAGCCAGCAATGGGACGAGGAGTTGCTGGCCCTGTTCAACATCCCGGCCAGCGTCTTGCCCCAGGTACAAAGCTCCGCCTCTGAGTTTGGCCATTGCAGCCCCGAGATTCTGGGCAGCCCCATCCCTATTTGCGGTGTGGCGGGCGACCAACAAAGCGCCCTGTTCGGCCAAGCCTGCACCACGCCCGGCATGGCCAAGAATACCTATGGCACAGGCTGCTTCCTGTTGATGCACTGTGGCTCGCAGGTTCCACAATCCCATAATGGCCTGATCGCGACCAGCGCCGCCCATCATGGCGACACTCCCGCCTATGCGCTGGAAGGCAGTGTCTTTATTGGTGGTGCGGTTGTCCAATGGCTGCGCGATGGTCTGGGCGCGCTGGAACACAGCGCTCAAGTCGAAGAGCTGGCCCGCAGCGTGCCAGATGCTCAAGGCGTGCGTCTGGTGCCCGCCTTCACCGGCCTGGGAGCGCCCTATTGGGACGCCCAGGCCCGCGGCACCATTACCGGCCTGACACGTGCCTCCACCATGGCCCACATTGCCCGCGCCGCTCTGGACAGCATTGCCTACCAAAGCGCCGCCGTGCTGCAAGCCATGAATCGGGATGTACAGGCCAACGGCGGCCCAGCCTTGCACGAGCTGCGTGTGGACGGCGGAGCCTGCGCCAATAATCTTCTGATGCAATTTCAAGCAGACTTGTTGGGCCTGCCCGTCGTGCGTCCCGTTACTATTGAGACGACCGCGCTGGGCGCCGCCTATCTGGCAGGCCTGGGCAGCGGTCTGTATTCAGGTTTGCCGGAAATTGCGGCGCTGTGGCAATGTGACCGGGTGTTTGAGCCAGCCATGTCGCGCGATGAAGCCCAGAACCTGATGCTCAGTTGGGAACAAGCCGTGCGTCAGGCACGCACTTATTGAACTTGCTGTTTTTTTGACGGAAACACCATGCTGCAAAAAATCATTCTGGGCATTGCCATCTTCCTGATCGTGATGTTGGGCCTGACCTTTGGCGAGGCCATTTTCCACTACATTTCCTCGTACCTGGGATTCCTGTTCCATGACTTCATCGAACTGATGCAGGAAGTCCAGCGTTACCTGACCGTGCATTGGGGCAAAGCACTGATTGCCTTGATCATTACCGTCCCGCTGGTGATCTGGATTTCCAAGAACAAGAAAGATGAAATGTCCAAGCCCAACAGCCACCGCAAGATCGCGATTGTGCTGGCGATTTTCCTGGGCTGGCTGGGCGTGCACCGCTTTTACCTGGGGCAAATCGGCATGGGCTTGCTATTCCTGGTGCTGTTTGCCATCTGGTCGCCCCTGGCCTACTTCCTGGCCTTGATCGACGCCTTGCGTTACGCCTTTATGGGTGACGACGAGTTCAAACTGGCCCGTTGATTTCCAGACTGCTCACCAAAGCCCCACTTGCTGGGGCTTATTTTATGTCCATGTCTCCCTAGCATGTGGGCTTTCATACCGTGTTAAGTAGGGAGCGAACGTTCACGGGCAGGCAGGCAACACACCCTGCTCTGCTAAGTTGGCACTCCCGTCTCAGATGCAGCCTCTTCTTTCTGAACACCCGCCCGGTGATCCAGCGTTTCACTGACGCTTTCCCACGCATTCTGCAAACTATCAAACACGCGATGTCCGTGGATCTGCTTGAACAGGCCCATGCGTATCAACTTGCGGGTCACTTTCTCGTTGGCTTCGCAAACGGCCACCATGACATTGCGCTGCTCCAGCTCCGTCAAGGCGGTTTCCAGGGCCTGCATGGCTGTCGCGTCCACAAAAGGCACATAATTCAGACGCAGAACCACTGCCCGAACCGGCTCGGGCACCGTCAGCAAGGAGCGATTCACCGCCTCCACACTGGCAAAGAAATATGGCCCTTCCAGGGTAAGCACCGAGATATCCTGGCGCAGCTCCTGGCTGAAAGACAAATCCAGTGCCCGCTGTAAACGACGGCCCTCCAGCGCCCGCACCTGCACCCCATCCGAGGTGCGCTTGAGCACATACAGCATGGCCAGAATCACCCCGATATTGACGGCCACGACCAGATCCGCGAACACCGTCAGCGCAAACGTCACCCACAAAATGAACAAGTCAGCCGGGGGCATGCGACGCTGCAAACGGACCACCAGCTTGGCCTGACTCATATTCCAGGCCACCATGAACAGAATGGCCGCCAGCACTGTCAGCGGAATATAGGCAGCCAGCGGAGCCAAGAGCAGCAAGACCAGTACCAGGAAAATCGCATGCACGATGCCGGCAATGGGGCTGTCACCCCCATTTCGGATATTGGTGGCCGTACGGGCAATGGCTCCGGTAGCTGCAATCCCGCCAAACAAGGGCGAGAGCACGTTGGCAATGCCCTGCCCCACCAGTTCCTGATTGGAGTCGTGACGCGAACCTGTCATGGAGTCCGCCACCACGGCGGACAACAAGGACTCGATAGCGCCCAGCATGGCAATCGCAAAAGCAGGCCCGATCAGCTCCACCACACGGGTCAGGGTAATGTCTGGCCATTGGAAAGACGGCAAGCCGCTAGGCAAGGCGCCGAAGCTGGAACCGATAGTGGCCACCGACTCGAAACGGAAAATCGCCTGGATAAGTGTGATGACTACCAAGGCCACCAAAGGTCCAGGCAAACGCGCCAGACTTGGAATCTTGGGCACAATGATCAGGATGGCCAGAGATAATATCCCCAGCAGCGTGGTGGCCCAATCCAAGGACGGCAGGTTCTGCAGCAAGAACCAGAGCTTTTCGTGAAAGTGCTGGCCTTCTACGACGGGAAGGCCAAAAAAATCCCGCCACTGGCCCACCCAGATGATCACCCCGATACCGGCGGTAAAACCCACGATGACCGGATCGGGAATAAAGCGGATCACGGCTCCCAGGCGCAGCAGGCCCAGCAGCAGCAAGATCACCCCGGCCATCAGCGTGGCAATTTGCAGGCCCGCCACCCCATGTTGGGCCACCACCCCGGACAGGATGACAATGAAGGCACCCGTCGGCCCGGCAATCTGAACCCGGCTGCCGCCAAATAAAGACACCGCCAAACCGGCAATAATGGCGGTATACAAACCCTGCTCGGGCTTGACCCCGGAGGCAATGGCGAAGGCCATGGCCAGCGGCAAGGCCACCACCCCCACCACCAAACCAGCCAACAGGTTATTTAGCCAGTGTTTTCGCCCCAGGAGTCCGGCTCGACCCGCTTCCAGCAGTGCAATCATCGCGCGTCCTTGTCATGCCCAGCCTGCTCGACACAGATGAGAAACAAGCAGGGCCCAAACTCAAATGAAGCCTTAATAATACTACTGTGTGTCAAAAAAACTTCACGTTAGTGATGGGCTTATTTGATGAGGCAAAAAAAAACCCACCTCAAAGAGGTGGGGCTCAGTGACAACGAACACGGAATTCAAGGGTTGCGGGCGCGCAGCAAACGCAAACTGTTCAGCACCACCAGCAAGCTGGCGCCCACGTCGGCAAACACCGCCATCCACATGGTGGCCTGTCCGGTCAGAGCCATCACCAGGAATACCGCCTTGATACCCAAGGCCAGGCTGATGTTCTGCCACAGAACGGCGTGCAAGGCTCGGGACTGACGCATCAGCAAGGCAATCTTGCCCAGATCATCGTCCATCAAGGCCACATCAGCAGTCTCGATCGCAATATCCGAACCCAAAGCCCCCATGGCGATACCCACATCCGCACGAGCCAGGGCAGGCGCATCATTGATGCCATCGCCCACCATCGCCACCAGGCCCTTGCCCAGTTTTTCCTCGATACGATCCAGCTTGTCCTGTGGCAGCAAACCGCCTCGGAAATCTTTGATGCCGGCTTGCTGGGCCACATGGCGCACGGCTTGTTCATGGTCGCCCGAGAGCACTTCCACTTGCACGCCCTGCGCTTGCAGGTCGCGGATCGCTTGAGTGGTGGTAGGTCGCAGGGTATCCATCATGGCGAACCAGGCCAGCAGACCTTGTTCGTCACCCAGATACACCATGGTGGCACCGCTCTCTACGGCTTGCTGCTCGGCCTGGCTGGACTCGGCCTGATTCTGGCCCAACACCCAGCTACGCTTGCCCAGACGCAATTGGCCAGTCGAACCCTCTGCCTGCACGCCATTGCCTGCCAAGGCCTCGAACTGGTCCAGGCTTAACAGGCCCGATGCCACACGACCACGTGCAATCGCTTGCGAGGCGGGGTGATCCGAACGCTCGGCCAGAGCAACGGCCATGTCCAGCACTTCGCTATCCGACAGGCTTGGACGCAAACTGCCGTATTCGTTCAAAGAAGGCTCGCCCAAAGTCAGGGTGCCGGTCTTGTCCACGGCCAGGTAACGCAGCTGACGAGCCCGTTCCAGATACACGCCACCTTTAATCAAGATACCGGCACGTGCGGCACTGGCCAAAGCACTGACCACGGCCACCGGCGTGGAAATCACCAAGGCGCAAGGGCAAGCGATTACCAGCAGAACCAGAGCACGATAGACGGACTCCGACCAGCTCACACCCCAGATCAAGGGCAAGGCCACCGCCATCAAGGCTGCCGCCACCACGACCAGCGGGGTGTAAATGCGAGAGAACTGATCCACAAAACGCTGAATCGGCGCCTTGTTGGCCTGCGCTTCCTGAACCGAACGCGTGATGCGAGCCAGCAAGGTTTCATCATGAGCAGCCTGGACTTGATAGACCAGCTCGCCCATGCCATTAATGGTGCCTGCAAAAACCTCGTCACCGGGCTCTTTGTCCACGGGGGCGCTTTCACCTGTAATGGGGGCCTGATTAACCGTGCTTAGCCCTTGCAGGACTTTACCGTCCAGGCCAAAACGCTCGCCGGGGGCGACACGCACTTGCCAGCCAGCCTGAACCTGATTGGCGGGTACTCGTTGCCAGTCCTTGCCGTCGGCGCTGACCAGAACTTCATCCGGCACCAGCTTGAGCAGACTGTCCACCGCATTGCGGGCACGATCCAGGGAACGAGCTTCGATCCACTCAGCCAGGCTGAACAGGGACATCACCATGGCGGCTTCAGGCCATTGGGCCAGGATCACCGCCCCCGTGACGGCAATACTCATCAAGGCATTAATGTTGAGCTGACCATTACGCAGCGCAATCCAGCCTTTCTTGTAGACCTGCACACCACCGGACAGAATCGCAGCCACCGCCAGAACAATTACCAGCCATTCGGGGGCCGCCAGCCAATGGCTGATCTCGGCAGCCAAAGCCAGCACCACGGCACCAGCAATACGAATCAGGCCCTGCTTGGGCGATACCTGCTTCACAGGCTCTTCATCGGCCATGCGAGGCTCAAAACCCAGGCCACGCAAGGCACCCAGCACTTTATCGCGAGCGCCATCCACGTGGTCCACGGTCAAGACGCGCTGCATCAGGTCAAAGCCCAGGTTCTGCACCTGATCCAGCTTTTTCAGGCCGGAGCGAATCATGTTCTCTTCGGCTGGGCAATCCATATCAGCAATATGCACGACCAGACGCGTGGAGGTACTGGCAGCCAAGGCCACCGACGGACCAATGGCAGGAGCCGAGCAGCATGCCCCTTCATGAGCGTGCGCTGTTTGCTCTGCATGGCTGTGATCGTGATCATGGTTATGCTCGTGGCTGTGATCGCCCGCTGCATGGTCGTGATCATGACTATGGTCATGGGAATGTCCGGTCTGGCAGGCCGATGTTGTGCACTGCCCCACGCCGAGCTTTGATGTGTTGTTAGCTGATGTCATAGCCGTTCCTCGCTTCTTGCATGGGGCCAGTAGAAAGCCTAAAGTAACTACAAGGTCAAGCCCTTTGGAGGCAAAGCAATGAAAATTGGTGAGTTGGCGGAAAAAAGCCACTGCAACACGGAAACCATCCGCTATTACGAGAAGGTCGGACTGCTGCCCGAACCGGAACGCAGCGAGGGCAACTATCGCCTGTACCGCAATATCCACTTGGAACGGCTACGTTTTATTCGCAACTGCCGCAGCCTGGATATGACACACGAAGAAATCCGCGGCCTGCTGGCATTTATGGACGGCCCGGCGCAAGACTGCGCCCCGGTGAATGATTTGCTGGACGAGCACATCGAGCATGTAGCCGTGCGCATTGCGGAACTGGAACACCTGCAAAAACAACTGATTGAATTGCGCCATCGCTGCGGGCAGGCCGGTGGCCTGGAGCATTGCGGCATCCTGCAAGGTTTGGTGAATATGGAGCCGGATCAAGTCCCGGCTCCCAGCACTCATCTGGGCTAAGGCCCTGTGGCGTGGTGCTTAGCCACGCACCCGCCCTGCCGCCCACATTCCGACCAGCATCGCGACCAGAAACAGCACGGCCAAAGGTGCACCCGAGGCGGCCAGCACAATGGCCGGACCCGGGCAAAAGCCGGCCACGCCCCAGCCAGCACCAAAAATCAAGGCACCCACTATCAAGGGACGGTCAATTTGACGCTGCTTGGGCAAGTTCATGGGCTGGCCAGTGACGAACGCACATGGGCGACGACGCGCCAGGCTGAAGGGCACAATCGCCACCGCAATGGCCGCCACCATTACCAAAGCCAAGGACGGGTCCCAGTCCCCGGCCAGATCCAGAAACGCCAGCACCTTGCTGGGGTTGGCCAAGCCGGAAATCAACAAGCCCAAGCCAAAAATCAGGCCAGAAACCAAAGCGATAAAATAGTGCATGGTGGGCTCCTTAGATCAGGTGACGCAAGACAAACACGGTCAGAAAACCGCTGGCCATAAACATCAAGGTTGCCACCAAAGAACGGGGTGACAAACGCGACAAGCCACAAACACCATGTCCGCTAGTGCAACCTGAACCCAGCCGGGTCCCAAACCCCACCAGCAAACCGGCCACGACAACCCAAATCCAGGGCTGCGACTGTACCTCTGGCACAGTTTCCTCGGCCAGGCGATACAACCAGGGAGCTGCCGCCAGGCCCAGCAAGGCCATCCAGCGCCAGCCCTTGTCACCGGCCTCCCCGCTCCAGGTGCCCGACAGCAGACCGGAGATACCAAACACCCGGCCATTGAACAGCACCAGGATAGAGGCAGCCAAGCCCACCAACGCGCCCCCGAACAAGGCACTCCACGGTGTAAACGACGTCCAGTCAATTGCAATCATCAGTGCCTCCCGGGGCGCAAAAGATTCCATATAAAGTCTGCATCACCGCCAGCACCGCTGGATTTTCCAGACGGTAATAGACGTATTTGCCCTCTTTACGGCTGGCAATCAGCTCTTCACGCCGCAAAACCGTTAATTGCTGCGATAAAGTAGGCTGAACAATGCCACTGCGCTGCGCCAGTTCCCCCACATTGCATTCACCCTGCACCAAGGTGCAGAGAATCATCAGGCGGTCGGGGTTGGCCAGGCTGCCCAGCAAGCTGCTGGCTCGGCCTGCTACCTGTCGCAGCGCTTCCAGTTCAGTTTGATTCATATCGTTCTACAAAAACACAATATATATTATTATATAATATCTTTTCATATTTTATAAGCAACAAGAGGTCTGACATGCTCCAAGCCCAGGTCGCCAGCTTCTTTCATACGGACACCTCCACGTTCACCTACGTGGTCCATGCCGCAGGCCAACGCGAATGCGCCATTATCGACTCCGTGCTGGACTATGATGCCGCCTCCGGCCGCAGCAGCACTGCCTCAGCCCAGAAGGTCGTGGATTTTGTGCACCAGCATCAGTTGGAGGTGCAATGGGTTCTGGAAACCCACGCCCATGCCGACCATCTGTCCGCTGCGGTCTGGTTGCAGGAACAGGTGGGCGGCAAAATCGCCATCGGCGAGCACATCAAGCAAGTGCAGTCCACGTTCAGTCGCATCTTCAATATAGAGGCCGAAATCCAGGCCAACGGCACACCCTTCGATACGCTGTTCAAGGATCAGGAGCAATTCCAGATCGGTGCCCTTCAGGTACAAGCCCTGCACGTACCCGGCCACACACCGGCCGATATGGCCTATCACGTTCAGGGGCTGGGCGTATTTGTGGGTGACACCCTGTTTTTGCCCGATGTCGGTACTGCCCGTTGCGACTTTCCGGGCGGCAGCGCCAGCCAGCTGTATGAATCCATCCAGCGCTTGCTGGCCCTGCCCGCAGACACTGTCCTGTTCATGTGCCACGACTACCCGCCTGAAGGACGGGAGCCCCATTTTCAATGCACGGTTCAGGACCAGAAAGACAGCAATATCCATGTGCACGACGGCATCAGTCAGGAACAGTTTTGCGAGCGCCGCACGGCACGCGATAAAACCCTGGGCATGCCGCGCCTGATCCTGCCGTCCATTCAGGTCAATATCCGGGCCGGCCACTTTCCCGAGCCTGAAAGCAATGGCCAGGTCTATCTGAAGCTGCCCATCAATCAACTCTGAATTTGGCGGTTTTTTGCGTCTGAACAGGCACAAGCCGGGACGCAGAAAAACTTTTAAGCCCCAGCCTGCGTATACTGCCTTTTTCTGCACCCTGAACTTCAGAAGGAAATAACTGGCATGACTTACGTGGCCCTCAAACACTTGCACATGACAGCCGCCGGGCTGAGCATTTTGTTTTTCATTATTCGGGCCTTCTGGTCAGTGTCCGGCTCATCCTGTTTGCAGAATCGCTTTGTGCGCATTGCCCCGCATGTCATCGATACCGTCTTGCTGGTCTGTGGTCTGGCGCTGGCCGGCATGTTGGGCGCAGCAGCCAACCAACCCTGGCTGCTGACCAAGATTGTGTTGCTGGTGGTCTACATCGTGGTGGGCAGCTATGCCATCAAGCGCGGTAAAACCGCTTTCAGCCGCGGCGTGGCAGCGCTGATTGCGATTGCCATCTTTGCCTATATCGTGGGCGTGGCGCTGAACCGCAGCCCAGCTTCCTGGTTCGTTTAAGCACACAAGCACATAAAAAAAGCCCCTGACAGTGGAAATAATTGTCCACTGTCAGGGGCTTTTTACTGTCCCGCCTTACCAGACGCCTATCCAGCGCTGCACCAACAAACTGCTGAGGGCTACGGCAATCCAGACTCCCAGCCCCAGCAAGGCAGGCCGCGCGCCGGCTCGTGCCATCACCTTTAAATCCGAGCACAAGCCAATGGCAGCCAGGGCCAGAACCATCAGGAACTCGGCCAGAAAACGCAGCGGTTCCAGCCACTCCATCGGCACCCAACCCAGCGAGCGCAGAGCCGAGGCCACCATGAACCAGACAATGAACCAGGGAAATACGCGCATCAGATCAAAATCCCGACCCGCCTGACGCGAACGCCACATTTCCAGGCCCGCCAGAATCAGGCAGATAGGAATAATCAAGGTTGCACGCGTCAATTTCACGATAGTGGCATGGTCACCGGCCTGACGGCTGTAGCTATACCCTGCCGCCACGACTGACGAGGTATCGTTGATTGCGGTTCCCGCCCACACCCCAAAACCGGCATCGGACATGTTCATCATGTGACCGGCCAAGGGGAAAATCAGCACCGCCACAATATTGAAGATAAAGATGGTGGAAATTGCCAGTGCAGTTTCATGCTCTTCCGGCTTCAGAATGGGCGTAACTGCCGCAATCGCCGAGCCCCCGCAAATCGCCGTCCCCACCCCGATCAGAGTGCGCAGCTTGGAAGGAATGCCCAAGGCTCGGCCCAGTACCAGTGCCGTCACAAAAGCCACCGTCAGCGTCACCAGGGTTACAGCCAGTGAATCCATGCCGGTACGCATCACTTGCGGCAGGCTCAAGCCAAAACCCAGGCCAATAATCGACCACTGCAACAGCACTTTGGACGAAAAGCGCAAACCGGGCTGAAACACCGGAGCCACGCCCATGCTGTTACGCAGTACCATCCCCAGGACAATCGCAAAAACAGGGCCGCCAATCAACGGCCACAATTTCCCCAGGCCCATGGCGGCAACACCCACGGCCACCGCCAGTAAAAAGCCCCACAAACGGGACGGCTTCAGAGAGAAACCCGATTTGCCCTGTGCCTTCAGGGTCGTGCTTCCTGCTGGTAAATCGGTCACACTGCTCATCTCGTCATTCCAGATATGTAATAAGTAAAAGTAATTTTAGGTTGACCCCGAGTATTAAAAAATTCATTATTACTTATCGTAAGTATCAATTTTATTTATCATGAATGCGATCAGCATCAGACAACTGGAAGTGTTCGTAGGCATTGCCACCTTGGGCACCGTGCGTGCTTGCGCAGCCCAGATTCACTTGTCCCAACCTGCCGCCAGCATGGCTTTGGCCGAGCTGGAAAAGCAGCTGGACTGTCCCCTTTTTGAACGCACGCCAGGGCGCATGCAGCTGACCAGCCGCGGCAAGCAATTGCTGCCGCACGCTCGCGAAATTCTGGAGCGCCTGCGGGAGATGCAAAGCCAGCAGGAAGAAAGCGAGTTGCGTGGTGAAATCCGCATCGGGGCCAGCAATACCGTCGGCAACTATCTGATTGGGGATCTGGTGGGGCAGTTTGTGCGCCAGCACCCGCGCGTGTCCCTGCATGTGTCCGTGGACAACACGGCCAACATCATCAATCAATTGCTGGAACATGGCTGCGACATTGCCTGCGTGGAAGGCCCGGTCAATCACCCTCAGTTGGAAACCTGGATCTGGCGCGAAGATGCGCTGGTCGTCTGCGCCGCCCCCGATCACCCGCTGGCTACCAAGGCCACCTTGGAAAAACAGGACTTTGCGGGCATGAGCTGGATCATGCGCGAACGTGGCTCGGCCTCCCGAGCGCTGACCGAACAAGCCTTGAATGTGCTGCCCGGCGGCCATGTGCTGATGGAGCTGGGTCAGGTAGAAGCCATCAAACAGGCGGTCATCGCCGGACTGGGCCTGGCTTGCCTGCCACAGGCAGCTACCCTGGATGCTGTTGCCAATCAGCGACTACGCATCCTGGACACCCCTTTTCTGGATTTGAAGCGCCGCCTGTCCCTGGTCCTGCATAAAGAACGCTACCGTAGCCAGGTGTTAAGCGCTTTTGCGGAACATGTACACAGCCCGGAGTCCGGTTCAAACGCATCGGAAACTTGACGCAAGTTTGCATTCTGATGATGGTTGACACCCGCAGCAATGCTATTCTTGCTGCAGTGCAGCACAAACAGAAGGGACCATAAGTCCCGCTCTCCTGCCCACCTCTTGAACCGAGTGATGCCATGAACACTGTTCCTACGCCACAAGCGCAAGATGTCCCCGCTTTTGCCCGCCCCTCTTATTTGCCACCCTACGAAACGGTAGCCCTGGTATTGCAAGGCGGCGGCGCTTTGGGAGCCTATCAAGCCGGTGTATATGAAGGTTTGCTGGAAGCAGGAATCGAGCCAGACTGTTTATCCGGGATTTCAATTGGGGCCTTGAACACCGCGATTATTGCGGGCAATCCCCCCGAGCGGCAGGTAGAACGCCTGCGGGAGTTCTGGAATACCATTTGCGAGCCCTACTATGGCTGGTCCAGCCCAGCCTGCCTGGAGCGTGCCCTCTTTGGTATCAACGATGTCATGCGTGAGGCCATCAGCGCCTTCAATGCCAGCAACGCCCTGGTCTTGGGACAGCGTGGCTTTTTCCGCCCCCGTTTCCCCCCTCCAATGCAAGCCACACCGGGCGTGCCCGAAGGTGCCAGCTATTACGACACCAGCGCCCTGAAAGACACGCTGGAACGTTTATGTGACTTTGATCGCATCAACGACAAGCGTCAGCGCATCTCGGTAGGTGCGGTCAATGTAGGCACGGGCAACTTTGTTTACTTTGACAACCATCGCACCACCTTGCGAGCCGAACACTTCATGGCCTCGGGTGCCCTGCCTCCGGCTTTCGCCCCCGTGGAAATTGATGGTCAGTATTACTGGGACGGCGGTCTGGTTTCCAATACGCCGCTCTCTTATGTGCTGGATCAGTCACCCCGCCGAGACACTCTGGTTTTTCAAGTGGACTTGTGGAGTGCGCGTGGCCCGGTACCCAACAATATGGGTGAAGTCAGCGACCGCTTGAACGAGATCCGCTACTCCAGCCGTACCCGTATGGTGACCGAGGACATGCGTCATTCGCAGTACATGCGTCATATCCTGTCAGAGCTGCTCACCCTGATCCCCGAAGATCAACGCAAAGACCTGTTACCGTGCCGCCTGGCCGAAGAGCTGGCCAGCAACAAGCGCTACAACGTGGTGCACCTGATTTACCGCAACCAGCCCTACGAGCAGCACTACAAGGACTATCAGTTTGGTCGCATGACCATGCGCGAGCACTGGCGTAGCGGTCTGGATGATATTCGCCAGACGCTGATCCATCGAGACAAGCTGAACATGCCGGAGAACCTGGCCGGTTTTACCACCTACGACGTGCACCGCGACGAAATCGAAAAACGGCTGGCCAGCAACGGCAAGTAAGCCAGCCTGTGCCGGGACTTAGCGGCGGCTCAAGACCATCGCGCCGCTAAGTACAAAGGCCGTACCCAGCAATTGCATGAGCGTAATCGGTTCCCCCAGGAACCAGTTCGCCAGAAACAGAACCGAAACTGGGCCAATCAGCCCCATTTGAGCACTCATGGGTGCGCCTATGCGCTCCACCGCCCACATTGTCATAAAGGTCGGCAAAACCGTATTGCAGACGGCGTGAATCATGGACAGGCCATAGACCGGCGCAGGCTGCACCAGCCCCTGCCAGCCCAGCACGGCAAAAAAGTGAATCAGGGTGTAGACCGCCGAGAAGGACATGGCATAAGCCACCAGCCGTGTAGAACCAATGGCCTTGAGCAGCTCGCCCGAACCAATCAGGTAGATGGCATAGGAAATGGCCGAACCCAACACGCAAAGCGCACCCAGCAGCACATCATCGCCGGTCAAGCTCAAGTCCTGCACAAAGACCAGCCCTACCCCTAAATAGGCCAGCGCCAGAGCCAGCCATTGTTTGGGCAGAATGCGTCGTTTCAGAAAGATGGCAGAGAACATCAGCACAAAGGTAGGCGACAAAAACAGAATCAGCCGCTCCAGCCCTGCCGAAATATATTCAAGGCCGATAAAGTCCAGCAAACTGGCCAGGTAATAGCCCAGAAAGCCCAGCACCACCAGCTCCAGCTTCTGACGACCAGTCAGTGCGGCCAGCTTGCCCTGCCGTACTTTCTTCACTTGCCAAAGGGCAATAGCCAGAAAGAAAGGCAGCGACAAGAGCATTCGAAAGCCAATAACGGTCAAGGCGTTGACATCGTATTGGTAGGTCAGCTTGGCAACCACCGCTTTGGCGGAAAAAAGAATAGAGCCGCCCCCCGACAGGGCCAGTCCAATTAAAAAGGAACTGCGCTGCGCACTGGAGCTTTGACTAGCTTGCATGGAAATTCATCACTTTGCAGGGCGACACCGTCAGCACAAGAGCTGCTGGCCCCAGCGAAAAAAGAGTCAACAAGCCGTCGATTCTACTCTTTGCTTCTGGCAGCGGCCACGTTGACCCTGCCAATATTGCAGCCAATGGCCCACTAGAGTGCACGAGTCTCCAAAACCGAATATCGCGAATGACACGATGTCGAGCCAACTCCCCAATAAAGACAAGGACTTAGCCTGCCCGCCCATGAAAACAGCACCAACATGCCAAAACTTTTGTGCTGTTCATCCATGAAAACTTGCACATTTCACAAAATACATGCTATATTCTTTTTCTCTGGTCCCCGATAGCTCAGTCGGTAGAGCGACGGACTGTTAATCCGCAGGTCCCAGGTTCGAGCCCTGGTCGGGGAGCCAAGAAAACCATTGAAATCAGCCCATAGCATTTGCTTTGGGCTGATTTTTTTTGTCCCTGCAAAACGCGTCTATCCCATCACGAAGCAACGGCGCCATTAACATTTGGACAAACAAAATCCTTCAGCCAAAAAGACAGCGGGACTGCATGTTGATGCAGCCCCGCTGTGGCTCTTTTCCCCTGACCTAGCCCCTGCCCGGGACGATGCCGCCGCTGCTAACGCACTACGTCGACCCGGAGCTGGCAGAATCAGTCAGAAAGATCAGAAACGGTGCGTGATACCGACCGTGGCAACCGTGCTCTTCAGATCGCTGTAGTAGCCGATGTTGCGAGCGTAGGAGCCAATCGCGTACAGATTGGTGCGCTTGGACAGGTTGTGCAGGTAGCCAGCGCTAAATACGTGCTGGGTCTTGGCATCATCAGTACTGCGTGGAGTCGAGCGTGGATCAGCCATGGTCCAGGAAGCCAGAACCGAGCCGGCCTTGCCTGCAGGAACAGTCACGCCCAGCGCGTAGGAATTGACCTTCAGGTCTTTATGCAGGCCAGGACCAAACTGTTCGGTTTGCAGCGAGCCACCGATGTAACCATTACGGCTTTGGCCAAAAGCAGCGTGCAAGGTAGCAAAGCTGAATTTGTAGCTGGCAGCCAGGTTCCAGGCGCTGACATTGCCGCTTTCAGCCGCAACCAGGTTGCCGCCTTGCTCACGAGCCGAACCATAACGGGCCTGGTCAAAGCTCAAGGCCGCTTTCAAAGGACCATTGGTGTAACGCATGGCCACGCTAAAGGCTTTCACGTTAGCGTCGTCGCTGTTGATGGCATTGCCAGTCAAACCGCTACGATCCCACTTTTGTGCGCCGTTGGTGTTGAAAGAATAGCCAGCACCGAACTGGAAGCCGGAGAACTCGGGGCTCTGGTAGGCGACCATATTGTCGTAACGAACCGTGTTGGCCGCATCAAATGCAGCACCCACGCCGTACTGGTAGCCGTTGCCACCAAAGGGACTGGCTACACCGGCAACGTACAGGGAAGTCACGGTGGTTTGACGGCCCAGATCTACACGCCCCCAGGATTCGCCGCTCAGGCCCAAGGTGGCTTGACGACCAAACAAGCGGTTCTGGCGCATCTTGCCATCGCTCAGATCAAAGCCGCTCTCCAGCATGAAGTTGGCTTTCAGACCGCCACCCAGATCTTCACTGCCCATCAGGCCCCAGCGGTTACCCATCCAGCCCTGATCGTACAGACCAAAACGACTTTGTTTTTCTGCGCCGCCTTTCAGGTCGCTCCCTTTCCACTGCTCGTAGCCCAGGCCTGTATCCACCACGCCGTACAAGGTCACGTTCGATGCGGCGTATGCGGGAACCGCCAACACAGGCATCAACATGGCTGCCAAGATAGTTTTTTTCATGTTCTCTGTTCTCTGTAAACGTCTGAATGCCGGATTTCTTATCGTTGTCCGGCTCTTGATCAAGTGCTGGGTCCCACCGCCTGAAAAGCTGATTTCCCGACGTCAATCCCCTGCACCCCCTCCTATTTCTTGAAGCAAAACTGCTCAACAGATCAGCCCTGAAACAGGGATGAAAGGGGCTTGATAGTTGAGGCACATATACTGCAAGCATTTATATTTCAGACATAAACAATATTGGTGTCAACAAACCGAATCCAGCGTGTTTACTGGGTTTCATACGCATTTTCCCTAGTTTTTCACCTACAGAGAATTCAGCAAAAAATGGGCTAAACGGTCGCAAAGCCAATAAACAAAAGGCTTGCAACCATTTGCTACAAAGCGGGCTCATGAGCCTTATTGACCAGACGGTATGTTCCCAATGAAAAAATCAGGATTTACGCCTATTGCCAAGGCCGTATCCGGTTTTGCGTATATGAAAATACATTTCTCAAAAAATACCTCTTTACAATCTCGATAGCCCTACCCTATAATTATTTTCTTTGCTGGTCCCCGATAGCTCAGTCGGTAGAGCGACGGACTGTTAATCCGCAGGTCCCAGGTTCGAGCCCTGGTCGGGGAGCCAAAAATACAAAAGCCCAGCTACGCAAGTAGCTGGGCTTTTCTACGTCTGGCCTCATGAAAAAAGCCTCTTGATTGCTCCAGAGGCCTTGTCTGCAAGATCACTATCCAGAATCGCTTACTTGGCTCCTGCGGGTGTAATGC
Organism: Alcaligenes sp. 13f; assembly: GCF_020496585.1. NCBI lineage: Bacteria > Pseudomonadati > Pseudomonadota > Betaproteobacteria > Burkholderiales > Alcaligenaceae > Alcaligenes > Alcaligenes sp. 13f. Next base: position 17,039 of record NZ_JAHKKC010000033.1, read on the forward strand.
TGATCTCATACGGCACGAAGTTCTCCACTTCCAGCAGATCCTTGGCCAACAAATCAACACGCTCGCCATTCATCACAGCAGTCGCCCCCGTCACCACCACTCGCAAATTCTGATCGCAAGCGATTTCGTTATACCAATAACCAGTGGCATAGCGATCGGCACTGGAACTTCCAAAATCGTCCACCTCGATCACATCCTCGGCCACCAGCTTATTGTTCTTCTTGCTTAGCACCTGAATATGAACCCTCAGTTGCTGCACCGGCTCCATTTGGGAATCAAAAGTAAAGTTCGCAGCGCACATTCCCTGATTCGCAAAGACCGTATCGGAATGCCACATCTGCACCGCCTGTGCCTGGCCAGCCATCAAACTACTCAGCAGCATGGCCCCTGCAGCCAGCTTCACACTTTTACGAAAATCCACATTGCCCTCTCTTTTGCAATAGAAGCCCAAGCGCTCTTATACACAAAAAAGAGAATGACCGCTGTGTTTGCAACATACGCTTCCAGAAACGTCCAGTTTGCAACACTGAAGTATTTCACTCCATAGGCTGCGTAACTGGCGATAATGCAGCATCCTGATTTCTATCCCGGTCTGTCGCGCCGGAACCTGCCGATTATTTCGCTGCTTGCACTCTTTTATGCTTGATACTCTTTTCCCCTTTTTAGGGGGGCTTGGCCTTTTCCTGATTGGCATGATGCTGCTGTCCGAAGGACTGGTGGCTTTTGCGGGTGGCTCTCTCAAGCAGATCCTGCTGGCGTTTACCGGCAGGCCCATCAAGGCCTTTGCTTCCGGCGCCCTGATTACCGCGCTGGCCCAATCCTCCACCGCCACCACCGTCACACTGATTGGTTTTGTCAGTGCGGGCCTGATCTCCTTTACACAAGCCATAGGCGTAGTCATCGGTGCCAGTCTGGGCAATACCGCCACCGGCTGGATCATCTCCGGTCTGGGGCTGAAAGTGAATCTGGGCTTTTACACCCTGCCGTTGATCGGCTTGGGTGCCCTGCTCAAACTGCTCGCCCCCGGTCGCTATAAAGAGCTGGGTCGGGCACTGGCGGGCTTTGGCACTCTATTTCTAGGATTGGGCATGCTGCAAGACGGCATGCAAGGGCTGGCAGCCAGCTTCAGCCTGGCCCATATGCCGACAGGAGGCTATGGCGCACACCTGTTGATCATGCTGACTGGCCTGGCTCTAACCGCCGTGCTGCAATCCTCGACCGCCGCAATCGCCATGACCTTGACGGCACTGGATGCTGGTGCCATCAGCTTTGATCAAGCCGCCGCCATTGTCGTAGGCGCCTCCATAGGCACCACCCTGACCGGCGTACTGGTTGCGATCGGTGGCACCATTTACGCCAAACGCACGGCCATTGCCTACATTCTGTTCAACGTTATTGCCGGTCTATTGGGGCTGCTGATCCTGCCCTTGTTCCTGAAAGCCATGTACGCCACAGGCTCCTACATCAACGTTCCTCCCGGTGCATTGGGACTGGCGGCCTTTCACAGCCTGTTCATCGGCCTGGGGGCTGCCTTGTGCCTGCCCTTTACCCAGCAGTTTGCTCGCTGGGTACAAGGCCTGGTACCCGACCGGGCTGCCCGCCCCCAGCACCATCTGGACGACAGCTTGCTGCAAGTACCGGCCCTAGCCCTGGAAACCACACAACGCACCCTGGAAGAGTTGGCCCAGCGCCTGCTGAACCTGTATCAGCACAGTCTGAACATGAGTCGCCCCAGCACCGCCACTGCCGACCTGCAGCAAATCGAGACAGTCCTGGATCAAGCCTACGAATTTGTATTACGCATCCCCAGCGCTGCCGATGATCCCGCCGTTGCCGCCCGTATCAGCGCGCTCTTGCACACCATTGACCACATGCAGCGCCTGCGCAGCCGGCTGCAACATCCGCCCAGCACGGACCTGCAGGACAATCGTTACCAGCAAGCCCAAACCCTGGCCACAGAGCTAAATACCCTGGCGCAGCAAGGCCTGCACGGACAAGCCCCTGGTGATTGGCTGGAGCAAGTACAAGCCAGAGCCCAGGCCCTGGCTGATTTGTTAAGCGCCGTTCGCAGTCAGCTTCTAGCCGCGCCACAAAGCCATGATGATGTCTCACGCACCTTGCGCATCACAGACACCCATCGCTGGTTCGAACGCAGCAGCCAGCATGTCTGGCGCAGCAGCTATTACTTGCAGCTGGCTCGCCAACCGGAGCAATAAGCCCCAAGCCCATGCATCAACCCGGCTGGCGCCGCTACCCGCAAGCAGGCGCCCCAGCTTACCCTTCATACTTAAAGCAGCTTTTGGGGCTCTCCTGCCGCGCAAAACTCATATGACAAGAATATGCAAAACAAGCGTGTTTTAAAGCCCACAGAAACCCAATAAACAGATACCAAGATTCACGCTCATAGTAAGGATTCCCCCTTACAATCGGCTCAAATTCACGCTAATGGAAAAACTCCATGTCCACCCGGCCAAATCTACAATTCCATACCTTTTTGCTTTTGCTGGCCGCCGTATCCGCTGCCTTTGTCTGGATACTTCTTCCCTTTTATGGGGCCGTATTCTGGGGTGCCGTTCTGGCTATCTTGTTTACCCCTTTGCAACGCAAACTACTGGCTAAAACCAAAGGCCGGCGGTCTCTATCTGCCCTGATCAGTTTGCTGGTCATCATTTTGATCGTCATTATTCCGGTCATCCTGATTTCCATTTCCCTGGTTCAACAAATCGCCTCTTTGTACGATTTGATGAATAGCGGTCAGCTCAATCCGGGCGCCTACCTGCAAAAAATACTGAATGCCCTGCCCCCTAGCGTGACAGATTTTGCCGCTCGTTTTGGTCTGCATGACTTTGCATCCCTGCAAGAGAAGTTCTCTGAGTTTGCCGTGCAAGGCGGCCAGTTCCTGACGAAACAAGCCCTGAACGTTGGCCAGAACACCTTCCAGTTCCTGGTCAGCCTGGGCATCATGCTGTACATGCTGTTCTTCCTGCTGCGCGATGGCGTGGAGCTGGGTCGTCATTACCGCCAGTTGATCCCTCTGAGCGAGGGCCAGAAAACCCATCTGTTCCGCAAATTCACCACTGTGGTACGCGCTACCGTCAAAGGCAATATCGCTGTGGCAGCCACCCAAGGTGCGCTGGGCGGGGTCATGTTCTGGTTCCTGGACATTCAAGGCGCACTGTTCTGGGGTGTGCTGATGGCCGTGCTGTCCTTGCTGCCTGCCGTGGGCGCCTCGCTGATCTGGGCTCCGGTTGCCATCTACTTCTTTGTCTCGGGCCACTACGTTCCCGGCATCATCCTGACCGCCTTTGGTATTTTGGTAATCGGCCTGGTAGACAACCTGCTACGCCCCCTGCTGGTGGGTAAAGACACCAAGATCCCGGACTACGTGATCCTGATCTCCACCCTGGGCGGCTTGTCGATTTTCGGCCTGAACGGCTTTGTGATTGGCCCGCTGATCGCCGCCATGTTCATTGCCTGCTGGGACCTGTTCCCTTCAGCCGTCAGCGCCCGCGTGGAAGCGGAAGAGCAAGAAAGCAACGGCAAATAAAAACAGGCCAGCTTTGCGGCTGGCCTGCCAATAGTCCAAGCAAACAATCCCAGGGCCTGTTCCATGCTTGATCAAAAGCACAGAACAGGCCCTTCTTCATTTCATCAAGTCCGCAGCACGGGCAGGAACACAATCCAGATATTGACGGCCAAGGCCAGGAACCACACCAGCGAACGCAAGGTGGCCTTGTCCATTATGTACATCAGCAAATACAGCACGCGCAGCACAATCCAGGAAATCATCAGGTTTTGCACGCGCAAGGCGTCCGCCCCCGACCACAAGGCCAGCAAGACAGCCGCGTAAAAGAACGGTAAGGCCTCAAACGCATTGGCCTGTGCTGCATTGGCCCGACCACGCCAGCCCGACAGGCTGGCCAACCACGGACGAGGCTCATGATTCGTAAAGCCCGCCCCACCGGCTTTGGCACAAATCGCCGCTAACCAAGGCAAGAAAGCCGCTACCACCAAACTGATCTTGATCCCCAGCATCATCGTCCCCTTCACAGGCTGAAAACGCCCAACATAGCACGCCGCAGCCCAAATGCGTGCGCAGAATTTACAAACCCGAAAAAAACAGGATATACTTATCGTCTTAGGTTAGCCGATGTAGCTCAGTCGGTAGAGCAGCTCATTCGTAATGAGAAGGTCGAGGGTTCGATTCCTTTCATCGGCACCAGCTAATCTAAAACCATTGAAATAAAATAATCAATAATTTAATCGAATCAATGGTTTAGCTTCCTGACATCCGAAGCAATTAATCGCCCGCTTTCAGCTATTCCACATAGACGGCCCCAAAAAGCCCCACGACTGGCCTCATGAAAATTGGCATATAGCAAGCAATGCCAAACATGCAGCGGCCATAGCAAGCCAGCCCAGAAACCGTTAGGTTTCTCCGCTCACCAACATACCATTGCCGAGCTGAGAACAAAAAAAAATAAACCCCCAGGCTCGAAAGCCGGGGGGATCAGTACTCCAAGGCCACGTCGGTAGCTTTTTTATAACCTCACGGCCCGACCACTTGGCTGACATGCTCCGGAATATTCCAGGCGCCCCCAGCGCGAATCAGAGCACAACGCCCGGTGTCGCCGCGTTCACTTTCAACAAAGTCGGTTCCATCCCAGACCGATGCCTCGTAACTCCAGCAATCGCCCAAACCCCGCCCCTTCATGCTGGACGAGATCATTCCATTATCGTAATCAGTAGCGCTGGTACTCACTAACACCGGAGCAGACTGCATATTGTTATTGATCACAAAATAGGCTGCCCCACCGTTATAAGCGGCTAACCAGCAAGGCGCGCCAACCAGGGAGAACTGCTGATTCAACCGTGCGATTTCCCATGGCTCGGACAGCATGTCAGCACTACAGGATTGCTCTTCATCAGCGGCAAGTACCTTCAACAGCACAGGCCTTATCAAGGCGTCCTCTTGCGCTGTCATGGGGCGCAGGCTTTTATCCACTACCGGGGCACGGTTGATGACTGGCGCAGCAATAGGTGCCTTGACCGTAGACTCGCTGCCCTTCCCTTTACGCAGAATAGCCCCTGGCGTATTGACACGTCCTTGAACGTCATCCATTTTCAACAAGACGGCACTTGAACCAGCCCCCGAGAATGCATAAGTGCTGCCATTCCCACGAAAGGAAATTACGGCGTCTTTTTTCAAGGCTGCCAAAAACTGGGCTAACTGCGCCTCACTCATTTGCCAAGACTCGTCACCCGCAACACTCAGTGAACCGGCTTTACGGCCCGCAATAACAAGTTCTGGTAATGAGTCTTTTGGCCACTCGGGATCGTCGTAGTGTGCAAGCATGACTCTATTTGCCACCGGCTCTCCACTGCCCGCTTTACGCGTCAATAACACCGTTGAACCCAGCTCCTCACCATCAGCCGCATAACCGGCAGCGCGGCAGGTTAGCGTGTTATCGCAACGTAGATCCCAGTCTTTATGAGAAAACGTCACTGAAGCGGCATTAGCCGCTGCACCTCCCATACAAAGCACTAGCGATATGGCGGCTGTTCGTACTGAAAAAAACGCACTGTGATCTTGCTTTTGCCCGCTCATTTTCTCTCCTCCCTAAGCTGTTATCTAAATACACAGCACATATTACGTCGCGGCAACGCTAACTGCGCTCTCCCAAACCCATGCCAGAAAACCACATTAAACGACTGACCACGTGCGTTCGTGACATTATTCTGTTCAATCACCCCTTGCAAGGCATGGTGCTATTTAGCTAAGCCACAGGCACCTGGCTCACCTTGTTTCCGTTTGCGCTCGTGTAAATCCTTTATATAGAATGCAGACGAAAAAACATGCAGTGTCCATTAAACGATAGATAATCAAACCTCATCCAGGTCGAGTAAATTCTGATGCGCAAATATCTGAACCCTATTGCAGTTGGCTTGCTCAGTTTCCTCGCCGTTGCCAGCCATGCGGCTTCTCCGGACTTTTCCGTCACGACTGAAGATCTTAAAAAGCTGCGCTCGACCTCCGTCATGCCGCGCGAAGCGAATCCCTCGGCAGCCACACCCAAAGATCCGGCCAAGGACTCGGAGTTCAGCAGAAACTTCCAGAAGGCGATGAACAATGAGGAAAAGGCTCGCCAAGCAGCACGAGAACAGCAACTGGAGCGCAACCGCCTGCCCCAGCTTGAGCAGAATAGAAACCCGGCCAATCGCTTCGGCCCGCCCAACAACAAGAAAGAAAATATGGGAATTTATTTTGATGCCGACGGCACCGCGGCTACCTCTTGCCGAGAGGACGAGCCAGGAAAGACTCGTTGCAAGGTACGTGAGCTGAAGTAGCCCCCCCAGTCCAAGCCTGTAATTCGCACGCTACTTTCAGGGGCAAGCCTTGATTGCTTGTCATGGTTGATAGACTAGCCAGAGGTATAAGCCTAGATACGCATCCAGAGCGGTGACAACAAGCTCATCCGCTATCGCGCTCGTGCCGAATATAAGCACGTAGAACTGAAGACCATTACAGGTCAGAACAGCGTGTCTATGCCATGGTTTTCCTGAATCTTGGATTCAAACGAACAGAGGGGGCATTCGCCCCCTCTATGCTGTTTGGTCTGACTGGAAGCCAGTACGAACATAAGCACTGACGGACCAACGAACTCAGTTCAAAAACTCATCCACCAACTCAATCCAATGCTTGACCGCAGTCCGACCCGCTCCATTCAAATGATTCCCGCAGGCCATATTGGCCGTGACAATCAGGTCAGGCTTGCTGCTTTCCAGCGCATCCATCTTGCGATCCCGCAGACGTCCTGCGATCTCCGGCTGAGTCAATGAATAGGTGCCCGCCGAACCGCAGCACAAATGGCTATCCGGCACGGCGCCCAGGTCAAAACCCAGGCGAGTCAGCACGGCCTCAACCCTCCCTCCCAGTTTTTGCGCATGCTGCAAAGTACACGGACAATGAAAAGCCAGACGTGGGCGGGTTTGCGTGTTCAGGCATTCTTCCAAAGGCTGCTCTTCCAGCACTTCGACCAGATCCTTGGCCAGTTCACTGACGCGGCGAGCGCGCTCGGCGTAGGCCGGATCGTTCCTGAACAGGTCCACGTACTCTTTCACAAAAGCGCCGCAACCGCTGGAGGTCTGCACAATCGCCACAGCTCCCTGTTCGATCTGCGGCCACCAGGCGTCGATATTGCGACGCGCCTGCTCCAGGCCCTGTTCTTGCGCACCCAAGTGAAAAGACGAAGCGCCACAGCAGCCTGCCTGAGCGATGGGCGTCACGCTGATGCCCAAGCGATCCAACACCCGGGCCGTCGCAGCATTAATGGAAGGCGCCATGGCTGGCTGAACACAGCCTTCCAGCATCAGGACACGCTTGCTGTGCCGCTGTGCAGGTCGTGTCAAATCCGCATTTTGCTTGGGCGGGATTTTTTCCTGTAAAGAAGATGGCAGCAAGGGACGCATGGTTCGCGCTACCCCCAGCAAGGCACTGACTCGAGCAGGCTCTGGCAAAATCTGCGTCAGTGCGACTCGCATGGCACGGTCCTTCAAGGGACGCTTTACTTTGGGCTCCAGTGCGGCCCGACCTATATCCAGCAAGTTGTGATACTTCACCCCCGAAGGACAGGTGGTTTCACAATTGCGGCAGCTCAGGCAACGATCCAGGTGATGCTGGGTCAGCTCCGAGGTCGCTTTGCCTTCCAGGAACATCTTGATCAGGTATATCCGGCCACGGGGGCCGTCCAGCTCGTTGCCCTGGTCCAGATAAGTCGGACAGGTGGCATTGCAAAACCCACAATGCACACAGGAGCGCAAAATAGCTTCAGCTTGCTCGGCTTGCGGTAGTTGCTGAGCCCATGGTGTCAGTTGTGTTTGCATGTGGACTCCGCCGAAGGAAAGAGACGACCTAGATTAAAAATGGCAGCAGGATCCAGCTGTTGTTTCAAACGCTGATGCCATATCAACAAGGACTCGGGCAAGACATCCTGCCCTGCACCTGATCCGGACCAGCAACGGGCATGCCCTTTCAAAGCTTGAGCCTGCGCGTGAATCTGCTCGGCAGCAGCATCGGACTTCAGCCACAGCTGTGTCCCACCCCAATCCACCAGAACCTGGCCGGGCCATGTTTGCACTGGGGCATCGACTGGCAAGGCGATCCGCCACAAGGTACCGGGTTGCTTGAAGAACTCCAGGCGCTGCTCGCACAAATCGTCCCAATAGGACAAGTCCAAAGCCTCCCCACCGATTTGCTCTTGAGCCAATTGCACCGAGCTGTCGCCACCTTCCAGACGCAAATGCAAACGTCCGTCCTGCCAAGCTGCGCCCGTAATAGGACGACTTTGGTCACGCCAACTGCGCAATAAACCGGCGATTTCCTGCTGGGCTACCTCCAGAACCAGGCTGGCACGGCTACGTGGGCGCGGCAAGACTTTGAAAGACACCTCGGTAATCACACCCAAAGAACCCTGTGCGCCGACCATCAGCCGCGATACGTCATAACCGGCGACGTTCTTCATGACCTGGCCACCAAAACGCATATGTGTGCCCATGCCACTGATCAAACGGCAGCCCAGTACATAATCTCGTAATGAGCCTACCCAGGGACGACGCGGTCCCGACAGACCACAGGCGGTGGCTCCACCAACAGTGGCGCGGCCATCAAACAGAGGCGGCTCAAAAGGCAGGCATTGGCCTTGCTCGTTCAAGATCGTTTCCAGCGCTTGCACGGAAGTCCCGGCACGCACCGTGACGACCAGTTCCGCCGGATCGTAATCGACCACCCCTTCATGGCCTGCCAGGCTCAGCTCTTGCCCCTGCACGGCTTTGCCTAAAAAAGCTTTGGTATTGCCGCCTTGCAAACGCACGGGGGTTTTAGTGGTCAGGGCTTGCTGGACCTGCTCCAGCAATTCAGCGCTGCGATCCTGATTTTTATGTTCTACGGTACTCATCAGAAGCGCTCCAACTCTGGGAAAGGCAATTGCCCGTGATGGATGTGCATGCCGCCCATTTCTGCACAGCGATGCAAAGTAGGAATGTTCTTGCCGGGATTCAGCATGGTTTTGGGATCAAAGGCAGCTTTGATCGCATGGAAAAACTGCAGCTCGTCTTCATTGAACTGCACACACATCTGATTGATTTTTTCTCTGCCTACGCCGTGCTCGCCCGTAATTGTGCCGCCGACTTCCACACACAATTCCAGAATCTTGCCGCCCAAGGCTTCGGCTCGCTCCAGCTCGCCAGGTTGATTGGCATCGAACAGAATCAGCGGGTGCATATTGCCATCGCCCGCATGAAACACGTTGGCGACGCGCAAGCCGTACTCTTCGGAAAGCTCGGCGGTTTTCTTCAGCACATAAGCCAACTGACGACGCGGAATGGTGCCGTCCATGCAGTAATAGTCGGGAGAAATCCGGCCTACAGCGGGAAAGGCATTTTTACGACCGGCCCAGAAGCGTTGTCGCTCCTGCTCGTCCCGCGCAACCCGCACTTCTTGCGCGCCGGCCTTGAAAAGAACCTGCTCAACACGAGCCACATCGTCCTGCACGTCTTCCAAAGCGCCATCAATCTCGCAAAGCAAGATCGCTTGTGCATCAACAGGATAGCCAGCGTGGATAAAGTCCTCGGCTGCGCGGATGGACATTTGATCCATCATCTCCAGCCCTGCCGGCACAATGCCTTGGGCAATAATCTGCGCCACGGCATCAGCTGCTTTTTCCACTTCGTCAAAGCTGGCCAGCAGCACCACCGTACAGGGGGGACGTGCCAGCAACTTGACGGTAATTTCCGTGACCACCCCCAGCATTCCTTCGGAACCCGTAAACAGGGCCATCAAATCAAAGCCGGGCGTATCCAGAGCTTCGGAGCCCAAAATCAATCGTTCGCCTGTGACGGTAATCACTTCCAGGCGCAGGATATTGTGTACGGTCAGACCATATTTCAGGCAGTGCACACCGCCCGCGTTTTCCGCTACGTTGCCCCCAATTGAACAGGCAATCTGCGAAGACGGGTCCGGTGCGTAATACAAGCCAAAGGGTTGGGCCGCCTGAGAGATCGCGATATTACGCACGCCGGGCTGAACGCGAGCAATCCCGGCTACAGGGTCCAGATCCAGAATCTGGTTCAAGCGCGCCATCACCAGCAAAATACCCTGCTCCAAAGGCATGGCACCGCCCGACAAGCCGGTACCCGCACCACGAGCCACCACCGGCACGCCGACTTCGTGAGCCAAGCGCATCACGGCCTGTACCTGCTCCACATTACGGGGCAAAACGACCAGCAAGGGTTTGGCGCGATAAACACTCAGTCCATCACACTCGTAAGGATGCAGTTGCTCATCAGTGTGCAGCACATCCAGGCCGGGAATATCATCACGCAAACGGCTAAGCAGCTGCATCCTGTCCACGCGGGGCAGCACACCGTCCAGTTTTTCGTCGTAGCGCAAGCTCATGACGCCTCCTGTCTTTTAAAGTCTCCTGAAACGGATGGTCTTTGATGCGGGCTGGCTTGTCCAGCCGTCAGGCTACTGGTCCGACCAGTTTTTACCCTAAGAGAGTATTAGGGTTTATCTTTATACTTATAAATCAGACAGATAGATAATCAGCTTGTTATCATTTCCACAGGCATACAACTGGTCTGACCACGAATGAAAATGCAGGAACCCAAGCGTTTGGAAGTCACCGCCGAGCTGGTCGCCCAACGCATCGAAACTTTTATTATGGATGGCGTCCTGAAACCGGGACAAGTCCTGCCCTCCGAGCGGCAACTGACGCAAAGGCTGGCGGTGTCCCGATCTGCCCTGCGCGAAGGGCTACAAATCCTGCGCGTGCGCGGCTTGATTGAAACCCGACATGGCAAAGGTTCCTTTGTCGCCAACCTGATTGATTCAGCCGTCAGCAAGCCGCTGGAGCACCTGCTTCAAGCGCAAGGGCGCACTCTATATGACTTGCTGGAAGTGCGTGAACTGCTGGAAAGCGAGGCGGCTCAACTAGCCGCCTCCAGGGGGACGGAAGCCGATCACATCATGATACGACGACGCTTTCAGGAACTGGAGGATCTGCAAATGCAGGATGCAGCACCTGAACAGGTTGCGCGGGCAGATCATGCTTTTCATGCGGCAATCTGTGAGGCCTCGCACAACCCGGTGCTGGTACATATGATCAGCCTGTTCAACGATTTGATGTTATCTACGGTGCGCGTGTCCGTGCAGCACCTGTATCCCGACCATGACTCCAAACGCAGGTTGGACAGACAACATGCGCGTTTATGCAATGCCGTCACGCAAGGCCAAGCTGACTTGGCCCGACGCGCCGCCAAAGAACATATCGATGGGATACGACGACAACTACAGGAGATGGAGGCCAAACAGCTGCGCCTGGAACATGCCCGGCAACGTCTGAATGGCCTTTAGTTCTTTGACTTACTTCGCCAACAGATTGGCCAGCATATAACCTGATCCGGCCCCCGTCCCTGCACCGGGCCAGGTCGAGGCGCCGCACAAATACAGATCCTTGATCGGCGTTTTGTATTTGGAGTAACCGCCCACTGGACGGAAGAAGAAGTTCTGATCCAGATGGTGGCTGCCCGAGAGGTTATCACCGCCAATCAAGTTCGCATTGAACTGCTCCAGATCCTGGGGCGACATGATATGGCGGGCCAGGATCTTGCTACGCAGGCCCGGCGCATAACTTTCAAGCAGATCCAGGACGCGCTCTGCATATGCATCCTTAAGCTGCGACCAATCGCCAGCGGCAATCTTGCCAGAAGCATCACCTTTGACTTGGGCTGGCAGCACACGCACTTGAATCCACAAGGTATGTTTCCCCTCCGGGGCGCGGGAAGGATCCAGTGCTGTACCTTGTCCAACCACAAGAACTGGCTCGGCAGGCAATAAACCTGCAGCTGCTTCGGCATAGACGCGGCTCATCATGGCCATATCGGGTGCCAGATGGACGTAGGAGAAACGCTGCAGCTCGGTGCCCGCTGTCCAATCAGGCAAGCCATCCAGAGCCAAATGGATCATCATGGTGCCCAAACCGGGGCGGAAGGCATCGACTTTCTTCTGATAATCTTTGGGAACGGTAGCAGACTGCACCAGACGACCAAAGACAAGCTGAGGATTCAGATTCGCGATGACCGCCTTGCGTGCCTTCAAGCGGCGACCGTCGGCCAAAACAACACCACTGGCGCGACCATTCTCTTGTTCAATTGTCTGCACGGGGGCATTCAACAGCAGCTCACCGCCCAACTCCTGCAGCAAGCTCGTCATGGCACGGATAATCGTGTCAGCACCGCCCTGCCCGATCACCATGCCGAAGGCTTGGTTGGCCATGGACTCCAGATAAGGAAACAAGGCACCGCCTGCCGTGTCTGGTGTGAAATCCACATGCAGCCCCCAGGCTGCCATCATGGCTTTCACTGAGTCGCTCTCGAAATGGCGGTCCAGAAAGTCACGAGGCGTCGCCAGCAGCAATTGCATCAGCTCTGCAACGCCATCCTTGCCCAGCTCCCGCCAGCTCTTCCAGGCGCTTTTCATCAGGCCCCAAGAAGGCATAGGGCTACCGAGCACAGCAAACAGATGGGGAGCCTTGCTCTGGAAGTCATCTAGCATGGCTTGCCAAGCCTGCGCGTCCTTCTCAGAAACAGCTCGGATACGCTTCAAGGTCGTTTCCAAGTCTGTACTGACGCCCAAATAACTTTGATCCCGGAACACGCTGGCAAAGCAATGCTCTGCGGGGACAAATGCCAAGCCATGGCGAGCCAAGGCTTCTTTATGGCGCTGGAAGAACGCAGAGCCCGCGAAGGAGGACAAGTTCATGGCGCACACATCATGCTTGAAGCCTGGCAAGGTCAACTCCTGAGTACTGACCGCACCACCGGCCGAGCTTTTGGCTTCCACAACCTGAACTTTCCAACCCTTACTGGCCAGTTCAACTGCTGCTGCCAAGCCGTTGTGCCCTGCCCCAACCACAATCGCGTCTACTACTGTCTCTGCACCCACGGGCAACTCCTTTAGCTCTAAAGTATTTACCCGTATTCTACGGCGCAAAGAGAAAACTGAGTAGGAATTTCAGGAGGATCAGGGAGGACGAATACAGGCAGTGACTAAGTACGCTACAGCCCTAAGCTAAGGAGACAGATGCCGGCAGTTGCAGGCGCCAATCTTGGTAGACAAAGCTGATTGGTGCGAAAAGCTCAGTTGCTAATGCTACAAGCGCGAAGAGTAGAGCGGCCACTCTGCAGCGATGATCCAGCCACGTTGTCTGCAACTAAAGCATTAAACGCGCTATGCGCACCAATCATAGAGCAGGCCCCCCCCCTCATGCCGATCAGAGTCACTACCCGGGGCAATCAGCAGCAGCAGCAGCAGCAGCAGCAGCAGCAGCAGACGAAGAAGAAGAAGAAGAAGAAGAGGTGGTCTGTCGCCGCGTCTCAACAACAAACAGTCAGCACAGCAAGAGTAGAACGACCGACCACCCTACAGGTAAGCAGCGACGGATTGAACGTCAATTTTCTTGTGCAGGGGCAAGATGCCAGGACCGACCTACTAGGCTTAGGCCAATCGGCGTCGGTAAGAATAAGGAATACACGCAGCCCGGAACGGGCCAGGAGGGGTGGCGGCACACCTGAACCGGGCGGTCCAGGGTCAGGCCTTCGAGCAATCCGAGACAGGCCGGTAGCCTGCGCTTTTGTCGCCGCCTAAAACAAAACCCCCGCAAGGGATGCTTGCGGGGGTTTTGAGGAATAAGAGCTTGACGATGACCTACTTTCACAGACGTCCGTCCACTATCATCGGCGCAAAGGCGTTTCACA
>NZ_JAHKKC010000034.1:0-27790 GCF_020496585.1 Alcaligenes sp. 13f
TCGCCCGGAACCAAGGAGTCCAGCGTGACCATTTCCCATTCATGTTGATAAGCAGTCGGGGTCTTAAGCATGAACGTATTATGAACAAGCCTGCTGTTTTATGGGAGGGTTTGTCAGCAGTCTGAGGGCACGAATTAATCGTGCCCTTTATGTTGTCAGCCGTGAGCGCGCAGCCTCTCAGGGTAAATCAACGACAAAATAGTACGCTAAGCGCGTGATGAGGCTGGCACCCAGCGATAAAGCGTAGGAACGGATACGTCCAGGTTCTTGGCCACGTCCTTGAGTGGTACACCGCTGGCCAGCAGCTTCTTGGCTGACTTAATTTTGTTGTCGTTCATCTTGGGTTTGCGACCACCCTTGCGGCCAAGCTGCTTGGCGACTTCCAGCCCGGTACGGGTACGTTCGACTGTCAGTTCGCGCTCCATCTCGGCCAGGCTGGCCATGACGTGGAAGAAGGACCGACCAGACGGCGTGCTGGTGTCGATGGAGTCGGTGAGGCTTCTGAACTGGATACCTTGTGTGCGCAGTTTGTTGACCAGATCGACCAGTTGTTTGACTGAGTGGCCCAATCGGTCCAGTTTCCAGACCACCAATGTGTCGCCCTCGCGCAGCATTTCGAGCGCTTTGACCAAGTCTGGACTATTTGCTCGCGTGCCACTTAACTTGTCTTCAAAGACCTTCTGGCACCCGGCCTGAATCAAAGCTTCGCATTGCAATTCAAGGTTCTGATCTTGCGTCGAGACGCGCGCATAGCCGATCAGCATGGCGTGTCGCCGTCTGCATCCTGACGAACGGCAAGTAACTGTTGGAGCAATTCTGGTAGTGCTGTCTGCACGGTGTCCCACACCACATCGAGGTTGACGTCGAAGTAGCCGTGGGCGATGCGGTTGCGCATACCGCGCATATTACGCCACGGCACTTGTCCGTGAGTCTGAGCGAACTCGATATAGCCATCCATGACCTTCGTGGCAGCCTCGCCAATGATGATAAGGCTCATGATGACGGCCTGCTGGGTTCGTTTGTCCCCAAGAAAATCTTCTCTGGTCTGGCCTTCTATGAAACCGCATGCATCGGTTGCGGCTTGCTGCATGTGCTCAAGGTAATCCGGAAGACGGTACTTGCTCATACCGGTTGCGCCTCTGCAAGCACTTTGGCCCGGAATTTAGGTGGCAGGTCGCCGGGCGTCAGCAAATCGACGTGAATACCAAGCAGCGATTCCAGCTCGTCTTGCAGGCCTCCCAGGTCGAACAGCGTCGCACCAGGCAGTGCGTCAACCAGCAAATCAATGTCGCTGCCATCCTGGTCGGTGCCATGTAGGATTGAACCGAAGACGCGTGGATTCGCCGTGCGAAAGCGACTTACGGCTTCACGCACTGCATCTCGGTTCATGTCGAGCACAACAGATGGTCGCATGGTCATCCCTTGTTATCAAAACTCATCAAAATGGTAAGTTATTGAGAATGGGATTTCAAGACCTGGTTTCTCAGATCGAAATTATTACGAGAGTTGAAACAGCCTGGCCGCATTGCCATAAAACAGCTTGTCCAGAATTGCATCCTTGAAACCCAGCTGCTGGAAGTCCTCAATACTCTGGCGAATCGGGCGGAAGGTGTAGGACGAGCCAAACAGCAATTGCTCGGACAGGAAGCTATTGGCTGCCTGCACATAGCCCTCGTTTCCCGGCTGGAAAATGTACATATCCGGCACCAGATGCACGTTCTCGTGCAGAAAGGCCAGGCCTATGGCCTGTTGCACATTGGGCCAATAGCCGTGATAGGCCACTAAAGGCAGATCCGGGAAGGCTTTGGCCACTTTGGCCAGCCCGGCCGGGTCGTTGTAGCGCGGGTCCGGCGTGGTGGGGCCACTCATCAAAAAGACGGGTACTTTCAGGTGGCGCGCCAGTTCGTAAACGGGCCAGTAAACCGGGTCATCGGGGTGACGTGCTGGAACACCAAAACCCGGCTCGATATCAATGCCGGACAAGCCCAGCTCCTTGATGGCGCGTTCTGCCTCGGCCAGGGCTTGCTGCTCGCCTTGCAGAGCCGGATCAATACCGGCAATGCCCAGCAATTCATCGTGTCCGTGCACGATCTGATGAATGGTGTCGTTGGGCAAATGTTGCGACGGTGTGTGGCGGCCTACGACGACCGCTTTACTCAGTCCGGCCTGGCGCACTTCTTCCAGAAAGCCTTCCTGGCTAAGTGACTTTTCAAAGTGGATATCGCTGCCACGAGTGCCTACGCGGCGGTTCAGCCAACGAGCAGTGGCATGTTCTGGCGTACCAGGTTCGGCTCCGAAGAATTTGTGCAGAAAGGCAGGTCGGCAGCGTAGATCGATTATTTTTTGGCTCATGATGCAGAAGAAAGTTGCTGGTTTTGAACACCGCGCGCGTCAAAGGCGCCGCCGGTCTGGGCGCGATCACTGACGGTGACGGCATGTTTGCCTAGAAGGGGGAATACCAGCTCGGCAAAGCGGATGGATTCTTCCAGATGCGGATAGCCCGAGAGCACGAAGGAGTCCGCGCCCAGGTCTATGTATTCCTGCAAGCGCTGGGCCACGGTCTGGGCATCGCCCACCAGGGCGGTGCCTGCTCCGCCGCGTACCAGCCCTACGCCAGCCCACAGATTGGGCGAGACTTCCAGCTGATCGCGACGGCCACCGTGCAAGGCGGCCATGCGTTTCTGGCCTACCGAGTCCATGCTGGCGTAATTGGCCTGCGCCTTGGCAATGTCCTCGTCCGTCAATTTGCTGATCAGGCGATCCGCTTCGGCCCAGGCTTCCTTATTGGTTTCGCGCACGATCACGTGCAGGCGTACACCCAGCCTTAATTTGCGGCCACGGGCGGCGGCACGGCGGCGGATGTCCTCAAATTTCTTGCCCACCGCAGCTGGTGGTTCGCCCCAGGTCAGGTAGGCATCGACATGCTCGGCAGCCAGCTCGTGTGCGGCGTCCGAGGAGCCGCCAAAGTACAAGGGCGGATAGGGCTTTTGCACAGGCGGGAAGAAGTTGCGGCCATTCTCCACCTTGAAATGCTTGCCCTGAAAATTCACGGTGTCGCCAGCGAGCAATTGACGCCAGATCGTCAGATACTCATTGGCGTATTCGTAGCGGGAGTCATGGTCCAGAAATACGCCTTCGGCCGCCAGTTCGGTGGCATCGCCGCCAGGCACCACATTCAGCAGCAAACGGCCATGCAGGGCCTGGTCCAAGGACGCTGCCTGACGTGCGCTGGAGACTGGCGCGCCCAAAGAGGTACGTAGTGCCACCAGCAGCTTGATGCGCTGGGTAACAGGAACCAGGCTGGCCGCCACCACCCAGGGGTCCAGGCAAGAGGCGCCGGTAGGAATCAGCAAGCCGTCATAACCCAGGTTCTCGCTGGTGACGGCAATGCTGCGCAGATACTCGTTGGTGGGCGCGCGGCCAAAGTCGGATTTGCCCAGATAGCGGGTGTCGCCCGAAGTGGGCAGGAACCAGAAAATATCGGGTGTGGTGGAGGTGATTTGGCTCATGCTGCCTGGGCCTCCAGAACGGTGTTTTGCAGCGGCAAGCGCGCTTGAATGCTGTGCAGCACAGGCACGGCCAGATCAACGGTGCGTTGGATGTGCTGTTGCAGGGCGGCGCTGTTGACTTCGCCATCCTGAATCTCTTCGGGCGTGGCATAGACTCCGATGGGCAAGGTCAGAGACTGGAAGAAGCTGAACAGGGGACGCAGTTGATGTTCAATGACCAGGGCATGGCGTTGGCTGCCGCCAGTGGCGGCCAACAGCACAGGCGTGCCGTTCAGGGCATTCATGTCGACCAGATCGAACAGGTGCTTGAGCAGGCCCGGAATGCCTGCGCGAAAGATGGGCGAGCCCACGATCAGAAAGTCGGCCTGCTCAATGGCGGTGATGGCCTGATGCGCATGGGCGGGCAAGGCGTCGGTGGACAGGGCCGCGCCCAGTTCGGGCAGCAGGCTGACCAGCTCGATGTTTTGCACGTCCAGTGCCAGTTGGTCGTTCAGTGTGTCGCGCAGCGCATCCAGTAGCACTTGCGTGCGGGAGGGACGGTGCAGGCTTCCATTCACAATAACGGTTTTCAGAGGGCGGCTCATGGCAATTCCTTGCAGTGAAATCAGAACAAGGTGCCGCCAGAAAACGGGGGCACCTGCGCGAGTCAATGCCTTGTATTACATGCCTGATCGCCGCTGCCACGAAAGACAATTCGCTCATGTGTTTATGGTCGATAAGCGTCCTTACTCTTTTGATTTGCTTATGAAAATCAGTATTGTTGAATGTGAAAAAATGAGCTGCCAAATGGCATGGGCATGAACTGTGTCAGGAGTTCGTCGCCGGTCTTTTTCGGGGTCAAATAAAGCGATCGGAGCGGGAGTGCCAGAACTGGATAGTGCGCCGCTACGTTGTGCCAAAGCTGGATAGTTCGGCGCCAAATGGCTTCATAGAATGAAACCAGGTCAATCCGGGGGGATTGGCATCCGACTGTGTGGGAAACACAGCGGCTTTTATTTCTATGAGAGAGACAAGTCATGACTCAAAACAGCACCCCACCCTATATCGACATTGAAAAACGCATCGACAAGGTACGCGACGAATACGCGCTGGTTGAAGGCCACTTCGATACGTCCGAGGAAACCTCCCCCTGGATTCCTTTCGGCCCCAATATCTGGCTGCGTCACCTGAGCTTTGATATTCGCAACAACACCTCGGTGCACATCATGCGCGCTGACAAAGGTGGTTCTTTGGGGCGTCATCGCCACCGCGCTGTGGTGACCGGCTACATTCTGTCCGGCAGCCTGCGCTACGAGGAATACGATTGGGTGGCCCGTGCCGGTCATTACATCCACGAAAGCCCCGGTCGCACGCACACCCTGGTGTCCGACGAAGGCATGGAAACCCTGTTCCACCTGGGCACGCCTATCGAGTTCCTGGACGAGAACGACAACATCCTGGAAATCATTGATGTGTTCTGGATGATCGACCACTACACCAGCTACTGTAAGAAGCACAATCTGCCCATCAACAAGTCCATGTTCATCTAGGACTGTTTGATGCTTGTGTGCCGTGTCTGCCCCGTTTGATGGGGCAGTTCCTTGAAGCGTTGCTGGTAGTAGGCAGAAAACCGCCCCAGATGCCCAAAACCATGCGCCAGTGCCACCTCGGTGACGTTGGGGCGGGGCCGGCTTTGCAGCACCTGATGGGCGGCGTCCAGACGCAGATTGCGTACCCAGCTCATGGGGGACTGTTTGTAGTGACGACGGCACAGCAGATGCAGGAAGCGGGGACTCACACCCGCTGCCTGCGCCAGATCATCCAGTGAGATGTTGCTGTGCAAATGCGCCAATACATAGTTTTTAGCTTGGAGCAGACGCATCTGCCCTGCTCGGGCCGCCGCTCCCATGGACTCATCCACCAGAGTCTGCACGGCTTGTTCATCGGCAGGATGACACAGCAGGAACAAGGCCAGGCTGCTTTCAATATGCTGTGTCCAGTTGGCTGGACGGTCGCTATGTTGCGTCGGTAGCAGAAGCAGATGCTGGATGAGGTTGGCCCATTGTGGGCCCATACAGGGGTCCAGCTTGTAGACGCAGCCTCGGGTCATGCCCTCTTGTGTCAGCGTCTGATGGCCCACACCGTCAAATAGGCTGTAGGGGATTTTCACGATCAGCTGTTCGCAACCGGCTTGCCACAAGGTGCGCACATGGTGGCGAGGGGATACCACCGCAATATCGCCGGGATAGGCCGTTAGTTTATGATGACCATCGCTGATGAATTCGGCCGTACCCTGCAAAGGCATTTGCACCAGACAGAAGTCCCCGAAGGCATCGGCCTGGATTTCCACTTCGGCACCGTAGCCCAGTCGCATCAGGCTGATCTGATCAATATCGCGACGGTACAGGCTGGTGTTGATGCGCCCGCGACCCCAATGCAGGGCATGCCGGGAAATGGCCCGGCTAAGCGGCTGATGAGACAGCTCGGCGCTGTGCGAATGAAAGATTGGATGGCGGTACAACACCGACAGATCCAAGCCATTTTCTGCCGACATTGGGAACCCCTTGTTCCAGAGCATAAGGATGCGCGTGACCAGCGCCTAGTGTAAAAGTTGAGCGGCTGGGTGGGCATGGGGGCTATCCCTGATCGGGGCTGGTCGGTTTCAGAATATTATTTATTTACAGATAGATAGCCAGTTTTCTATTTTATTTAAGTTTAAAAGAAGCTGTCTGCTTCTTGGTGCTGTGGTTGAGGCTTGAAGAAGTCGGCAGCAGGAGTTTTAACGCCCCTGGGCCCGATCCCCTTTCAAGGTCATGACGGCGCTTTCCACTGTCGCAATCATCTTGCCGTCTTCTCGCTGGATTTCACAGCGGTAATGGCTGATGCTGCGCCCGCGATGCGTGGCCCAGGCATGGGCTTGCAGCCGCTCGTGCCAGACTGGCCGCAGAAAGGTGGCTTTCAGATCAATGCTGGTAAAGCTCTCGCCTTCCTGCATCAAGGTGGAATGGGCCGTGCCGATGGCGGCATCGGCCAGTTCGCACAAGAGGCCGCCATGTACCGTGCCCTGCTGGTTGCCATGCAAGGCAGCGTCTGCGTTCAGTTCCAGCGTGGCGCTGGCTTCATCTATAGCAGTAATACGAAAGTTCAGTAGCCGGGAAATCGCGGTGGGGTAACGCATATGCGTGTGCTCGCCTTCGGCCAGTGTGCCATTCAGTTGGCGTTGCAGATATTCCAGTACGGGTAAGTGGTGAGATGAGCTTGGCATGGTGGCTCCAGTCGTTGCTAGGCGATTTGAGAATGTGGTGCTGGCCGTGAGGGTGGCTCTTGGCGGATCAATACATAGTGAATGACGCTGTCAGTGTGGTGGCTTAGCTTAAAAGCGCTTGCACCGGCGGATTCACGTCGCAAACGGAGAGGGTCATGTTGCGGTCAGCCTTAAATAAAAGGTCGAATAATCAGTTGTAGACCCAGGGCCGCCAGAAACAGCAGCAAGCATTGCTTGAAGCGGCGCGGGCTGATGCGTACGCGGATCTTTTGTCCCAGCCACATACCCAGTAAAGCCGGAACAATCACCAAGGTGGACATGCCCAGCTGGTTCAGCTTGAACACATCGTGCATGAACAGACCGCCAGCCAGCGCGATGGTGGAGATTGTGAAGGACAGCCCCAAGGCTTGCACCAGCTCGTCTTTATCCAGATTCAGGGCCTGCAGATAAGGGACGGCTGGCATCACAAAAACGCCGGTAATACCGGTTACGACGCCGGTTACCAGGCCAATCAAGGGTGAAAGCCAGGGCTCGAAGCGGGGTGATACGGTCAGGGCGGGGGCGGTAAGCGCATAGCCTGCATACACCAGCAGCGCGATGCCCAAGGCCATGCCCGATAGCTGTGGTGAGGTACTGGCCAGCAGCGTTGAGCCCCAGAGCGTGCCCAGCACAATGGTCAGCATCATGGACCAGAGTCTGCGCAGCAAAGCCAGCATGGACGGCCCGGCAAAGCATTGCCAGACGTTGGTGATGAAAGAAGGCAGTACCAGCAAGGCGGCAGCCGAGGCCGGTGACATCATCAGGCCCAGCAAGCTCATGGCTACCGTTGGCAGGCCCATGCCGGTAATGCCTTTGACCATGCCCGCTATCAGGAAGATGGCACTGAGTAGAAGAAGGAAAGAGAGAGATTCGTGCATGCCTGTATTGAAGCGTGGCAGGCAGGTGCACACAATGTGGATTTAAGGCGCTATCCTTCGGTTTATCCGAAGGGTTTTCAGGAGTGGTGATGCGACTGGGTCTGGCCGATCTGCATTTGTTCTTGAGCATTGTGGATGCAGGCAGCATCACACAGGGAGCGGTACGCGCGAATCTGGCTCTGGCTTCGGCCAGCGAGCGTTTGCGCCGTATCGAGGACGATGCCGGCGTTGCTTTGCTGGAGCGCCTGCCACGGGGAGTCGTCACCACAGAGGCAGGCGAGGCGCTGGCCCACCATGCCCGTTTGATGCTGCGTCAGCATGATCTGCTGAAAGGCGAGTTGCAGGATTTCGCTGTTGGAGCGCGGGGGACTTTGCATCTGTATGCGAATACGGCGGCCTTAACCGAGTTTCTACCGTCGCGCTTGGCTCCCTGGTTAGCACAGCGCCCCAATCTGCATATCGAGCTGAAAGAGCGTACCAGCGCAGATATTGTGCGTACGGTTGCCGCCGGTTTGGCCCAGGCCGGTGTGGTGTCGGATGCAGTGCAGGCACCGGGGCTGGTGCTGGAGCCGGTGGCCAAGGATCATCTGGTGCTGATTATGGCTGCGGCTCACCCCTTGGCGGCACACAGCAAATTGAGCTTGCAGGATGTTCTGCATGAACCCTTCGTGGGCCTGATGCCGGGTAATGCCCTGCAAGACCATCTGGACGAACATGCTCGCGCAGCGGGCCATGCTTGGGTGCAGCGCATCCGTATGAAAACCTTCGAAGGGCTGTGCCAGATGGTGGCCCACGGTGTGGGCCTGGGGATTGTGCCGCAAGGCGTGGCCAGCCGCTACAAGCGTCGCCATGGCTTTGCGGCGCGGCCTTTGAGTGACGCCTGGACCAAGCGCTCCTTGTGCCTGTGTTATCAGGACTGGGGCGCCCTATCCAAACCCATGCAGCGCTTGTTGCAGCATTTGGGGTCTAAGGAGACTGTCTGAGCCCACGTTTTTTGTGAAAACGTGTTCACGGAGCTGCATGCTTTCCAAGCCGCCAGGGGGCAGATGCCAGGCGTAAGGTTCATGCTGATTTCCGCATTTTTTGTCGGATTCAGCGATCTGTTTTTCTATTGGTGGTGCTTTGCAACTCTGTCGTTTGATGACTGGCTCTAATGCCGGAGCTCACCTTCTTTGTTTTCGCTTAACACCCTAGTGGGTCAGGCTGACAAATAGTGAGCTGCCGGTGACTTTATTCCAGCCCTTCCAGTTTGCTGGCAACAAGCGGCTCTTGCGATTCTGCTGGCTCCGTCAAGCTGATCTTCACTCCAATATCGGCCGGTTTCGCGTAGTGCAGGCTGCTGGTCACCAAGGCATTGACACCCGTTGCGGCATAGGCGGCTGCGTTACCTGCATGAATCCCGCCCGCCGCCAGAATGGTGACGTTGGGATGCGCGTTGCGCAGCGCAGGCACAATTTGTGCCAAGGTCTCGGGCTGGACTTTGTCGAACTGCACCACGTCCGCACCCGCCTGAGCCGCGCTATAGGCTTCATCCAGATCTGCCGCTTCGATCACGATTTTCTTTTCGCACAAGGCGTATTTGTGACGGGCAATCGCCCGGCCCACCTCCTCCCAGCCACCCATCAGCGCGCGGTGCTGGGGGAAGATCAAAATGGTTTCGCCCAGTCCCAGCCGATGCGGCATGGCTCCGCCCGATAGTGTGGCTTTCAAGGCCAGCTTGCGTACCCCAGGCGCATGTTTGCGAGTGGTCAGCACAGCCACCGAGGCATCTACCGTTTGCACGGCTTGCACGACTTGATGTGTCAGGGTGGCGATGCCGCAGGCAAACTCCAGCAGGTTCTGGCCGACCTTCCAGGCGCGCAGCAAGGCTTTGGCGGGGCCTTGTGCCAGCAAGATGGTCTGACCGGGCATGGCCGCCACGCCGCTGGGGGTGTAGTGCTGGGTCTGGCCGCCGCAAGAGCGCACAATCTCGGCCACCTCCTCAGTGCCTGCCACGCGGATATGGTCACGCACGACGTAACGCAGTGTGGTGTTCTGGTTGTGCAGTCCCAGCATGTGGCTGGTCAGATCCAGGTAGGAGGCATCCTCGCCAATCCATTGGTCGATTTGGCTTTGTTCAAAAAAAACCGTCATTTTTGATTCCCGTAGCGCCGCAGCGCCCAAAAGCAGGCTAATGCCGTCAGCCCCAGCAAGCAGGACAGCGCATTGGCACAGTCTGTGTCGCCATCCAGGACGGCGTTGTAGATAGATAAAGACAGGGTTTCGGTACGACCCGCGATATTGCCACCCAACATCAGCGAAATGCCCACTTCTCCCATGGCCCGTCCGCCTGACAGAATCAGTCCGGTGGCCAAGGCAGAGCGCAGCAAGGGCAATTCCACCCGGAAGAAGTAGGACCAGGTGCCGTGGCCCAGTGTGGCTGCCGCTTCACGCAGCCGTGGCGACAGGCTGTTCATGCTGTTTTGCACGGGTTTGACCATCAATGGCAGCCCGGCGATAAAGGCGGCGATCAGCAAGGCCGCAGGCTGAAAAACAATATTGGGTGACCAGCCGGTGGCACTGGCCAACCAGCCCTGCCTGCCCAGGGCAAGCAGCAGCAAGTAACCGATAACAATCGGTGGGAAAACCAGCGGCAGGCTCACCAGTGAATCGAGTAATCCGTGGCCTGGGAAGCGTTTTCTGGCCAGTACCCAGGCCAGTGCCACCCCCAGAACCAATTGGGCCACCAAGGTGGCGGCCAGCACATAAATACTCAGGCCCAGCGAGCTACTGGAGCAGCTCATCCAGGCGGACATCACAGGCCGTGACGCTCAAGAATGGATTTGGCTTTGTCCGAGCCCAGGAACTGGGTCCAGGATTGCAAGGCAGGGCTTGCAGGACGGTCCTTGAGCACGGCCAGGCTCAGATCAATCGGGTCGTGACATTGGGCTGGCATGGGCAGGATGGTGCCCAGCTTGTCCTTGTGGGCCAGCGCTTCGCTGCGGTTGATGAAACCCGCATCCACTTCGCCGTTCAGCAAGTAAGTCGATACTTGCGGCAGCATCGCGACTTCAAGGGTGCGACCATCGGCCTGGATTTTTTCACGTTCCATGCAGGTAGTGGCAGCACGGCCGTAAACCGTTTTCTTGGCATCGCCAATGGCAATGCGGGCATAGCTGGGTTGCTGCAAATCCTGGATGGAATCAATGGTCTTGCCCTTGGGCACGGCCAGCATCAGGGCACCCTGGCTGATGTTCACAAACTGCTGGGCAATGCCCATGGGTTCCAGAAAAAAGCGGTCGCCAATAATGGCAGCAATGTCTGGATTTTGCTCGCTCTGAGCCCGGACCTGCTGCATGTTGCCAAAGCTGCTCTCTACCGTCAGGCCTGTTTCTTTATTGAAGGCTTCCATCAATTCCGTGACGGGTTTGCGGTAGCCTGCGCCGGTGGCAATCAGCAGGTCGGAGGCCTGAGCGGTGGTGGACAGTGCCAGCAGGCAGGCGGCAGAAAGCAGCAGAGATTTCATGGGGTTTCCTGTCAGTCAAATTCGTTATGAGTTCGAGTTTATAACGAGAAGAAGCAGACAGGGACTATCAGGGGGCTTTTAAGCCGTGGGTTTGAAAGTGGTATCAGACGCTGTGGCTCGACCGCAGGGTTGAGAGGTGTGGAGAGGACGGCAAACCGCGGTCAAGCAGATGTGATGGAGGGCATGACAAGGAGGCATTGTCGCCGTGTGAACATGATGTTTTCATGAGCTGGCTTACGGCTTACGGCTTACGGCTTACGGCTTACGGCTTACGGCTTACGGCTTACGGCTTACGGCTTACGGCTTACGGCTTACGGCTTACGGCTCATGGTCCATAGCCCACCAGAGTTCACGGCAACAATCCCGCCTCTTTCAGCAAAGGCTCCTCATAAACGGAGTCTTCAGCGGGATAGCGCAGGTTTGGCATGTTTTTGGCCTTGGCCAAGGCCCAGATGATGCTCTCCCCAGCAGGCAATGTATCGGGGGCTTGTGCGTACAAGGGGTCCTGAAATGCTACCTCTGTTGATGTGATGGTCCAACCCTTGGCGGTAAATGCCGCGAGCACATCCGGCAATGCAGCCGCATTGATCTGGTTGGTATGCAAGAGGATTACATGAGCCGGACTGCGTCCCAGAACCTCTTGCGCCAACTGATCGTAATAGCTGGCACGGTCCAGCAGGTGAAGGATGTATTGCTCTTTCACGCGCTCTGCCTTGGCACTATCGCCTGCTTGCACATGATCTGCAAAGACCCGGCTGTAATACCAGTCGCTGGCATCAATGGATACGGGCGCGCTCTTGTAATCATGCGCCGCCATCCACTGACGGAAGCCGTCGCGCTTGGCGATGGTGTCCCCTTCCTTCAAATAAGGAAAGCGCAGCATGGGTGTGAAGGTGGGCAGGCTTTTGAACGCGGCATCGGCAAGCTGCACATCTGCAATGAAGTCCTCCAGACTGAGCGCCGGGTCGGCCAGGCTTTTGTGGCTGGCGGTATGGTTGCCGATCCGATGTCCTTCCCTAGACCAGGCCTGGACCAGACCCAGCCCCTCTGCCCCGCCCATACGGGCTAGCGATGGGAACAGAGTGGCCTTGATCTGGTGGTCCCGCAGGCTGGTCAATATTTGCTCATTCCACTGATTGCCCTGTGGCTGCGTGCTGGGGTTGAAGCCGTCATCAAAGCTGAGGGCCAGGGTCTGGGCCGTGGCCCAAGTAGTGCAGAGAGCCAGAACAGCCGTAGCCAGGAAGTGCAGGGGAGAAATACGGAAAGCCATGCGAAAACGGAGAGGGTGAAAAGAGTGACGGAAACAGGCAAGCTTGCCCAGGCCTTGTCAGCATGCAGGACGACAAGCGGCGGTGCAAGTTCGTAGTTATCGCAAGGGGCAAGTCAGCAGGCGAAAAAAATCCCCATCCTGAACCAGCAAGATGGGGATTTTGGGACACTGTTACCCGGAGTCAGGCTCCAGGCGACATTGTGTGCTTCAGGCTTGAGCGGCTTTGAAAGCCAGACGCCATTGGTGCAGCAAAGGCTCGGTGTAGCCGTTAGGCTGT
Source organism: Alcaligenes sp. 13f (assembly GCF_020496585.1). Classification (NCBI taxonomy): domain Bacteria; kingdom Pseudomonadati; phylum Pseudomonadota; class Betaproteobacteria; order Burkholderiales; family Alcaligenaceae; genus Alcaligenes; species Alcaligenes sp. 13f. The sequence goes on from NZ_JAHKKC010000034.1 coordinate 12,723, forward strand.
TCCAGACCCTTCAGAACCAGATCCTGAGCAGCGCGGAAGGCAAAGGAGCCTTCGAAGTTGCCGGCCATGTTCTGGTAGGCTGGGTCGCCTGCATTTTGCTGGTCAACCACAGCAGCCATGCGCTGCAGGGTTTCAACCACTTGTTCGTGGGTGACGATGCCGTGCAGCAGCCAGTTGGCGATGTGCTGGCTGGAGATACGCAGGGTAGCGCGGTCTTCCATCAGGCCCACGTCGTGGATGTCCGGTACTTTGGAGCAGCCCACGCCCTGGTCAATCCAGCGCACCACGTAACCCAGGATGCCCTGAGCGTTGTTGTCCAGTTCTTCCTGGATTTCCTTGGCAGACCAGCTGGTGTCTGTGGCCACAGGAATGGTCAGGATGCTGTCCAGGTAGTCGTTGGTGTCGCCTTCCAGGCCCTTCTGGACGTCGACCACGTTGACTTGGTGGTAGTGCAAGGCGTGCAGCGTGGCAGCGGTAGGCGATGGCACCCAGGCGGTGTTGCCACCGGCCTTCACGTGACCAATCTTCTGTTCCAGCATTTCAGCCATCAGGTCAGGCATGGCCCACATACCTTTACCGATCTGAGCGCGACCACGCAGGCCGCACTGCAGGCCGATCTGAACGTTGTTGCGCTCGTAGGCAGGCTGCCAGTCAGCTTGTTTCATGTCGGCCTTGCGCACCACGGCACCCGCTTGCATGCAAGTGTGGATTTCGTCGCCCGTGCGGTCCAGGAAGCCGGTGTTGATGAACACGACACGCTCGGTGGCCTGGGCAATAGCTGCTTTCAGGTTCACGCTGGTGCGGCGCTCTTCGTCCATGATGCCCAGCTTGACGGTGTTGGGAGCCAGACCCAGCAGGCTTTCCACACGGTCAAAGATCTCGCTGGCAAACGCCACTTCGTCAGGACCGTGCATTTTGGGTTTGACGATGTACAGCGAGCCGCTGCGCGAGTTCTTCTTCAGTTCCAGATCGCGCATGCCGATCAGGGTGGTGATCACGGCGTCCAGAATGCCTTCAGGGATTTCGCGACCTTCGCCGTCAATGATGGCAGGGTTGCTCATCAGGTGACCGACGTTACGCACGAACATCAGGGAGCGACCAGCCAGAGTCTGGGTAGCGCCTTTCAGGTCGGTGTACTGGCGATCGTCAGCCAGGCGGCGCGTAAAGACCTTGCCGTCTTTCTTGATTTCTTCGGTCAGCGAACCGGTGACCAGACCCAGCCAGTTGCGGTATGCCAGGACCTTGTCGTCGGCGTCCACGGCAGCCACGGAGTCTTCGCAGTCCATGATGGTGGTCAGTGCGGCTTCCAGAACGATGTCTTTCACGCCAGCCGGGTCGGTCTTGCCAATGGGGCTGTTGGGGTCGATCTGCAGTTCAAAGTGCAGGCCGTTGTGCAGGAACACGATGGCTTCAGGCGCATCGGGCTGACCGCGGTAACCCAGCAGGGTCGAGGCGTCTTTCAGACCGGTGGTGCCGCCGTTTTCCAGGGTGACGCGCAAAGCGCCGTCAGCGATGGTGTAGGAGGTAGCCTGATCGTGGCTGCCTTGAGCCAGAGGAATGGTGTCGTTCAGGAACTGACGGCCAAAGGCGATAACCTTGGCACCGCGCACGGCGTTGTAGCCACCGCCACGCTGAGCACCGTCAGTGTCAGGGATGGCGTTGGTGCCGTACAGCGCGTCGTACAGGCTGCCCCAGCGTGCGTTTACGGCGTTCAGCGCGTAACGTGCGTTCATGATGGGCACAACCAGCTGAGGACCACCTTGTTCGGTGATTTCGGTGTCGACGTTGGTCGTGTTGACCTTGACGTTGGCAGGCGCTTCTTTCAGATAGCCGATGGAGCTCAGGAAGCTCTTGTAGGCAGGCATATCGGTGATGGGGCCTGGGTTGGCCGTGTGCCACTTGTCCAGTTCGACTTGCAAGCGGTCGCGTTCGGCCAGCAAGGCGCGGTTTTTAGGTGCCAGATCATGGACCAGCTTATCGAAACCAGCCCAGAAGGCTTCGGAGGAGATACCTGTGCCGGGCAGGGCTTCTTGTTCGATGAACTGATGAAGCACCTCGGCGACTTGCAGTCGCTGGCAGGAGATTCGAGTGGTCATGTGTACCCTTGCTGATAGTTAAAAGTGATTCGGTACAGCGGCAGGCCAAAACGGCCTTGCTAACTGCAATTACCTGGTCAAGAGCACTTTCAGATCTTGCTGAAATCGCGGGTGACAAGACCCACGCGGCGCCAGGACACAAATGACATCAGAGGGCGAGCAAATGCTTGAAGCGAAAATCATTAAAATACGCTAACCCATTGTAAATTAGCCTAAATACAAGCTAATTTGCGCGATGACGAGCTATGTCTCACACGCATGCCGAGCACACTGCCAGGTTGGATAACTTAAATTATGAAGGACTGACGCTAGCTGGATTTAATACTAAAAGTATTAAGACTACATACTTAATGTATTTACTGGATTTGGGCAAGTCTTATATATGAGGTAGAAGACGTGCCTGACTTCCACTTGCCATCATAAGCTGCCTCATCTGGTCCCGCTTGAAATACCTGATATGCCCGCCAAGCCGCTTGTCTAGCGCCATTAGCATAAAAATAGGGTCTTGGGTCAAGGGCTTGCGCCAGGGCTCTACCTGCCTGATCCCGGGAAAATAGAATTTGCCTAAAACCGGGGTAAAGCTGCCTGTTTAAATGGGGCCTGTGAGTAAATTCAGTCTCAAAACCAACGATAGTCGTGTCCATTGTGTGGACAGTGGGGCTTGTGATTCAGTCAAAAACCAGTAACGACATTTGCTTTGGGTGGGACTGGGGCTGGGCTGCCTTGCTCGGATACGGCAAGACACTGGGGCGCTAAGCGAGCCATTGCAAAGGTATATGGGTGATGGCTTTAAGCACAGGCGAAACCGATAGCCGAACGTCTGTATTGGGGAGCGATGGTTCGCGAAAGCGGCAGACGGTCAGGCCTGTCTGTTCGGCTGGTGCATGAGCGTCAGGATCAGGCGGCTGAATTTGTCATGGAGTCGTGTAGGAGGCGGAACAATAAACAGCTTATGATGCTTGCAGATCTGCTTGTCTTTGTTTCCCCTTGGAATACTTGTTATGTCTGATCCCAGCGGTTTTTCTCGTATCACGTCCACGCCGGAGCTGATTCCATTCAATGGCTATCAGGATGCCGGCCAGGCTTTGGAGCAGCTGCGCCATATTTACGACCGCAACACCGCTTTTTTGCGCGACTCTTTTGCCCAGTGTCTGGAAACCGGATTTCCACGCGGGCAGCGCTTCAGAGCCTGCTACCCTGCCGTGCGTTTGCGCGTCGATACCTATCAGGAAGTGGATAGCCGCCTGTCTTATGGGCATGTGGTCGAGCCCGGCGTGTACATGACCACCATTACCGCTCCTGGCCTCTATCACGATTACTTGCTGGAGCAACTGGAACTGCTGCTGCGCAATCACGGTGTGCAGGTGGAAGTGGGGGAATCCTCCGTGCCTATCCCGCTGCATTTCGCCCTGAATAATGGTGTGCAGTCCACGGTGACAACCGTGCCTGAATCGCCCGGTGACACCTTGCGCGATCACTTCGATGTACCCGATCTGGCGTATATGGACGATGCCATCGTCAACGGTACGTGGGAGCGCGTGCATAACGAACCCTTGCCGCTGGCGCCTTTTACTGCGCCGCGTATCGATTACTCCTTGCATCGTTTGCAGCACTACAGCGCTACTCGTCCCGAGTACTTTCAGAACTTTGTGCTGTTCACCAATTATCAGTTTTATGTGGACGAGTTCTGCCAGTGGGCGCGTGAAGTGCTGCAGGCGGATGATCAAGGCTATATAGATCTGGTGGAGCCGGGCAATATCATCACTCCGGCGGGTGCGAATGCATCGACAACCGGTTCGCCTTTGGCTCGCGCGCCGCAAATGCCCTCGTATCACTTGCGTCGTGCCGATCATTCCGGCATCACTCTGATCAATATCGGCGTGGGGCCATCCAATGCCAAGACCATTACCGACCACGTTGCCGTTCTGCGCCCTGCTGCCTGGCTGATGCTGGGCCATTGCGCCGGTTTGCGTACTACTCAGCGCCTGGGTGATTACGTACTGGCACATGGCTATGTACGTCAGGATCACGTGCTGGACGAGGATTTGCCTACTTGGGTGCCCATCCCTCCTCTGGCGGAAATTCAGGTTGCCCTGGAGCAAGCCGTGGCCGAGGTGGCCGGGCTGTCAGGTTGGGAGCTGAAGCGCATCATGCGCACGGGTACGGTGGCGTCTATTGATAACCGTAATTGGGAATTGCGAGACCACCACGAGCCGGTGCGGCGCTTGTCGCAGTCGCGGGCGATTGCGCTGGACATGGAGTCCGCCACCATTGCTGCCAATGGTTTCCGCTTCCGTGTCCCGTATGGCACCTTGCTGTGCGTGTCGGACAAGCCTTTGCATGGCGAGCTGAAACTGCCGGGTATGGCCAGCGAATTCTATGCGCGTCAGGTTGGCCAGCATCTGCATATTGGCATCCGGGCGCTGGAACTGCTGCGCGAGATGCCCAAAGAAAGGCTGCACTCGCGTAAGCTGCGCAGCTTCCTGGAAACGGCGTTTCAATAAGATATTGCAGGCCTTGTCAGTGCCTCAGCGCCTGGGTGAGCTGTTGGCTCTTAGCACTGACTTACCATTTTTAGTGGTTTGAGAGCAGGCCGGGCTACCAAGTGGAGCACGGCCTCTTGGTTTCTTTGAGGACAGCAGATACTCATATGGTTAAAGCGTTTCAAGATTTTTATGCCGACAACTTCAGCCATTGCTACGGTTGTGGCAAACATAATCCCGACGGGCATCAGCTTAAGAGCTACTGGGACGGCGACGATACCGTGGCCCGCTACACCCCCAAGCCGATTTACAGCGGTGGCGTGCCCAACCATGTATACGGCGGCTTGATTGCTTCCTTGTTGGACTGCCACGGTACTGCTTCTGCGGCAGCCTTCATCTATAGGGATCTGAATATCGAGATGGGCACCAGCGAGGAGCCGATCCGTTGCGTGACAGCCTCCCTGAAAGTGGAGTTTCGGCGTCCCACTCCAATGGGGACAGAGCTGACGGTACAAGGCAAGCTGCGTGAGCTGGATGGACGCAAGGTCTGGGTGGACCTGTCGCTTAGCGCGAATGGCGAAGTGTGTGCGACGGGTGAAATGCTGGCGATACGCTTCAAGGAATAAGCGGGATTTTTTTGGGGCTCAGCGGTCAACGTGCTTTGACACGGTGTCTTGGACTTGATGCTCGCTCAGAAGGAAGCTGGTTTTTGATATTTGTAGGCTGTAAAGAATGCCCTCAGGTTGTGCCGCCGATTTATGGCATTTCTTTCTTCGAGGGTAACCCGGAGGTTGAAAGTACCCCCACGTTGGCTCGTAGGCTGCTGCTTTCATGAGGTTTGTTTTGTGCGGGGCAGCCAGACAATAAAAAGCCGGGCCCATTCAGGCCCGGCTTTCAGTCTTTCAAACCCAGCTAATTAGCGGCTGGCAGCAATCGCGTCGCGTGCCTTCTTTACCAGGTCTTCACCGATGGTCTTGGTCCATTTCTCGACCACGCCTTCGGTTGCCTTGGCAAAGGCAGCGTGCTGCTCAGGCGTCAGGCTGGTGACCTTCACACCGTGGCTTTCGATTTCTTTGAGCAAGGTAGGATCTTCCGCCGTGATGCCGGTACGGGCAATCACGATTTCACGTTTACCAGCTTCAATAGCGGCTTCACGCACGATCTTCTGGTCTTCCTCGCTCCAGGATTTCCACACGTCGCGGTTCACCACAAATACTAGTGGGTCAGACACGTAGTTCCACAGGGTCAGGTACTGCTGCTGCACGTCGTACAGCTTGGCACCGGCGTAAATGGACAGGGGGTTTTCCTGACCGTCTACAGCCTTATTAGCCAGTGCGGGTTGTGCATCTGCCCAGCTCATTTGCGTGGGGTTGGCACCCAGGGCGCTGAAGGTGTCCATGTACAGCGGCGAACCGACCACGCGCAGTTTCAGGCCCTTCATGTCTTCAGGCTTGGTCACTTCGTGTTTGGAGTTGCTGAGCTGACGGAAACCGTTTTCACCCCAGGCCAGAGGCACCACACCGGCTTTCTCGATGTAGCCGAACAGATCCTTGCCCACTTCGCCGTTGATCAAAGCGTCGGTGGCTTTGGCATCCGGTTGCAGGAATGGCAGGGAGAACAGGTTCAGCTGCTTGATCTGGGGGGACCAGTTGATGGTCGAGCCCACGGCCATATCAATCATGCCTTGGCGAATGGCGGTGAACTCGCGTGTCTGGTCGCCTTGTACCAGCGAGGTGCCGGGGTAGATCTTGATATTGATGCGGCCATCGGTACGCTCGCGCACCAGGTCGGACCAGATCACCGCCCCTTGGCCCCAAGGGAAAGTGGTACCCACCACGATGGACAGCTTGTACTCGGATTTGTAGGCGGCTTGGGCAGCGGGAACCACGGCCAGGGTGGCGGCTGTACATGCCAGAGTGGCCAGAATGTGACGTAATTTCATGGGTCAGGTCTCCCTTTCTATGAGTTGTGTTTCAGTCTTGTGGTTTTAGTTAAAGCCCAGGTAGCGCGGCAGCCACAGGGCAATCTCGGGTTCAGCGATAACGAGCAGCATGGTCGAGCCCATGCCAAGCAGCAGCCAGCCTACCCAACGCAGGGTGCTTTCCATGGGGACGCCCGCGATACGGCAGGCGACCATCAGGTTGACGGCGACTGGCGGAGTGAACTGGCCCAGGGCCACGTTCAAGGTCAGCAGGACCCCGAACCAGACGGGGTGCCAGCCAAAGTTGTAGGCAATCGGCATGAATAGCGGCACGAAGATCAGGAAGATCGAGATGCCATCCAGGAACATGCCCAGCACAATCAGCATGACAATCATCAGCGCCAGAATGCCGTACTCGCCCAGACCGGAATTGATGATGGCATTGGTGACGGGGTCAATAATGCTCAGGGTGGACAGCGCCCAGGCGAAAATACCGGCCAATGCCACAACCATCATGATGACGGCTGATAATTCGGCGGCTTCCCGCAGGATCAAGAAAAGATCGCGGAACTTGATGGTGCGATGGATGACCATGCCCACGAACAGGCCGTAGAACACAGCCACTACAGCGGCCTCAGTAGGGGTGAACAGACCCAGGCGCATACCACCCAGAATGATGACAGGCGCAATCAGGCCCCAGGCGGCTTCTCGCAGGCTGCGCCAGAATGGTGGACGTGGCAGCTCGGCCTCGGCCAATCCCAGCTTGTGACGGCGCGATAGCCAGATGGCCGGAATAATCAGGCCAATCCCCGCCAGAATGCCGGGGAACATACCGGCCGCAAACAGCGCAGGTACGGAGGCCTCGGGCACCAGCACCGAGTAAATAATGAAGGCGATGGAGGGGGGGATCAGAATGTCGGTGGCTGCACCCGCGCCCACAATACTGGCCGCAAAAGGACCGGGATAGCCCGCACGTTTCATCGCGCCGATCATGACCGCGCCCACGGCGGCCGCGCAGGCCGGGCCGGAACCGGAAATGCCACCCAGGAACATGGCTACGCCAATGGCAACGACGGGCAACATGCCTGGACCACGGCCAACCAGCGCGACCGCAAAGTTCACCAGACGGCTGGCTACGCCCGAGCGGTCAAAGATCGAGCCCACCAACACGAACATGGGAATGGCCAGCAAAGGGTATTTGGCCAGACCGGCATAAAAGCTTTGCGGCACGGCCATCAGGCCAAACCAGTGCGTATCCAGGTTGGACATCAAAATCGCAAAGGCACCACCTATACCCAGGGACACGCCCACCGGCACGCCCACCAGCATCAGGCCGATGAAGATGACAAACAGCAAGGTTGCAATCATGATTTAGCCTGCCAACGACGCACCCACATGCCCAGCAAACGCAGGCTCAGGGTAGTAGACAGGATGGGCAGCCACATGCTGTACCACCAGGTCGGGACACCAATGGAGGGCGAGGTATCGCCCCACTCGAACTCGTCCAGGGCCATGCGGCCGGACAGAATGGCCATGCCGACAAAGAACAGCAGGCTCATGCCAATGCCAAACAGGGCCAGGCGGCGTTGACGACGCACCGTGCCCGCATCGGCAAAGACTTCAATACGAATGTGCAAGTGGCGCACACAGGCGCTGGCACCGGCATTCATGGTCAGGACCACCAGCAGGAAGATGGAGATTTCCTCGGTCCAGGCAAAGGAGCTATCGGTCAGATAGCGCACAAACACGTTGGCAAAGGTAATTAAAGCCAGGGCCGCCATGATCAGGACCGAAGCCCAGTCCTCTATTTGCAAAGGAATACGCAGGCCGGATTCGGCGGGCGAGGCGGCGTGATTATCAGGTGTATCTGTAGAACTTGAATCCATGAGGTCTGTCAGATTTGGCAATAAAGCTACATGCTAGCGGTCAAAGACGGGGCTGGCAGTGAGTAATTTCCCCCGGTGCAATAGCACCCGCGGGCCATCATTGGCCTGGGGAGAGACGATAGGGATGGGGGCGAGGGCACACGCAATATGGGGGTTGGTGCTTCGCCTAGCTGATGAGGTCTGAAACCTGGCCCGGCACGACAGATGGGCCTGTGTGTGGCGCTCTGAGAGGCCCGACAGGGGTGTTGCCGGGCTTGCTGTGCGGGTGATTAGCAAGGGTGCAGGCTGCCGGTGAGGCAGCCTGGGCTAATGCAAGCTGGGGGACAGCTTACTCTTTTTTACGGTCCTTTTTCCCTTTTTTGCCTTCTTTGTCCTTTTTGGAAGGCTTTTTGTCTTTATTTTTATCCTTGTTTTTGGCTTTTTCTTTTTTCTTCTTTTTGCTCTTCTTATCCTTTTTGCCTTTCTCGCTTGAGGATTCTTTATCGCTATCCGCGTCCTCATCTTTATCCTGATCGGACTCGCCCTTTTCTGCTTGCTTAATGGCAGTGGCCTTCAGATCAGCGGCTTTTTGTTTGGATGAAACCGGGGTTTTGCGGGCCTGTTCCATTTCCGCATCCAATTCTGCGGCCACTTCGCGTAGCTCGTCGGCAACAGCCTGGGAGCGATCTGATTGCAGGGCAATCATGGTGCCACGGCACTGGGGAGCGCCACACAGGCAGCGGTAGTTCTGCTTGAGCTCCTCGGTAATTTCATCGTCGATGACCAGCGAGTAGTCATACAAAAGCTCTTCCCCGGCAGGAATATCGCGCATGGCCACAATAAAGACGCGCGAGCCATCGGCGTTCTCGTGACCTTCACAGTTGGGGGCGCAAGAGTGGTTGATCCAGCGTGAATCATTGCCTCCCTGACCACCGTCCACAATTTTGCCATTGCTCAGTGCAAAGAAAAAAGTGTGGAAAGGCTCATCCGGATTGACGGGGAACAAGGCATCGGCCTGTTCCGGCGTAAGCCGCTTGCCAGCATATTGCAGGATGCGCGTTCCGGCTGGAATATCGCGTAGCGCAAAGACGCCGTTGCCATGCAGTTTGGATGGTTTAACGACGTGCCAGGGTTGGCGTTGAGTGACCATGGGGAATCAGCCTGTAAAAGGGGATAAACTGGACGGCGATCTCTATCTTACAAAACATGCAGGGCTACGCAACCATGTCACTTGAAACGACCGCCCACAACGGCGCGCAAATCTTGCTCGACACCTTGATCGCTCAGGGTGTAGATACCATTTTTGGTTATCCTGGCGGAGCGGTGTTACCGCTCTATGATGCTCTTCATGCCCAACCGCGAATTCGTCATATTTTGGTTCGTCACGAGCAAGCTGCCGTACATGCGGCCGAAGGCTATGCCCGCAGCACCGGCAAACCTGGCGTGGTGCTGGTGACATCAGGCCCCGGTATGGCCAATACCACCTCCGGTTTGCTCGATGCCTTGTGTGATTCTATTCCTGTCCTGTGTATTAGTGGTCAAGTAGCGACCACCGCAATTGGTACCGCCGCTTTCCAGGAGTGCGATGCGATTGGTATTTCCCGCCCTGTGACCAAGTGGAATGCCCAGGTTCGTCGTATTGAAGACGTGGCCTCCTTGACGGCCAAGGCCTTGCGCCTGTGTACCCAGGGTCGCCCCGGTCCGGTGCTGCTGGACTTCCCCAAAGATATTCAGATCGCCACCCTGCCCGCTGCCAGCAGCGACGCGCCGGCCCAGGACGAGGCTGACAGCCTCTTGGCTCCTGCCGCTCCGGCCTCTGCCCAGGAAGCAGCGATCAAACGCGCCGCCGCCATGATTGCGCACGCTCGCCGCCCCGTGTTTTACGGTGGTGGTGGCCTGATCAACTCCGGGGCCGATGCCAGCCACGCCTTTACCAGCCTGGTTCAGGAAACCGGCGCACCTTGCACACTGACCCTGATGGGCTTGGGTGCTTACCCTGCACGTGATGAGCAGTTCGTGGGCATGTTGGGCATGCACGGCACGCTGGAAGCCAACTTGGCCATGCACCATGCGGATCTGATTATCTGTGTGGGCGCTCGCTTCGACGACCGCATTACCGGCCGTCTGTCCGATTTCTGCCCGCATGCCAGCAAGATCCATATTGATATCGACCCCGGTTCCATCGACAAGGTGGTGCGTGCGGATGTGGCTTTGGTGGGCGACTGTTATCCCCTGCTGCGTGCCTTGCGCAAAGAGCTGTCGCATCACGAATTGCCTGAAGGTCGCTTGAATGATTGGTGGCAGCGCATTGGCGTGTGGCGTGCTCAAGAGTGCTTGAAAGTGACGCCTCATAGCGACGCCATCTTGCCGCAGCACTTGCTGCAACGTCTGGACGCGCATCTGGAAGGCCGTGATGCCATCGTCTCTACCGATGTGGGCCAGCACCAGATGTGGGCTGCGCAGTACATCAAGTTTGATCGTCCTCGCCGTTGGCTGACTTCGGGTGGAGCCGGCACCATGGGTTACGGCGTGCCGGCCGCTTTTGGGGCGCAGATTGCGCATCCGGACAAGCTGGTAGTGTGCGTCAGTGGTGATGCTTCGGTGCTGATGAATATTCAGGAACTGGCCAGCGTGGTGCAGCACCGCACGCCGATCAAGGTGATTCTGTGCAATAACCGCCACATGGGCATGGTGCGCCAGTGGCAAGAGCTGATTCACGATGGTCGTTACAGCCACAGCTATAACGAAGCCATGCCCGATTTTGTGGCCTTGTCGCGCGCCTTTGGTTGGGAAGCCGAACGCGTGGAGCATCCCGATCAGCTGGATGCGGCGCTGGAGCGTTGTCTGGCCCACGATGGCCCGTTCTTCCTTAACGTGGAAGTGCTGGCGCTGGAAAACTGTTTCCCCATGATGCCAGCGGGCTATGGCCATCAACAGGTCATGTTGTCCGAAGATAACTGGTACGTAGAAGAATAAGGTGCCCGGCTGGGACACAGGCGTAAAAACCCCTATGTCCCAGCCCGAGCACTACGCATTAAATACACTGATCCATTCAGACAGGAGGGGCATGCATGATGTACCGTCACATGAAGAACCGTCTTTTGGCCGCAGGTTTGATGCTGGGCTTGGGCCTGGCGGCGGGAGCGGCCACGGCCCAGACTCCCCTGAAGTTGGCCTACGCCTTGTCCACCAGCTCTCACTATGGTGCGGGCGCAAAAGCTTTTGCCAGTGCCTTGGAAAAAGATGGCAATTACACCATCGAGGCCTTTCCCAACAGCGCCCTGGGCGGCGAGCGCGAAGTCATTGAAGGCCTGCAACTGGGCACGATTGATCTGGCGATTGTGTCTACCGGTGCAACCCTGAACTTTGTGCCCAAGACTGGCGTGTTCGATATCCCTTTCCTGTTCCGCGACCTGCAACATGCCCGTCATGTGCTTGATGGCAAGATCGGTCAGGACATGCTGGCTGAATTTCCCAAACGCGGAATTGTGGCGCTGGCCTGGGGCGAGCAAGGTTTCCGTCACCTGACCAATAATGTGCGTCCTGTCACCACCCCAGCTGATGCCAAGGGCCTGAAGATACGCACCACAGAGAACCCCATTCATATTGCCGCTTTCCGTGAAATCGGCATTCTGGCTACGCCTATGGCCTGGCCGGAAGTGGCGACCGCCCTGCAACAAGGCACCATCGACGGCCAGGAAAATCCCTTGTCCGTGATTGTGTCGGCCAAGCTGCCGCAGCTGCAAAAGTACCTGTCGCTGACGGCTCACGTGTATGGCCCGGCCTTGGTGCTGATGTCTCCGGCGGTGTATGACGGCCTGTCCGATCAGGACAAGCAGTTGATGAAAGATGCCGGCGTAACGGCTGCCCAGGCCATGCGTGATTACGTGGACGACATCGAGAAAACCGGCGTGGATGCCGTCAAGGCCGAAGGCATGCAGGTCAATACCGTTGACCATGCCGCGTTTGCCAAAGCGGTAGAGCCTGTCTATCCCCAGTACTACAAACAGTTCGGCCAGGAACTGGTCGAATCTATCCGTCAGACTCAGTAAACGGCATTCATCATGAAAGCTCTGTTGTCCGTTCTGGATAAGGGCCTGTTTCGTCTGGTGTCCTGGGTGACGCAGTTGCTGCTGCTCTCGGCAGTGGCGGCTGCGTTCTATCAAGTGATCGCTCGTTTCGTGCTCCAGTCGCCCGCCGACTGGAGCGAGGCCTGGTCACGTGCCGCTCTGATCTGGACAGTCATGCTGGGTCTGTGTCTGGCCTTGCGTCAAGGTGCCATGCTAAGCGTCGATGTGCTGCGGCTCTGGGTCGGCAAGCGGACGCAGCATTGGCTGGATGTGGCCGTGCTGATTACGTGTCTGGCTTTTTTCGGCCTGTTGACCTGGGTCGGCATTCAAATGACCTGGCGGGTGCGGTTTCAGACCATGCCTAGTCTGGAGTGGTCCATTTCCTGGGTGTATATCGCGATCCCGATTGGTGCCGTGCTGGGCATTTTGGGCCTGTTGGCCCGTTGGCTGGAGAAACCTGCGCCTGCTGTGGTCGATAACACGCAGCTCTAATTCTCAAGACCTGATTCCGTGCCTGTAAAGTACCACCGAACTCTGGATGCCTTACGGGCATCTGTTTAGACCGGAGACCGTATCGTGTCCCAGATCATGCTTGTGTCCATGCTGCTGTTTTTTGTATTGACGGTGCCCGTGGCGATTGCCGTGGGGCTGGCCAATATGGCGGGAGTAGCCTGGGAGGGGCGCATGACTTTTCTGGTCATCGCCCAGCAGTTGTATGCAGCTCTGGACAAGTACCCCCTGGTGGCGGTGCCCTTCTTCATTCTGGCAGGCAACCTGATGGAGTCGGGCGGCATGTCCAACCGTATGGTGGAGTTTGCCAAAAGCCTGGTGGGGGGTGTTCAAGGGGGCCTGGCTTGTAGCTGTGTGCTGACCTGCATGATTTTTGCGGCGGTGGCCGGTTCCAGTGTGGCAACCACTTTTGCGGTCGGGGCAATTCTGATCCCTGCCATGGTCCGGCATGGCTACCCGGCACCGTTCGCGGCATCCTTACAGGCCTCAGCGGCGGAGTTGGGGGTGATCATCCCGCCGTCCATTCCCATGATTCTGTTTGCCGTATCCACGGACACGTCGGTAGGCGAGCTGTTCGTTGCGGGTATTGGCCCTGGCTTGTTGATCGGCGGCGCCTTGATGATTTATGTGTGGCTGTATGCACGCCGCCATGGTCTGGGTTTGCAGGACGGTGTGGGTCGTTTGGGTGTCTGGACGGCATTCCGTCAGGCGTGGCTGGCCTTGTTGATGCCGGTGATTATTCTCGGCGGGATTTACGGGGGTATTTTCACGCCTACCGAGGCTTCGGCGGTGGCGGTAGTCTATGCCTTGATCGTGAGCATGTTTGTCTACCGCAGCGTTAAATGGGGCGACCTGTCCAAGGTGCTGCATCGTTCCGTGGTGTCCACGGCGGTCATCATGTTCATCATCGCCAATGCGGGTGTGTTTGGTTTCCTGCTCAATCGCACCGGCATTCCGGCTGCCATGGGGATCTGGTTGGGGGAATTGTTCAGTAGCCCCATGATGTTTTTGCTGGGTGTGAACGCGGCCTTGTTTGTGGTGGGGATGTTCGTTGAAACGTCGGCTTCGATCGTGGTGCTGGCTCCCTTGTTGTTGCCGGTGGCCGTGCAGTTCGGCATTGATCCGGCGCATTTTGGAATCATCATGGTGGTCAATCTGGCACTGGGGATGGTGACACCGCCCTTTGGCGTGAACCTGTTTGCGGCGTGCTCAGTGGCCGGGATTTCTTTGGAAAAACTGATACGTCCCCTGCTGCCTTTTGTAGTCGTCATCCTGGCTTGCTTGATGCTGATCAGCTATGTGCCAGAAGTCAGTTTGTGGGCGCGAGACCTGGTGTACCGTTGATGAATCGTCTGCTTTCCTGAGCGCTGTTCATGAGCTATTTCCTCCTGTTGTTGGTTCACCTTCTGGCTGCGATTTTCTTCATCGGCACTGTGTTTTTTGAGGTGCTGATGTTGTCGCCTTTGGCGCGTCTGGTTTCCCGGCCATCGATGCGGGAGTTCGAGTATGCCCTGGGGCGGCGGGCGCGTCGCATCATGCCTTGGGTTTTGTTATTGCTCTACGGTGCGGGCTTGAGCCTGGCCTGGCAGCATCGGGCCTTGTTTGAGGTTGGTGGCGCTCGTGCCTGGATGCTGGGTGTAAAGATCACCCTGGCGCTAAGCGTATTTGGGCACTTTCTATCTGTAATGGTGATGAGCCGACGCAAGACCATGACAGCGCGGCGATCACGGATTATTCACCTTAGTGTTTTTGCACACGTGCTGCTGATTGTGGTGCTTGCCAAGGCTTTGTTTTATTTGCCGCTGTAGTTGCGGTTTTGATGCTGCTGCATTGTTGGTTAGAAGGGTTTTGGCTTCAGACTAGTGCTTGGGATGGAGCTTGGCATAGGAGAGGTGATTAAAAGCCAGGCTCGAGGCCGTGGGGCGCTGGGGGTGGGCTGAGCACTTGCCGGTGCTGCGCACCGGTGCCCTAGTCAGGAGATAGCGCAGGGCGCATCCTGAACTTGTATGGTTAAGGTGTCGGGGTGGAGGGACATCCTGAACTATCGGCCAATGCCGGACCGACACCGCGAGAACTCTCCCGCCCCACCCATCACCGTCGATAAGGAACTGAGCGGCGCCGTT
>NZ_JAHKKC010000035.1:0-26483 GCF_020496585.1 Alcaligenes sp. 13f
TGTGAAACGCCTTTGCGCCGATGATAGTGGACGGACGTCTGTGAAAGTAGGTCATCGTCAAGCTCTTATTCCTCAAAACCCCCGCAAGCATCCCTTGCGGGGGTTTTGTTTTAGGCGGCGACAAAAGCGCAGGCTACCGGCCTGTCTCGGATTGCTCGAAGGCCTGACCCTGGATCACCCGGTTCAGGCGCACCGCCCCCCCTCCTGGCCCGTTCCGGGCTGCATGTATTCCTTGCTCTTACCGACGCCGTTTGGCCTAAGCCTAGTAGATCGGTCATGGCATCCTGTCCCTGCACCAGAGGATTGACGTTCAATGCGTTGCTGCTTACCTGCAGGGGCTCGGTCGTTCTACTCTGCGCGCTTGTAGCATTAGTTGCTGAGCTTTCTGCATCAATCAGCTTTGGTGACCAAGATAGGGCGTACAGCTGTCGGCATCAGGTTCTGTATGGCCATATAACGTGCCTAGTCATTCCCCGCCTTTGTCCTACTCGTCCTCCCTGATTCCCCTGAAATTCCTACTCAGTTTTCTCTTTAACGTCGACGTAGCTGGCTCTGCTAAGGCCTATTGCATCCATTCAGAATTCAAGTCGATTTGGAAATGAGGCTGTCCCCAATCAGTTTCCCCTCTCAATATTCCCTACCTCTAACATGGTCAAATTTGACCGCTTCTTGCTTGGATCTGTTCCTAAGTCATGCTGAACTAGCAGTTCTGACTATCTTTTTACGTTCTCTTTAAAACCTCGATTTATCTGTTTGACGTGTATCAATCAGGCACCGAGCTAATCTGAACAAGAGGGAACGGAGTATGTCAGTCTAGCTATGGTTCTATTTGGCTTACGGGAAAGATATGGCGGCTCAAGACATGGCCTCGCAGGCAAGCAATGAAGAATTGTCAGACACCAGGCTAGTGCAGGGTGAAGGGCCGGGACGCTGGAAGCGGATACAGGCCCAGCTGGCTCATCTGCCTATATTCAAGGAGCTGCCACCGGAACAGCTGGAGCCCATCGCTAAAGGTACTCAGGAAATACATGCTTTGCGTGGGACGACTTTATTTCACAGTGGGGACCCTTGTTTGGGCTTTCACATGTTGGTCTATGGTCGGGTGAAGCTGGTATTTGTCTCGTCCACGGGCTCAGAGCGCGTAGTTCGCCTGGTGGGACCAGGAGAGGGGTTTGGTGAGGCGCTGATGTTCATGGGCCGTAATTACATTGTGACGGCCCAGACTTTGGTGGATTCTCTGCTTTTGCATATCAACAGAGACACCTTGATGGAGCAGCTGGAGAAGGGCAGTGATGTTGCCCGCCTGATGCTGGCTGGTTTAAGTGAGCGGCTTTATCGCTTGATGGGCGAGTTGGAGGCCTATACGCTGCAAAATGGTGTGCAACGTCTGGTGAATTACCTTTTGCAGGAGTGGCCGGGCGAAGAGGGTGTCCCCTTCAGGATCGATGTTGGTAAGTCCGTCATTGCTTCCCGCCTGAATCTGACCCCGGAGCACTTATCACGTACCTTGCGTGATTTGATGGACCGGGATCTGATTCGGGTTCAGCGACGTAATTTTACGATTCTGGACAGCGCGGCTTTGCGGCAATATGGTGCTCTGCCTGATATGCGTGGATAGCGCGCAGGCTATGGCGATAACGCTGCCAGGCTGCCCATAGATTCCATGACAGGATCGCAAAGGACAGCAGCAAGGCAGGTGCTGCCAACCACGCGAAAGATTCGACGCCCAAGCTTGCCCCTGTCCAGAGTATCAGGCCCAGGCTATGCAAAGCCCAATGTGCTCGGGCGCTGGATGCCGGGATGTAGTTGGCAGTCTTGGGAATAAGGCGCAAGAGGGCACGCGTGTGCTCGGTATTGTCCGTATCCATGCTGACATACTCCTGGGCCTCTCGCCAAAGTAGAAAGGGCACGATGGTATAGAGCATCCCACAGACGACGGAACCCAAGGCTCCCATAATGAGCAAGACACCAATCGCCAGCTCTGCGTTGGAGGCGGCGGGATTGTGGGTCCAGAAGTTCAACAGAACAGCAATCAACAGGCTGCTTAAGGAGCTATACCAGAATAAAGTGCTGGCTCCTGCTGTCGGACGCTTGCGTTTCCAGAGGCGCGCCCACGTAATCACCGCCCATAAGCCGTAGCTTAAAAAGATCAGGTAGGTGACCAAATCACGCACAGGTAACCAGGAGCCAGGTAAGGAGGCCAGGGCCCACTGTGCAATCAACAGGGCTCCTACGACCCAAGGTAGCCAACGTACTAGAGGCGCTGGGTAGAGTTCGGTGATTTGAAAAATAGGCAGCAGTTGGAACGACATGGCAATCAGCAGCAAGCCTGCCCAAGCTGCCAGGCCCATCGTCATGTGCAGATTCAGCAAATTGGCGACGGCTTGTTCGCTTGCCAGGGCGACCAGCATGGCAAGCCCCGTTGAGACAGTCAGCAACAGTCCCAGCAAAGCCAGTCGGATAGGAGCAACTATTTCTTTGGCGCCGCGAAAGACGTCGCGCCGAGAGCGCCACAAGGCCAGCATGGCAGTCAGTAGATAAACCCCCAAAGCAAAGGCAAGACAAGCGCCTGCCAGCGTGTAAGCCCAGCTTTGCCAGCTAAGAAAGCCTGTCATCAGAAATAGTGTGCCAGCGCTGAGCAAGCCCCAAAAAGCTAGCGCCTGACCGCGTGACACCTGAATACGCACATTGCAGGCCACGGCCAGAATATGTGCCAAAGAGGCAAACATGGCACTGCCCACGATCCCCAAGGTCCAGGCATGGGTTATGGCCAAGGTGGCGGGGTGCCAGCGGGAGTTGAATAATTCCGGTCCGCTATAGAGCGCCAGCATGGCAGCCAGCAGTCCAAAAAAAGGGACATTCGCAAACAAGGGCAAGGTCAGTGACAAAGAGGGTGACTGATCCAGCGATAAAGCGCGTTGCATAGACTTAGTTCCTGCGGATGATGAGCTTGAAGCCGTTTTCTTGGTGGGTGCCGTGATACTTGAAGCCGCTGCGTCGCAGGATTTCATACAAGGGGAAAGGTTCTCGATCCAGCCACATGAGCAAGGCCTGGGTAGGAGCCAGTTCAGCCAGTGCTTCCAGGCAATGCTCCAAAGGCTCGGGTGCGGGCAGGCCGCGAGTATCCAGCGTGATCTCAGTTTGTGTCATCAAGACTCCAGCACGAAAGGCGTGGAAGGCATTGTGGACCATTCTGCCCGCCTATGGCGCAGGCAAAGTGGGACTTGTTTGCCACGGGTCAGGAGGTGGGAAGAATTTGATATGCGTTAAGGCCCCTTAATTTCAGAGCAGGCATAGTGGTGGTCTTGTCGAGCCAGGATCCACCCTGGCCAGATTGCTGATCGGGGAGTGTCATGAATACAGCGTCCACGGCTTTAGCCGCGTCCGATAACCCGCAGATGGAACTGGTTTGCCCAGCGGGCAGCTTGCCTGCTTTGAAAGCAGCCATTGATAACGGAGCCGATAGTGTCTATCTGGGGTTCCGGGATGCCACCAATGCCCGGAACTTCGCCGGGCTTAATTTTGATGCACAGGCGATTGCACAAGGGATTGATTACGCACACCAGCGCGGCCGCAAAGTTTTGCTGGCTCTCAATACCTACCCGCAACCCAATGCCTGGCAACAGTGGCGCGACGCGGTGGACCGAGCTGCCCAGGCTCAGGTCGATGCGGTCATCATGGCAGACCCAGGATTGATGGCCTATGCCAGTCAGGCACATCCCAATCTGCGCTTGCACTTGTCGGTGCAGGGTTCAGCCACCAATCCGGAAGCCATCAAGTATTACCACCAGAACTTCGGTATTCAGCGCGTGGTTTTGCCGCGTGTCCTGTCCATGACCCAAGTGGAGCAGGTCTGTGAGCAGGTCCCTGTTCAGGTTGAGGTTTTTGGCTTTGGCAGCTTGTGCGTGATGGTGGAGGGCCGCTGTGCCTTGTCCTCCTATGCCACTGGTGAGTCCCCCAATACACATGGAGTCTGTTCCCCCGCCGGGCATGTGCGCTGGGAGCAGACTGATCAGGGCCTGGAGTCGCGTCTGAATGGTGTGTTGATCGACCGCTATCAGGATGGTGAAAACGCGGCTTACCCCACTTTGTGCAAAGGGCGTTTTGATGTGGCGGGCGAAAACTATTACGCACTGGAAGAGCCCACCAGCCTGAACACTTTGTCCTTGTTGCCACAACTGTTGGCGGCGGGTGTCAGCGCAATCAAGATTGAAGGCCGACAGCGCAGCCCGGCTTATGTGGCTCAAGTTACTCAGGTATGGCGGCAAGCCATTGATTCGGCCAAATCCACGCCAGCCCGTTATTCAGTCCATCCGGCCTGGATGGGGGCTTTGAACAAACTGGCCGAAGGGCAGCAACATACGCTGGGTGCCTATTCTCGGCCCTGGAAGTAGAGCATGGGAGGCTCAATCATGAAATTATCTTTAGGCCCCTTGCAGTATTACTGGTCCCGCGTTGCCACGATGCAGTTTTATGAGTCGGCCTGCGACTGGCCGATCGATGTGGTGTATCTGGGCGAGACCGTATGTTCGCGTCGTCACGAGCTACGACTGGATGATTGGCTGGATATTGCCCAGATGCTGGCCCAGGCTGGCAAGGTGCCGGTTCTGTCTAGTCAGGTCTTGCTGGAGTCCGGGCGGGACGTGAATACGCTACGCAAGGTCACCGAACAGGCTGATTATCTGGTCGAGGCCAATGATATGGGAGCAGTACGTTTGATGCAGGGTCGGGACTTTGTCGCCGGCCCTTTTTTGAATGTTTATAACGGGCCAGTGCTGGATTTGATTGCTTCTCAAGGCGCGGTGCGTTGGGTGATGCCTCTGGAAATGGGCCGTGCAGGATTGGCGCAGTTGCAGCAAGACAGACCTGCCGGTTTGGAAACCGAGGTCTTTGCCTTCGGGCGTTTGCCCCTGGCTTTCTCGGCCCGTTGCTTTGCGGCGCGTAACCGCAATCTGCCCAAGGACAATTGCCAGTACGTGTGCATGGACTATCCCGATGGCTTGCTGCTGGAAACCCGTGAAGGGCAGGGTTTTCTGACGATTAACGGTATCCAGACTCAATCCGCCTGGGTGTACACCTTACTGGAGCAGGTACAGGATTTGCGCGATTTGGGTGTGAATATGCTGCGTTTGAGTCCGCAATCTCAGCATATGGATGCGGTCGTGCATTTGTTTAATGACGTGATTCAGGGGCGTATTCAGGCAAGGGATGCCCACGAGGATATGCTGCCTTTACTGCCCGCTAAGGCCTGCAACGGTTTCTGGCATGGTCGCCCCGGTTTGGAATGGGTGTCGCCGGTGTCAGAGCGTTTCTAAGGGAGGGATGGAAGAATGAATGAAATAACGACTCCCCGTTTACCCGCTGTTGTGGCGGGTGTTTTAAGCCGTTTGCCCCCGTGGCCCGGCTCCCGCTTGTTTTGTACGGGCTTGAACGTGCTGATGCGTCCGCACTTGCCGGCTGACATTGCGGAACGATTGGAAGGTCGAGCTTTACGCATACAGGTGGCAGATGCCGGTTTAGCGTTTGACTATACGTGGCGCCAAGGGGCTTTTTACCCTCTGTCGGCACGCGCACCACGTCTGGATTTGACCCTGAAAGCGGATCTTTGGGCTTTTTATCAGCTTTTGCAGCGGCAGGAAGATCCGGATACCTTGTTCTTTAATCGACGTCTGTCGATTGAGGGCGATACCGAATTGGGCCTGATGGTGAAAAACACCCTGGACGCCTTGGACCCCGATATTCTGCATCCGCGTGCAGTGCTTAAACAGGGTAAAGCGGCTTTACAGGATGTACTGCGCCGCCCGATTCGCACCCCCGCTTCTTCCTGAGACAATTAAGAGCGTCGCACTTCAAAGTGCGGAAACAGCTTCTGGAGGTTTTCCAAAATCTCCGCTCCTGGGTAGGCCTGCAAAGCCTGCCCAGTTTCATTCAGGAAATCGTCATCACAGCCTTGTGTGCGGAAAATCTGCACGGCATAGCGCTGGACGCCCAGCTCATGCAGGTGTTGTCCCAAAGCTTGTACCGAGGCGGGACTGTGCAGCTGGGGATGAATAGTGCTGCGGCACTCAAACAGAACGTCTTCGTTCAGCAGCAACTGCAAACTGCGTAAGGGCGCAGCGGCACTATTGCTGCGTTGAGTAATGGCGTCGTAGTGACTGAACTCTGCCTTGATATCCAGGCCTATCCAGTCCACCCAAGGCAGGATTTCCAGCAGTCTGGCCGGATGTGTGCCGGCCGTGTGTAAACCGATTTTGAAACCCAGCCTGCGCACCGCGCGGATGGCGGAGCCCAGGGCCGGGTCCAGTGTGGGCTCGCCGCCGCTAAAGACGACGGCATCCAGCAGGCCGACGCGGCGATTCAGAAAGTCCAGCAGGGCGTTCCAATCAATAGCACTGTCTGGTGTGCGCTCTTGCAGGTGGGGGTTGTGGCAGTAGCCACAGCGCCAGGGGCAGCCTTGCACAAAGATGACAGCGGCTAATTGGCCGGGGTAATCCGTAGCCGAGAAAGGGGCGCAGCCACCCACTTTCAATGCCACTTTGTGGGCAGGCGTGGCCGGGTAAAGATGGCGCGTGGCGTAAGTCATGGAATTTGACCGGGCTGTTTATGGGGTGGGGACGGCATTGCTTGCGCAGGCGCTGGCTTCGGTGAAGTAGCGTCGCTCATGAAACTCACCTTGCTTGCCAATATTGAAAGACGACATGGGACGGTGATAGCCCATGACGCGTGTCCAGATTTCGCAAGGCTGGCGTTCGGAATCTTGAAGAGTGATGGTGTCGGTGTTCATGAATAACTCCTTGGAAAAAAGGGCCGTCACGCTATGCGGATGTGACTAGCCTGGGTGTGTGCCAAGAGGCTGGTTGTAGATAAAGACTGAGGACAACCAAAAGCCTGGTTTTAGTTGAGCCAAGTGGATTGGGTTTAGCCTGTCTTGGTAAAAAATTGGCTTGAAGAGATCGGCTTTAATGGACTGGTGTCGGTGTCGGTGTCGGTGTCGGTGTCGGTGTCGGTGTCGGTGTCGGTGTCGGTGTCGGTGTCGACGACGGCGTTGACGTGTCCGCGATAACTTCGTTTTGAATGTCAGCCTCGGCCCGAGCTTGAGCTAACTTGTTGGCCAGCAATTCGCTGTCGCAATGCGGGCAAAACTCATGTTTTCCAGACAGATAGCCGTGCTTGGGGCAGATAGAAAATGTGGGCGTAACGGTGATGTAAGGCAAGGAAAAACGGTTCAAAGCTCGTTGCACCAGATTGCGGCAGGCATCAGTGCTGGACAGGGCTTCGGTCATGTACAGGTGCAGCACGGTGCCGCCGGTATATTTGCCTTGCAGCTCGTCTTGTCGCTCCAGTGCTTCGAAAGGATCTTCGGTGAAGCCCACCGGCAGCTGTGAGGAATTGGTGTAGTAAGGCATTTGCTCGGTCCCTGCTTGCAGAATGTCGGGCCAGCGGGCGCGATCTTCTTTGGCAAAGCGGTAAGTGGTGCCCTCGGCAGGGGTGGCTTCCAGGTTGTACAGGTGGCCGGTACTTTCCTGAAACTCCACCATGCGCTCCCGAATATGATCCAGCAAACGCAGGGCAAAGCGGTGCCCCCACGGCGTGCAAAGATTTTGCTTGTCCTGGGTAAAGTTGCGGATCATCTCGTTAATGCCGTTAACTCCCAGTGTGGAGAAGTGATTGCGCAAGGTGCCCAGATAGCGGCGTGTGTAGGGAAACAGCCCTTGGTCCATATGCTGCTGGATCACCGTGCGCTTGATTTCCAGGCTGTCGCGGCCCATTTCCAGCAGTTCATCCAAACGGGCAAACAGACCGGCTTCATCGCCTTGATACAGATAACCCAGGCGGGCGCAGTTCAGGGTGACCACCCCCAGGGAGCCAGTTTGTTCGGCAGAGCCAAACAATCCATTACCGCGTTTGAGCAGCTCGCGCAGATCCAGCTGCAGGCGGCAGCACATGGAGCGGATCATATTGGGTTCCAGCTCGGAGTTAATGAAGTTCTGGAAGTAGGGCAGGCCATATTTGGCCGTCATGGCAAACAGGCGCTCGGCATTCGGGCTGTGCCAGTCAAAATCCCGGGTGATGTTGTAGGTGGGGATCGGAAAGGTGAAGGCACGGCCACGGGCATCGCCCTCGCTCATGACTTCGATATAGGCCTGGTTGATCATGTCCATTTCGGCCTGCAGATCCCCGTAGCAAAACGGCATTTCTTCGCCACCGATTTGCGGAACTTGCTCGCGCAGGTCGTCGGGGCACACCCAGTCAAAGGTCAGATTGGTAAAGGGCGTCTGCGTCCCCCAGCGCGAGGGTACGTTCAGGTTGTAGATCAGCTCCTGCATGCATTGGCGCACCTGCTTGTAGCTCAGGCCGTCCTTGCGGATGAAGGGCGCCATATAGGTATCAAAGGAGCTGAAGGCCTGGGCTCCGGCCCATTCGTTCTGCAGGGTGCCCAGGAAATTGACGACCTGGCCGACCGCACTGCTTAGATGACGGGGTGGGCCGGATTCGATTTTTCCGGGTACGCCATTGAGCCCTTCGTTCAGGAAAGTGCGCAAGGACCAGCCGGCGCAGTAGCCAGAGAGCATGTCCAGATCGTGGATGTGCAGGTCGGCCTGACGGTGTGCCTGGCCGATGGCTTCGGGGTACACATGGCTAAGCCAGTAGTTGGCAATCATCTTGCCTGAGCTGTTCAGAATCAGTCCGCCCAGCGAGTAGCCCTGGTTGGCATTGGCTTGCACGCGCCAGTCCTGGCGGTCCAGATATTCGGTAATGGAACGGATGATGTCCAGCTGAGCAGCTGGGCGCGATGCAGTTTCCTGGGTAGCCATATTTTTCACCAAAACCTATATGTAGTCATTTTTAGGATTCACGACACTATATATGGTGGTTTTTGAAGGGGCTAGGCGATTGTCGTCCAGGCTTGATCTAGGTTAATTTTGTGCTCGAAGTGACTGGGTCAAGGGTTTTGTCGGAAAGAAGTCGTTGGGCACTCCTTAGCCTGATCGTTCGTAGGTGGAGATTTATGAAGTCGAGGTGGTCGTGCTGCCAGGTATAAAGAGTTGGCTATGGCCATGCTATGCAAGCAAGCAAGCTGTTTATGTGGGTTGCGTGCAAGTAGCACAACAGCAGCTTGGCTCCTGCCGGTGGAGTCGCACTGTAGCGGGCTCCACGGATAAGCGGTGTACTTGTCTGTTACAGTGCGCCGTCTCTTTTCCGAGAGGCAAAAAAATACCCGCTGACTTTTTACAGGCCAGCGGGTATTTCTTGAATAGCAGGACTTGAATAGCGGGTTTAGTGCTTGAATCGTGCTTTTAGCGCAATACAAAGTGCCTGCTGATACTGGCTGACTTGCTCAAGCAGGCGTTCTTCGTGGGAAGCCCAGCTTTGTTTCTGCTCTTCGGTGCGTGTGGGGGCGGGTGACCAGGCAGAGTCCGGAAAGAAAGGGTCGTCCTTCCAGCGAGGGATGATGTGCCAATGCAGATGCGGCACTTGATTTCCGAATTGAGCCAGATTGATCTTGGCGACTCCCAGTTGTTCACGCTGAGTCTGCTCAACCACATATACGGCTGCCATGATGTGCTGCCGTTGTTCTTCAGACAGGTCTGTCATTTCAGCCACATGATCTTGCCAGATTACCCGTGTATAGCCGGGAAACGGGCTGTCCGTGACGGCCAGTACCTGCAGCCCTGCACCCGACCATAGCAATTGATCGGGTTTCAAGGCACACAGGGGGCAAGCGTGGGTGCTCATGCAGGCTGACCGAAGAACAGGTTCTGCAAGGCAACGCCTGGATCAGGTTCACGCATGAAGGCCTCACCGACCAGGAAGGCTTGCACCTGGTTCTCGCGCATCAGGGCCACATCTTCAATGGTGTGAATACCGCTTTCGGTGACAACGCGTTTTTCGCTGGGGATAAAAGGCAGCAGGTCCAGCGTGTTTTGGGTGCTGGTTTCAAAGGTGCGCAGATTGCGGTTATTGATGCCCAGCAGGCTGGTCTTCATTTGCAAGGCAATATCCAGCTCGGCGCGGTCATGTACTTCAACCAGTACGTCCATGCCCAGTTCGTGGGCCATTTCTTCGTACTCCATCAGCTGATCCTTCTCCAGCGCGGCGACGATCAGCAAGATGCAGTCGGCACCCATGGCTCGGGCATGGATGATCTGATAGGGGTCAATAATGAAATCTTTGCGCAGTACGGGCAGTGCGCATACGGCACGGGCCTGGCGCAGGTGGTCGTAGGAACCCTGGAAATACTGGATATCGGTCAGGACCGACAGGCAGGCCGCGCCGTGGGCGGCGTAGCTGGAGGCAATCTCAGTCGGGTTGAAGTCGGCACGGATCACACCCTTGGACGGGGAAGCCTTTTTGACTTCCGCAATAATGGCAGGCTTGCCTTGAGCAATCTTGTCTTCAATGGCGCTGGCAAAGCCGCGCAGGTCGTTCCGGTTCTTCGCTTCGCGCAGCAGATCGGACTCGCTGCGCAGTTGGCGGGCGGTGACGACTTCAGCTCTTTTGGTGTCGAGGATCTTGGCCAGAATGTCGTTCATGGATTTAACTTCCTTGTATAAGCGCGGAATTGTTCGAGTTTTTCGCGTGCGGCACCGTTGGCAATGGCCTCAAAAGCCATGCGCAGGCCTTGTTCAATGGAGTCGGCGTGGTTGGCAGCATAGATGGCCAAACCAGCATTGAGGCCCACGATATCACGAGCCGTACCCTCTTGGTTATTGAGGGCTTCCATAATCATCACGGCAGATTCTTCCTTGCTGGAGACGCGAATGCTGCGGTTGGAGGTCATGGCCATGCCAAAGTCTTCGGGGTGAATTTCGTATTCCCGCACCTGACCGTCTTTCAGTTCGCCCACCAGGGTGGCCGCACCCAGAGAGGCTTCATCCATACCGTCCTTGCCGTGCACGATCAGCACGTGTTTGGCCCCCAGGCGTTGCATTACGCGCACTTGAATCCCCACCAGGTCCGGGTGGAAGACGCCCATCAATTGGTTGGTTGCTCCGGCCGGGTTGGTCAGTGGGCCCAGAATATTGAAAATAGTGCGCACGCCCAGCTCTTTGCGGACCGCAGCCACATTTTTCATGGCGCCGTGGTGAGCGGGGGCGAACATGAAACCAATATTGGTTTCGGCAATACTTTGCGCCACTTGCTCGGGCGAGAAGGTCAGGTTCACGCCCAGGGCTTCCAGCACGTCCGCACTACCGGACGAGGAAGAGGCACTGCGGTTGCCGTGCTTGGCTACTTTCACTCCTACGGAGGCGGCCACAAACATGGAGGCGGTGGAGATATTGAAGGTATTGGAGCCGTCGCCACCTGTACCGCACATATCCAGCAGTTCGTCCGGATTGGGCGTAATGACGGGGGTGGCAAATTCGCGCATCACCTGGGCGGCGGCAGAAATTTCACCCACGCTTTCTTTTTTCACGCGCAAGCCCATCAGCAAGGCAGCCGCGATCTGAGGCGACATTTCGCCGCGCATCAGCATGCGCATCAGATGCAGCATTTCGTCGTGGAAGATTTCCCGGTGTTCGATACAGCGCACCAGTGCTTCGGTAGGAGTGATGGTGTTCATGATTTAAAGGTCCAGAAAGTTCTTCAGTAAGGCGTGGCCATGCTCGCTTAGCACCGACTCGGGGTGAAACTGCACGCCATAAATAGGCAATTCGCGGTGACGGACACCCATGATCTCGCCGTCTTCGGTTTGCGCGGTTACCTCCAGACAGTCGGGCAGGCTATCGCGCTCGATGGCCAGGGAGTGATAACGGGTGACGTTAAAGGGCGAGGGCAAGTTGCTAAATACGTCCGTGCCCTGGTGAGTAATAGGGGAGACTTTCCCATGCATGATTTGCTGCGCACGGATAATGCGCGCACCAAAAGCATGCCCGATCGCCTGATGACCCAGGCAGACGCCCAGAATCGGTAGCTTGCCGGCAAAGTGCTGGATCAGTGCAACCGACAGGCCCGCATCCGCAGGGGACTTGGGGCCGGGCGAGACGCACAGATGGCTGGGATTCAAGGCTTCAATTTCTTCAAGTGTGACTTGATCGTTGCGTCGTACCACTACTTCCTGACCCAGTTCTCCAAAGTACTGGACCAGGTTGTAGGTAAACGAGTCATAGTTATCGAGCATGAACAGCATGGGAATACTCCGGCAAAAAAGGATGGCAGTGGGGCGATTAAATAGGCTCGTCCAGACCGAATTGCACTTGTTCGGCAGCGCGGATTACGGCGCGTGCCTTGGCTTCGGTCTCTTGCCATTCTTTTTCGGGATCGGAGTCGGCCACGACACCGGCGGCGGCCTGCACATGAAGCATGCCGTCCTTGATGACGCCGGTGCGTATGGCAATAGCCAGATCCATTTCGCCCGAGTAGCTCAGGTAGCCGGCGGCACCACCGTAAACGCCACGGCGTACTGGCTCCAGTTCATCAATGACTTCCATGGCGCGTACCTTGGGGGCGCCGGTCAGGGTGCCCGCGGGGAAGGAGGCGCGCAGCACGTCCATCTGGCTCATGCCGTCCTGCAGTTCGCCGCAGACATTGGAGACCAGGTGCTGAACATGCGAGTAACGTTCGATTGCCATGGTGTCCGTGACTTGTACCGAGCCGGTTTTGGCGATACGGCCAATATCGTTACGGGCCAGGTCGATCAGCATCAGGTGTTCGGCGCGTTCTTTAGGGTCGGACTTCAGCTCGGCGGCCAGTGCGGCATCGGCTTCAGGTGTGGCACCGCGTTTGCGAGTGCCAGCCAGTGGGCGAATGGTGACGCGCTCCATGTTGCGGCCATCTTGACGGTGTTCTTCCTGACGCACCAGAATTTCTGGCGAGGCACCCACGACCTGGAAGTCGTCGAAGTTCCAGAAGTACATGTAAGGCGATGGGTTCAGCGAACGCAGGGCGCGGTACAGGGATAAGGGCGAGTCGCGGAAAGGTTTGGTGATGACCTGGCCGATCTGCACTTGCATCAGGTCACCGGCTGCAATGTATTCCTTGGCGCGGGCCACGGCCTTCAGGTAATCCTCTTTGTCGAAGTCGCGCTCGCATTCGGTTTGCATGCTGGCGTAGGCGTAAGGGATCACGACGGGTGAACGCAGCTTTTCGCGCAGATCCTTCAGACGACGCTTGGCCAGTACGTAGGCTTCGGGCTGGGCGGGATCGGCGTAGACCAGCAGGTAAGTGCGGCCAGCCAGATTATCCACAATCACCAGCTCGTCTACTTGTAGCAGCATGATGTCCGGCACGCCTTCTTCCTGGTCGGAAGGGAAGGGTTTGCGGTTCATGCCCAGGGACGGTTCGATGTGACGCACCGTGTCGTAGCCGAAGTAACCGGCCAGACCACCCGCAAAGCGGGGCATGCCAGGACGCAGGGCTACTTTGAAACGGGCCTGGAATTGCTCGATGAATTCCAGCGGATCGCCTTCGGCTGTTTCGACAATCTTGCCATCGTGCAGCACTTGGGTATGACGGCCGTAGCTGCGGATCACGGTACGGGCAGGCAGGCCAATAAAGGAGTAGCGACCGAACTGCTCGCCGCCCACAACCGATTCCATCAGGCAGCTGTAACGTCCGCCTTCGGGGCCGTTGTGCGCCAGTTTCAGATAAATCGACAGGGGCGTATCCAGGTCGGCATAGGTTTCCGCAATCAGGGGAATGCGGTTAAAGCCTTCTGCTGCTAGGGCATTGAATTCTATTTCTGTCATTGGGATCTCGAGGGTCAGTGGGTACGACGAGCCGGACAGAAACAAAAAAAGCCCGGTCGTTGTGATTACCGGGCTTATTTTCCTGGAGGCGGTCCGCTGTGTACTACTTTGCAGGGACGCCAGACTTCAAGGTTATATCTACCCGATACACGAACGCCACCAGCGCCAATAAGCGCCGTAGATTGTGGATGCGTGAGTGCGAGTAGACATGAATTTTATGACGTAAATATGGTGTTGCGTTTATTGCGCAGCCAGGTGGCCGCGTCGGCAATAGAGGCAACTATACCATCGGAATCCAGGCTTTGCACATCCTTGCCTTCGTTATAGCCGTAAGGAACCAACAGTACGGGGATGTTCGCCGCACGCGCTGCCTGGGCGTCATTCATGGAATCCCCAATGACCAAGGCCTGTTCGGGAGCCAGTTTCATTTGCTCGCAGGCGTAGACAAAAGGCATGGGGTCGGGCTTTTTGCGCGGGCAGGTATCACCGCCCACCACCAGTTCGAAGTACGGGCCCAAACCTGTTTGTTCCAGTAAGGGGCGGGCAAATTGTTCGGGCTTGTTGGTGACCACAGCCAGACGCAATCCCTGGCTTTTAAAGTCATCCAATCCTTCTAGTACACCCGGATACAGGCGGCTGTGTTGGCCATTACATAATTGGTAATGGTAATAAAATGATTCCAATGCCGGGGTGTAGTCGGCAGGAGGTTCAGGTAGATCGGTCAGAGCGCGTCGCACCAGGTTTTCCGAGCCTTTGCCCACGAAAGTAGCGATGCGCTCCTCTGGGAGCGGGGGTAAACCCAGGTCGATACGCATGGCATTACATGCCGAGGCCAGATCGGGAATGGTATCGAGCAGGGTTCCATCCAAATCAAACAGCACAGAGAAAATATTCATCTTTTTGTAGCGGACTTGTGACAAAATATTGTCAAATTCCTGTTAAGGTCGAGCAGAAAAAAGTTTTCGGAACGTCGGGTTTTCATTTCGTTTGATTCATCATGTTAAAGCTCCTTACTGCACGCGGGCTTATCAATTTAGTGAGCAAACCGTATTTTGGTACAAGATTGGCTTTCGATAGTCCGTTCAGAAAGGCCCTAGGAGCGGAAGTATGATGCTCGATACATTTCATCAGATTCTCGTAGAAAAACAAGTTACGCCGGTCTTTCAGCCCATTGTGGATTTGCAGTCCGGCTTGATTCTGGGTTACGAGGGTTTGATTCGAGGGCCAAAGGACAGCAGTTTTTATTCGCCCTTGGCCTTGTTTGACGCCGCCCGGCAATGTGGCCGCTTATGGGATCTGGAAGAGCTGTGTTGCCATACCTTGGTCAGCAGTTTCAATCAGCAGGGTTTGGCGGGCAAACTGTTTTTGAACTCCAGCCCGGATGTGGTGATGCGCATGTTGCCTTCGGCCCGCATCGAACCGCGTACCGGTATGCCACAGCTGGATGGCATTGACTGGAGCCGGGTGGTGGTCGAATTGACCGAGTCCGAGCGTACTGACAGCTACGACTATCTGAATCAGGCTATTGAGCTTTATCGAAAAGAAGGCCTGCAGTTTGCCATTGATGATCTGGGTGAAGGCTATGCCTCGCTGCGCTTGTGGTCCGAATTGCGGCCCGAGTACGTCAAGATCGACAAATACTTTGTGCGCGATATTGATACCGATGTGCTCAAGCAGCAATTGGTACGCTCCATTTGCGATATTGCCAGCCATGCGCAATCCGTTGTGATTGCAGAAGGGATTGAAACCGGCGCGGAACTACGCACCTTGCGGTACTTGGGCGTGGCCTGTGGGCAGGGCTATTTGCTGTGTCGCCCTCAACCTAACCCCCCGCCTCAGCTGGAGCCCGCTCAAGCCGCGCTGTTTGGACCCTCCACTGTGCGCACTCAGCGTCAAGTGCAAGGCCGTGATTCCATGAGCGTGCGGCGTTTACTGCGTGCCGCGCCAGCGGTGCCTGATAATACACCCACGAATCGTGTGTATGAGCTGTTTCAAAGCCACCCAGATCTTAGTGCCGTGGCTCTGGTGCGAGGGGATCGACCGACGGGTATTTTGCGTCGTAGCCAGCTTTATGATCAGCTTGCCCGGCCTTATCACCGCGAACTGTACGGCAACAAGCCATGCTCCCTGTTTATTGAAACCCCACCGCTGATTGTTGACTGCGATACCAGCTTGCTGGAGCTGGGCACCTTGATGACGCAGGGAGCGGGGGATGCCTTAAGTGATGGTTTCATCATTACCGGGGCGGGTGAGTATCTGGGCCTGGGCTCCAGTGTGGAGCTGATGCGTGAAATTACGCAGATTCAGATCATGACGGCGCGTTATGCCAATCCACTGACGCAATTGCCGGGTAATGTACCGATTGATGAGCATATTGATGGTTTGCTGCGTAATCGGCAGAACTTCGCTGTGTGCTATGCGGATCTGGACCACTTCAAACCCTACAACGATTTGTACGGCTATCGCAAAGGCGATGAGCTGTTACGCTCCATGGCCGAGCTCTTCACCCGTTACGCGGTGGCTCGCATGGACTTTGTGGGCCATGTGGGGGGGGACGATTTTATTTTGGTGTTTACCAGCCCGGACTGGGCCGAGCGCTGCCAAAGCATTCTGGACGAGCTGGAAAAAGAGCTGGAGTCCTTGTATAGACTGGAGCATCGGCAAGCAGGCGGCTATTTGGCTGAAAACCGTCAAGGCGTGCTGGTGTTTCACCCGTTGGTAAGCTTGTCTTTAGGTGTGGTCACAGTCGAGGAGCCCGAATTGTATTCGGGCTCTTTAATTGCGGAGCTGGCCAGTTCTGCCAAGGCACAGGCCAAGCGGGTGCAGGGCAATGCCTTGTTTGTGGAGCGCCGCCGCCCCGACAGTGCGGTTCGGCAGGGCAGTTATAGCCGCAATACGATGCTGCAGTAGCGGGAACAGCAGGCCGAACGCAGGATTTAGGCCTGCTCTGCCAGAGCGATTTGCGCGCGCATGTCGCGGATGACCTGAGCGTAGTCGGGCTGACCAAAAATAGCTGAACCGGCCACAAAGGTGTCAGCACCGGCTGCACGGATGGCGCCGATATTGTCCACCTTCACGCCACCGTCGATTTGCAGCAGGATGGGCTGACCACCTTCTGCAGTCCACGCATCAATGCGGGCGCGGGCTTGGCGCAGCTTGTCCATGGCGCTGGGGATAAAGGCCTGGCCACCAAAGCCGGGGTTAACGGACATCAGCAGGACCAGATCCAGCTTGTCCATCAGGTGATCCATCCAGTTCAGCGGGGTGGCCGGGTTGAATACCAGGCCGGCCTTACAGCCGTGGTCACGGATCAGCGACAGGGTGCGATCCACGTGGCGCGAGGCTTCGGGGTGAAAACTGATGTAATCGGCACCGGCTTTGGCAAATTCGGGGATCAGCGCGTCCACGGGCTCTACCATCAGGTGTACGTCGATGGGGGCAGTGGTGTGGGGGCGCAGCGCAGCACAGACCATGGGGCCGAAAGTCAGGTTCGGTACAAAGTGGTTGTCCATGATGTCGCAGTGAACCCAGTCGGCACCGGCGGCGATAACATTGCGGACTTCTTCACCCAGGCGGGCGAAGTCGGCCGATAAAATACTGGGAGCGATACGTGTGGAGCTGGCTTGGGACATAATAGGTGCCGTAAAGATTAGACATCACGAAAATCGTGGCCATATGTCATCATTATAGTTTCAAGCGGGGGGCTGTGCAGCGCCCCGTATTTGTACAGCCGTAACCTGGAATCCATCATGAAGCCTGACGATATTGAGGTGCAGATCACGCCCCAGTACCTGCCTGAGCAATCCGAGCCCGATAGCAATCAATATGTTTTTGCCTATACCGTACGGATTACCAACAATGGACAGCAGACGGCCCAGATTATCAGTCGTCACTGGATCATCACGGACGACAATCAGCAGGTTCAGGAAGTGCGTGGCCTGGGCGTTGTAGGACAACAGCCGGTGCTGGCTCCAGGTGAGACCTTTGAGTACACCAGTGGTTGCCCCCTGAACACGCCGTTTGGCACCATGCGCGGCAGCTATCAATGTGTTGGTGAAAATGGTGTGCCCTTTGAGGTCGCCATTCAGGAGTTCATCCTTTCCTCTCCCCGTACCTTGCACTAAGGGCCAAACCCAGCCATGAAGATAATTTATTGCGTGCCAGCCGTACTGCTGGCATTAAGTGCCTGTTCCACCATTCCTGGGGATCAGGGTTCTTCGTCAACGGCTCCGGGTACAGCAGAAGGCGGTCCTGATATCGCTCTGCAACCGTTGCGCGTGCCGTCCTTGTCGGCACTGCCGGACACCCCGGCGCGTGCGTTGGCAGGGCGTTATCAAGCCGTGAACTGGTCCGCCTTGCCGGGCTGGCAGGCTGATTCGCTGGACCATGTCTGGAAAGGTTTCATCAATAACTGCAAGGGCCTGATGCGCCCTGTCAGCGGTTCGCTGGCCATGCCCGCACGTGCCAATCCCCGTGCCTGGCAGCCCGTTTGTCAGGCTGCGGCTTCTGCCGGTCTGAACGCTGACACCAAAGATACGGCCGCTGTACGTGATTTTCTGCAGCAACAGTTGCAGCCCTGGCGTTTGCTGACCGGCGACGGCAAGGTGGCTCAAAATACGGTCACGGGCTATTACGAGCCTTTGCTCAAGGCCTCGCGTACCCGTAGTTCCAGCTATCAATGGCCGCTTTTCGCTGCGCCGGATGATTTGCTGACGATTGACCTGGGTAGCTTGTACCCCGAGCTGGCTGGCAAGCGTATTCGCGGCAAGCAAGTGGGCAAACGCATTGTGCCCTACGACACACGCGAGCAGATCGTGTCCAAGCAGGATCGCCAGCCACCCGTGATCGTGTATGCGGAAGATCCGGTAGAAGGCTTTTTCCTGCAGATCCAAGGCTCGGGTCGTGCGGTCCTGCCCGATGGCAGCGCCGTGCGTCTGGCCTATGCCGACCATAACGGTCGCCCTTATGCCTCGGTAGGCCAATGGCTGGCCAAGCAGGGCGAGATGCCTTTGGCGCAGACTTCCATGCAAAACATCAAGGCCTGGGCCAAGCGCAATCCGCATCGCGTTCAGGAAATGATGAATGTAAATACCGCCATGGTGTTCTTCCGCGAAGAGGCCATTGTGGATCCGGAGCTGGGCCCTAAAGGTGCCTATGGCATTCCCTTGATTGGTCTGCGTTCCGTGGCTATTGACCCCACTTACGTGCCTTTGGGTACGCCTGTGTACTTGGCTACCTCGCAGCCTGCTTCTAACCAGCCTTTGCAGCGACTGGTTTTTGCTCAGGACACGGGCGCGGCGATTAAAGGTGCCGCACGTACCGACTTGTACTGGGGCACGGGCGATCAGGCTGGTGCACAGGCAGGGCGCATGAAGCAGCAAGGTCAAATGTGGCTGTTGTGGCCACGTCAGGCAGGAGCACCGAGCGCACGATGAGCAAAGAACGAATTGTGGTGTGTGGCGGGGCCTTGGCCGGTATGGCCAGCGCTCTGGGTTTACGCAAGGCCGGGTTTGATGTCAGCATCTTGTCCCCCGCTTACAAGCCTATGGAACTGGCGGCGGGGCAGTATCACCCCCGTGTCTACGCCGTCTCGGTCGCCAGCCAGCGTTTTCTGACGCAGTTGGGTGCCTGGAACTTGATGTCGGCCCAGCGCATTTCGCCAGTGCAGGCCATGGAAGTACATGGTGATGGCGGCGGTTGCCTGAATCTGCATGCTTGGCAGGACGCGCAGGATTATCTGGCCTGGATCGTTGAGTCCGGACAGATGGAGCAGGCGCTGTATCAGGCCTTGCAAGTGTTTGGTGTGCCCTGGATTGAAGACCGTTTCGAGCGTCTGGAAGGCAATACCATCATCACCGCCGGACAGAAGCGCATCAGCGCCGATTTGTTTGTGGGGGCAGATGGTGCCCGTTCCGGCCTGCGGTCTGCTGCTGGCATTGAGCATCATGGTCGTGAGTATGGGGACGCCGGTTTGGTGGCCCACTTCAACGTGGAGCGCCCGCATCAGCAAGTCGCCTTGCAGTGGTTTACTGGCGATTCGATTCTGGCCTTGTTGCCTATGCCGGATGTGGATGGCAAACCGCAAGTCTCCATGGTCTGGTCCGTGCCGCAAGCGCAGGCCGACAAGGTGTTGGCCATGCCCTCAGAGGAGCAGGCGCAGTATCTGCAAAACAGCTTGTTCTCTTTATCCAATGGCCGTTTGGGGCAGTTAAGCTTGCGTAGCCCGGTACACGGTTTCCCGTTGACCTTTGAGCGTAGCGGCCTGGTGTCGCCCGGTGTGGCCTTGGTGGGTGATGCGGCGCATCGCGTCCATCCTTTGGCTGGCCAGGGTTTGAATCTGGGTCTGGGCGATATCGAAGCCCTGATCAAGGTCTTGTCCGAGCGTGGCCCGCATTATTCGGTCGGTGATATGCGTGTACTCAATCGCTACAAGCGCGCTCGCGCTGAACCGATTGCGGCCATGCGGGCAGCCACCGATGGTTTGTATCGTCTGTTTGCGGCACCGGGAGCACCGGCTTCCATGCTGCGCAATGCCGGTATGCAAGTGGTGGACCGCCTGCCCTGGGTGAAACGCCGCCTGATCGCGCATGCTGCCGGCGTCAGCCCCGGCGCGCTCTTGTTCTAAGGCCGCTAGGGTCTTGTCGATTAGCAAAGGAAGTACGTCATGATGTTGCACCTTCGTTCTGTATTGGCTCTGGCGTTTTTGTCGCTGTGCAGCCTGGCTCAGGCCGCCAGCCCCGCCAAAGTAGACACACGTTTCGAGACTACCCGCCAGGCCTTTGAAGCCGCTTTCCCCGGCGTGACGGTCGATGGTATTCGCGCCACACCATTTCCCAATTTGCTGGAAGTGGAAGTGGGCGGCACCTTGCTCTACACCGACCCGCAGGCCAGCTTTGTGATGCAGGGTTCTTTGCTGGATAGCAAAACTCGTGTTGATCTGACCGAGCAGCGCATGCAGGAACTCAATCGTGTGTCGCTGAATGATTTGCCGCTGGATAAGGCCATCAAGCTGGTAAAAGGCGACGGTAGCCGTCAAATGGTGGTTTTTGAAGATCCCAATTGCGGCTATTGCAAACGTCTGCATACAACTTTGCAGGAGATCGACAATGTTACGGTTTATAGCCTGATGTTTCCCATCCTGGGACCGGACAGTCGCCGCAAAGCCGAGGACATCTGGTGCGCCCAAAACCCCGCTAAAACCTTGAGTGATTGGATGGGGGGCGGAGCGCGACCCGAGAAAGCCTCGTGTGAGCATCCATTGGATCAGTTATTGGCAGTAGGACAAAAACTGCGCGTTCAAGGCACCCCGGCCATTTACTTTGCTGATGGCAGCCGCGCTGATGGCTGGCTGCCTGCTGCCCAGTTGCAGTCTCGCCTGGACGCTGCCGCCCAGTAAGTATTCTGGCTGGTCTTGAGCTAGAACAACCCGCTTTCGAGCGGGTTTTTTATGTCCCATCGTTATGGAAACTATAATTATTTGTGGGGCATGATTTTAAAAGAGCAGCGATTAGAAAATAATCCCGAGATGGTTCAGGCGGTAAGGCGGACGTTATTTTGAAGACAAAAAATTTCAAACGCCACATTTGACCATTCTTTACTTTGTGCTCCGTATTCTAGAAGTGATAATTCTAACTATTGATAAAAATAGTATTGTCGGCCCTCGCCGGGACCGTCGTGGGACTGACAATAATTAAATAGTAGGCGCTTATGGAACATGCACGCTGCGTGTTGATTGTTTTGGAAGAAGGCGAAGGCTTGCACTACTGGCTGGAGCAACTGCGGGTTTTCGGTACCAAGACAAGCGTTGTCAGATCCCTGGAGAAGGTAGCCGAGGCGCGTCTGAGCCAGGCCGATCTGTTGCTGTTTCCTGTTGAGACGGGCTACGTGCCTTTGATGGTGGCCAAATTGCGCAATGACTTTGGCTCGCTGGGTATTGTGGCCGTTCAGTCCGGCCTGTCTGCCAGTGCTCGTGTGCAGTTGCTGCTGACGGGTGCTGATGCGTGTCTGGCTATGGATGTGCAAGTTCCCGAGCTGATGGCCTGGTGCCATGCCGTGCGCCGCCGTAATGTTTATGCCGCTGTGGGTGCCGCCCAGGCGATGGAAGAGGTTCAGGATCAGAGTGGCCAGCAGGAATGGATCTTGCGCGATAAAGGCTGGACTCTGGTGGCTCCCAATGGGGTGGGACTGGAACTGACGCATAGCGAACGTCAATTGATGGACGCATTCATTCGCCATGCGGATGCCCGTTTCAGCCGTGAAGACCTGATGCGCGACAAAGGCCTGGCTGCCAGTGACAGCCGTGCAGTGGATTCCCTGATCAGCCGTTTGCGCCGCAAGGCCAGTCAGGCAGGGGTGGCCTTGCCGATCAAGTCGGTGCACGGCTGGGGCTACACCTTTACGGGCAAGTTGATCG
Organism: Alcaligenes sp. 13f; assembly: GCF_020496585.1. Taxonomy (NCBI): domain Bacteria; kingdom Pseudomonadati; phylum Pseudomonadota; class Betaproteobacteria; order Burkholderiales; family Alcaligenaceae; genus Alcaligenes; species Alcaligenes sp. 13f. Next base: position 22,105 of record NZ_JAHKKC010000035.1, read on the forward strand.
CCCAGCAAGAGCCGCAAGATACTGAAATCATGGAGTTTTATGCCCAGCGCGACGAGCAGGAAGCATCCCAGCCCACGCCGCTGGAACTCTTGCGTGCGCTGGAAACTCTGGATGTGCTTGATCCCCAGGCCAGCGAAGCGCTGTCTTTCTCTTATCAGTTGCGCGTGGCGACCAGTACGGGCCAATACAGTGGTGTGGACGCCCAGGTGTTCTGGACCTCGCCCACAGGCTTGCGTCTGTCATCGGATCTGGTGCTGCGCCATATGCCTGACGCCATTCACCGTCAGGCTTTGTGCGAATGGATGCTGCGCACCCTGATGGCTGACGTGCGTCGCTGGTGGCAGGAGTACTCGCTGCGTGCCAGCCATATTGGCCTGAAGTTGCCCATCGATATGCTGCTGCCTATCTATAAGCGCATGCCCAGCATGTTGCGTCAGTTCGAGCTGCAGCCTTGCTGTGTAGAACTGGACTTGTTCAGCGACGAGGAATTGGAAGAAACACCAGAACTGATGCAGGCTTTGCAGTTTCTGAAAGAACAGGACATTCAGGTCTGGCTGACCAGCCCCGATATTGAGAACAACAAGCTCAACCGTTTGCGTGGCTGGCCAATCAGCGGCGTCAAACTAGAAGCCGAGGTTATTCAGCGCGCCTGCCGTGAACCGACGTTCAAGGCATTGCTGGAAACCGCGTGCCATTTACTGAGCGAGCAGGGCTTTGAGCTGGTTATCAAAGGTGTCGATAACCTGGAACAGCGCGATCTTGCCTTGAATCTGGAGCTGGGTCATTACCAGGGGCGTCTGACCTCGGAATTGATGTCTGAAGATGGCTTCTTGCTGACTCTGGCCAGCAGCGAACCCTCTTTTGGCCAAGGCCATGAAGCTTCCCGACGCTTGAGCGGTAGTGTTTTATAAGCCGCCTTAGCATCCAATTATCTCGATATGTAACTTTAATTAAGTATTTCAAGCCCGAGGCCGTTACCCAGCTTGTTCGATGGGGCCTCCATGCAGGCCGACCGTGGTGACACGGTCGGTTTTTGCGTACCTGGGACCTGTCTTTTCAGCGTTGCTCGGGGAATATGATGCGTTTGGGCTTGAAACAGAAGTTGTGGTTGCCATTGATCTTGTGCTTGATGGCGTTGGTGGCGGTTTTTGCGTTTGTGAACTATCAGCTCTATCAGGCACAGATGGAGGAGCGAAAAAGTAGTTTGCAGCACATCGTCAATATTGCAGCAAACATTACGCAGGACTATCAGCAACTGGTCAGCAAAGGCGTTCTCAGCAAGGAAGAGGCGCAAAAGCAGGCGCTGCAACGCATCGCTAGTATCCGTTTTGGGCAGGAAGGTTATGTGTCGGTGTTATCGACCGATGTGGTGTCCATCATGAATCCCAGCCGACCGGAGCTGGACGGCCAGGACGTCAGTGCCGTGGTCGATAGCAACGGCGTGCACCCTTTTGCCGAGATGAGCCGCATCGGCCGCAATGGTGGCGAAGGTTTTCTGGAGTATCACTGGCCCAAACTTAGCGACAAGAGCAATGCCCCCAAACTGGCCTTTGGCAAAGGGGTGACGCAGTGGGATTGGGTGCTGACCTCGGGCGTATATATCGACAATATTCAGGCGCGCTTCCTGAGCAATCTGCTCAGCTCGTCAATCGTGTTTGTTCTGATCGTGCTGCTGGTATCAGCGGTTACTGTGTTTCTGGCGCGTCAGATCTTTGCCGAGCTGGGGGCTGAGCCCAAAATTTTGCATGAAGCGGCCCAAGCCATTGCCAATGGCGATTTGCGTGTGACTCATTCCCTACGCTCGATTCCGGACAATAGCGTGATGGCCTCCATCGAGCAGATGCGCCTGAAGCTGAACGAGGTGATGCGCACGCTGCAACACAGCAGTGGTGTGATTGCGGACGATACCTCGCAACTGTCTGTGGGCAATCTGGAGCTGTCCAGTCGCACGACTCAGCAGGCCGCGGCCTTGCAGGAAACAGCATCGGCCATGGAAGAGATGACGGGCACCGTTCGCATGAGCGAAGAAAACGCCATGCGTGCCGAGGAAGTCTCCAGCCAGGTGCAGAAAACTGCCCAGCATGGTGGTCAGATGGTTAGTGAGCTGGTGGACCGCATGGGCGCGATTCGCGATACCAGTGGCAAGGTGGCGGATATCACCACGGTGATTAACTCGATTGCCTTCCAGACCAATATTCTGGCCTTGAACGCGGCTGTGGAAGCGGCGCGAGCCGGTGAGCAAGGTCGAGGCTTTGCGGTGGTGGCGGGTGAGGTACGTGCTCTGGCGCAGCGCACGACGGCGTCAGCCCAGGAGATTGCTCAATTGGTGGAAGCGTCCTCCAATAGCACCCGCGAAGGCGTGCAATTGATGGGGCAGGTCGGTGAGGTTATTGATGAGATGGTCACCGGCAGCTCGCAAGTGATGACGATTGTGCACGAGATTGCGGCTTCTACTCGCGAGCAAACCATTGGTATCGAGCAAATCAACGTGGCGGTGGGGCAGTTGGATTCGGCCACTCAGCAAAACGCGGAAATGGTGAACCAGGTGGCGCACACCTCCAGCGAGTTGCAGGAGCAGGTGCAAGAGCTGGATCGTTTGATTCAGGCTTTCCGTCTGGGGTGATAAATGGCGCCGCCTCGCGCCAGCCAAGGGGTGCGCTGATTATTTTTGATCGTATACTGCTTCTTGGTACTGGGCTTGTCCTGCGGCAAACCGGCATTTAGGAGGATGTATGTTGCGCGCACCTGTTGTTGCTGTATTGATGGTGGGAATGGTTGGGTCGGCTTGGGCGGCTACGCTGCCTTCGGCTCAAGGTGAGGTTCAGGCGCACGAACATCATGAACGAATACTGAGCTTGCAGCAAAATGAGCTGGTGCAAGGCAGTTGGCAGCACAGTGGTGATGTAGCGCTGGAATTGTTCGGCCCGGATGGCAAGGCGATTCGTCATTGGGCAGATGCACCGGAACGGGGTGGCCCTTTTGGCTTTATTGCCAGCACGGCGGGCGAGTATCGTTTGCGTGTGCAAGGGCAGGGCGAGTATCAGTGGCAGGTTAAATCGGTTACGGCTCCCCAGGCGCCGGCTCAGGCCGAGCCTTTGCAAGGCGATGTGATCCGTCAGTGGAGCATGCGCTTGCGCGCGGGCGAGCCGTCTCGCGGTTTCTGGGACTATGTGCAGCGTGTAGGTTCGCCTTTGGTGGAGCGCTACAGCACTACGCATGATCGCGTCACGTTTGTCTGGCGCGGTGCCCAGAACGAGGTGCGTCTGCATGGCGGGCCTTTCTCGTATACCGATCGCATGCATCGTTTGGGTGAGTCGGATATCTGGTACATCACCTACGATTTGCCGCGTGATGCCCGCTTTGCCTATCGCATGGCGCCGGATGTGCCTTATGTGGGCCAGAACCTGGCGCGCGAAGTGCTGCGGGCGGCGTTGCAGCGCGATCCTCATAATGCCAAGGCTTTGCCGGAAAACAGCAAGGATCTGTTTGATGGTGAGTCTGTCTTGCGTTTGACGCAGGCACCTGCCGAGGTGGTGAGCCTGGAGCCGCAGCAGTTGGGGCAGGGGCAATGGCGTACGGAGCGCTTGCCCAGCGAGGCTTTGGGTGCGGAACGGCAGGTGCAGATTTATCAGCCTGCGGGCACTCGGGCTCAGGAAATTGATCACACCTTGATTTTGTTCGATGGTCGGGACTATCGGGATTTGGCGCGCGCGCCGGCCATGCTGGATACCTTGATTGCGCAGGGGCGCGTGGAGCCTATGTGGCTGGTCCTGGTGGACAATCCGGGCATGGCGGAACGGGCGCGGGAGTTGCCGCCTAATGAGGCTTATATCAAGTTTCTGGATAAGGAGTTGATGCCTTGGCTCAAGGCCCAAGGGGTGCAGTCGACAGCGGACAAGACGGCGATTGGCGGCTCCAGCTACGGTGGTTTGGCTGCCATGAATGCCGCCTGGCGTTTGCCGCAGCTGTTTGGCAACGTCTTGAGCATGTCGGGGTCGTTCTGGTGGGCTCCGACGGGTGATGCTCGTGGGCAGTGGCTGACGCGGCAGATGGCGGACTCAGAAGCTGTGCCAGTGAAGATTTATATGAGCGCCGGGGTGTTTGAGTCTTCAGGCTCCAGCCGGGATGTCAGCCTGGTGCAGGCGAATCGTCATCTGGATGATGTGCTGCGGGCGCGGGGGTATGACGTGCGTTACGTGGAAAGTGCGACGGCACATGATTTTGTGGCGTGGCGGGATGCTTTGGCCTTGGGTTTGGAGCATTTGTTCGGGATTGAGCAGGTTGAGGCTCCGGTCGAGAACAAGAAGTAGCTGGACTTAAGCTGTGAGGGACGGGCTATAGGCGGGCTCAGGAGGCTGGACCGGGGGGCTGTTCGGGTA
>NZ_JAHKKC010000036.1:0-24565 GCF_020496585.1 Alcaligenes sp. 13f
GTCGCCCGGAACCAAGGAGTCCAGCGTGACCATTTCCCATTCATGTTGATAAGCAGTCGGGGTCTTAAGCATGAACGTATTATGAACAAGCCTGCTGTTTTATGGGAGGGTTTGTCAGCAGTCTGAGAGGTTTGTAACCTCTTTGCTGCTTTAACCTGCCTATCGCCGCCCGTTTCAGGGCAGGAGTTTCCCAAAGCTGGCGATCGACACCGGCCGTTCGCTTGCCTTGGTTTTCAGTAACCCGTCTTACCGCCAAGGCTCTGGCGGAAAACGAGTGGGTTAAGGATCGTTGCAGGGCCTTGACCCTGCGCCAATCATTATCCCGCGTCGCCTTCGCGATACGTTGCTGCGTTGTTCGCACGAATTGCTCGACTCGTCGCCAGTCAATGGCGTGCCAGTCTTGCGGCTCGTGTAAGGACGCAGAACCACGGGGAGTGGTCTTTCTCATGCTTTCCTCTTTCCGGTTATCCCGTTAAAAGGACGCACAACGTCCCCGAAGGGATGGTGTACATCCCCTCGGGGTGGTTTTGAACGTTTGCAGTCGTCTTGCGACGGTTGCACCTAGTGGAAGTGGGCGTGCTTTCGCACCGGAGCAGAGCCCTATGCCACCCATTACAGGCGGCCATTCGCTTTTTCCACTCTCCCATACCCCCTCATCCAACAGCTCGCCTTGCGGCTTGCCTGCCCAGATGATTGCACCCATCTGGGCGGATAGTGGGGCTTACCACGTTCCCTGATCTACCGACTGATTTCGATTTGCATCGTACTCAGACTCTCCGTTTAGGACTCATCTATCCTGGGACTGCGTTAATGACGACGTGTGAGAAGATTTGAGTCTCACAGCCCGCAGCACACCTTTTGGTTATGGCCTACCAGCAGATTTGGCCATTCAATCCTTACCCAGGTTCCAGCGATGATTCACGTTACATTGCCCATACGGAACTAGCCTAGCCCCTTAACCGCCTCTCTGCTGGCAGTGTCCACCCTGATCCTCACAGATCAGAGGTGCCGCTTACGCGAGGGTACATTGTCTGGTGAGCTTCGCACCCGCCCATTACTGGTCGAGCACGTCACCGTAGGCTACGTGTGGTCGTACACACGGTTATGGCACTTCCTTTCAGAAGACATAACAAGGCAGATCAGAGCTTGCGCTCTGCGGTTTCACGTTATCCAAGTCAACTAGTTTTACGCACACAAAGAGGGCCAGACGGTATCGCAAGGATGCCGTATGGATTGCTCGGGTTTGGAGTGTCTAGTTGCCCTGTTGGGCAGTCTAGGGGCGTAAGAATACGAACGAGCGTTTGATAAACGTCGCCGTGGGGCAGAGTCTCTTCCGTAGAAGTGTCTCTGTCGTTTGAGACGCCAGCCAAGGCTGGGTCTTTTGACTTGTGTCAGGCACCATGGTGCGCTGTTTGATAACTGTGATTAGTACCCTGAACCTGCTCCTTGGAAGAGTAGGTCGTTCGGTTCTCAAGGGTTGAACCGACGCAGAACGACATCTACGTGTCGCACCAAATCGAGAGATTATACAATAGGCGCTGAACCAATATGGAATTACGCTGCAACCATGTCGATACTGCACCGCGCTCACTTCACGATTTCAGCTGCTCAGATCGATCAGCTGCCTCCTCCCGGACCGCCAGAGGTCTGTTTTGTGGGGCGCTCCAATGCGGGCAAATCCTCCGCCATCAATGTGTTGGCCAACCAACGGAAACTGGCTTTTTCCAGTAAAACGCCGGGACGAACACGCCTGATCAATATGTTCGGCATCCCCGACCCGCTCTCGCCGGGCGACTTTCTGGGCCACCTGGTGGACTTGCCCGGCTACGGCTACGCCGCCGTGGCGCGCCACGAAAAGCAGGACTGGGCCGAAATTCTGGGCGAGTACCTGGTCTCCCGCCCCTCGATTGCCGGCATTGTGTTGCTAATCGACATCCGACGCGGCGTGACTGACCTGGATATGCGCCTGGCCGATTGGATTGCGCCTACCGGCAAGCCCGTCCTGGCGCTTTTGACCAAGGCCGACAAACTGCCGTATGGTCAACGCATCAAGGCGGTGGCCGAAGTGCGCCGCCAACTCCGGGAAATTGGCGCCCTGCATGCGCTGCCCTTCTCCTCCACTGATCGTATCGGCTTGCCCGAAGCGACCGAATGCATCGAAAACTGGATTTCTCCGAAGGTTGTTCCATGACTCGTTTTATTCCTCCTGCCGACTTTCCTAACACTCGCCTGCGCCGTAACCGCCGCGACGAGTTTTCCCGCCGTCTGGTGCGTGAAAACCGCCTGTCCACCGACGACCTGATCTACCCGGTCTTTGTGCGTGAAGGCGAGAAAGTTCAGGAGCAAGTCGGCTCCATGCCAGGCGTCATGCGCTATTCGCCTGATGAACTGATGCGCGTGGCCGAACAGTGTCTGGAACTGGGCATCCCCGTGTTGTCCCTGTTCCCGTCCATCGACCCGTCCCTGAAAACGCCGGATGGCAGCGAAGCCGCCAACCCGAACGGCCTGATTCCGCGCGTGGTGGGCATGCTCAAGCAGCAATTCCCCGAGCTGGGCGTGCTGACTGACGTGGCTCTGGACCCCTACACCAGCCACGGCCAGGACGGCATTCTGGACGAAGCCGGTCACATCCTGAACGAAGAGACGGTCGCCATGCTGATCCGTCAGGCCCAGACGCAAGCCCAGGCTGGCGTGGACATTGTGGCCCCCAGCGACATGATGGACGGCCGCATCGGCTCCATCCGCGCTGCTCTGGACAAGGACCAGTTCATCCACACCCGCATCATGGCTTACTCGGCCAAGTACGCCAGCGCCTTCTACGGCCCCTTCCGCGACGCGGTGGGCTCGGCTGCCAATCTGGGCCGTTCCAACAAGAACACCTACCAGATGGACCCCGCCAACCGTAACGAAGCCCTGCGCGAAGTGGCCGCCGATATCCGCGAAGGTGCCGATATGGTCATGGTCAAACCTGGCCTGCCTTACCTGGACATCCTGCGCGACGTAAAAGACGCCTTTGGCATGCCAACCTACGCCTACCAAGTCAGCGGCGAGTACGCGATGATCAAGGCTGCCGCCCAGAACGGCTGGCTGGATCACGACAAGGTCATGATGGAGTCTCTGCTGGCATTCAAGCGTGCTGGTGGCGACGGCATTCTGACCTATTTCGCCATCGAAGCCGCCAAGCTGATGCGCGAACAGAACTGCTGATTCACATCAATCAGAACGCAAAAAACGCAGCCTGTGAGCTGCGTTTTTTGTTGTGTGTACGCGACGATCTATCGTCTGTTAAGCCCTGATAAGCCCGATTCGGGGCAAATCAGGAACTTCAGGCACCGGCCAGAACCTCATCCAGCACCTTGGAAAAGCGACTGGCATCCTGAAAACCGATCACGCGCAATTGTTCCAGCTGTTTCCCCTTGGAATCGAAAAACATGATGCCGGGAGGGCCAAACAGGCGGAAATGTTTCAGCAACTCCCTATCCTCGGGAGTGTTGGCTGTCACATCCACCTGCAGCAAATCAAACTGTGCCATACGCTGTGCAACCGCAGGATCACTGAACGTGAAATTCTCCATTTCAATGCAGGACACACACCAGTCTGCGTAGAAATCCAGCATGACGGGACGGGTGGTCTTGGCCAGCCGTCCTTCCAGCTCCTGCAAAGTGAGTACGCGCTGAAACTCCACTTTGCTTTGAGCGGCTGCCACCGTACCGGACGATTTCAGCCCTTCCAGTGGACGAATCACGCTAGGACGACCCAGGGCAATACTGATCATCATCATGATGGCCCAGACCGCCAACATCATGCCTACGCCCTGGCGCAAACCCGACCAAGGTGTGCGCGCTGCCGTACCGCGCCCAAATGCACCCAACAAGGCCGCGGCCCACAAAGCCAAAACGACCCAGCCAAAGACCGCGATCGTGCCGGACATCAAGGGCGAGACCATCCACCAGGCCGTAGCCAACAGCAAGACACCAAATGCGGTTTTGACACTTTCCATCCAGGCACCGGCCTTGGGCAACACACTGCCAGAACCCGCGCCCACAATCAGCAGCAACACGCCCGACCCCCAGGCCAAGGCGAACAGAGCCGAGCCGCCCAGGACCACATCACCCGTCTGCGAGATAAACAGCAGCACACCCGCCAAAGGCGCTGCTACGCAAGGGCCGACGATCAGCGCAGACAGCATGCCCATCAGGAACACGCCACCCATCTGCCCACCCGGCAAACGGTTCATGGTTTCATTCAGGCGATTTTGCAGCGCTGCCGGGGCCTGCACCGTAAATACATCCAGCATGGACAAGGCCAACACCACCAGGATCAGGGCAAACAAGCCCAAGACCCACGGATTCTGCAACCAGCTTGCCAAGCCTGCGCCCAGCGAACCTGCCGCCACACCCAGCAAGGTGTAGACCAGAGACAAGCCCAGCACAAAGGCAAAAGCCATTTTCAAACCATGCCAGCGCGATGGCGCAGGCTGACTACGGCCCGCAATGATGGACAGCAGAATCGGCACCATCGGCAAGACGCAGGGTGTAAAGGACAGCAGCAAGCCGAACACAAAGCTCAGCAGCACAATCTGCCCCCAACCTGCTTGCTTGAGATAATCCGCCAAGCCCACATCACTCAGGCTCAAGGCCGACGCGACACCACCTGTGCTGGCAGATGTAGCCGTAGACGTCGTGGCTGCGGTGTCTGCTTTCTGATCCGAGCCTTCACCTGGCGCAGGCACCGACACCACACCAAAGGGGCCTGCCACTTCCCAGCCCTGTCCGGTGGGGATCAGGGTCAAGGTTTGCGTAGAGGGGGAATAGCACAGGCCAGCATCGGCACAGCCCTGGCTGACCACATCAATTTTCAGATCCTGGCCCGTACCGCTATCGGCCAGAACAGGCACTCGCAGGGTGACCGAGTTGCGGTAGACCTCCATGACTTCGTCAAAGGTAGGGTCGTACACCTTTTCGCCATCGGGAAGCTGGGGAGCACCCAAATGTTCGGCCTTCTCGGTCGATATCCCGAAGCGCTTGCGATACATATAGTATTCAGGCGCAATCTGGAAATGGATATCCAGCTGATCGGGCTGGCTCATGGCCGCGGTCAGTACAAAAGCCTGTTCCGGGTCCAGAAACTCTTCTTCTGCCTGCGCCGTCAATGGCGTTGCCAGCCAGGCCAGCATCAGGACAAAGAAAACAGCAAACCACGCGCCAAGACGCTGGGCAGAAAACGGGGAACGCTTCAAAGACAAAGGCACAAATCTATTCCGGTTTTTTAGGCTGGGCTATCTGAGATTACGCTGGACGCGTCTGGGTGCGGACCCAATCCAGATAAGCGGTGAAACCACCAACAACCGGAAGCACAATCAATTCAGGCAGTTCGTAAGGATGCTGCTCTCGCAAGCGATCTGCCAGTTCCGGTAGCCGGGCCACTGTGGTTTTGAAAGTCAGCGTGATTTCCTCATCACCCTGTAACTCCCCTTGCCACATGTACATAGACAAACTGGCGGGCGCAAGGTTCGCACAAGCGGCAATTCCATCTTCAACCAGGTGATGAGCCAGGTACTTGGCCAGCATCATATCGGGCACCGTCGTCTGCACCAGCACCAATTGCTGTGCATCCAGATCGGGCAAGGTCAAGGCCAGTTTGGGTTTGGAACTGGAGGAATTCTCAGAGGACATGCAGGGCTCCTAATCAAGCCCTTAGTGTAGCGCCGGATGCCGGCGCTTAGATGCTGGACCGAGGTCGAGTCAGGCCGCTTAATGTTTCAGAGGGGCGCTCGCCATAGCGATGTCGATAGTCAGCAGAGAACTGTCCCAGGTGGGCAAAGCCACAGGCCAGGGCCACTTCGGTGACTGACATGCCACCTTCCTGCAAATATCGGCGGGCCGCTTCCAAACGCATCTGCTTTAGACGCGCCATCGGTGCGACACCCAAATGTTCCCGGAACCCCGCATACAGACTGCGCACACTAACACCTGCCGCTTGGGCTATATCGCCAATCGTGATGGGCTGGCCGGTCTGACTTTCCATGAAATCCAGGGCACGTCGCAAAACATGCGGCAAGACTGCCGCGGTCTTATGGGCGGGCTGATTGTGCTGGTGCAGCTCGAACAAGGCATAAATCAGGGTCTGCTCGAATTGGCGTACCTGACGGGGCTGATCAAACAAAGTGCCGTCCGACACTTCGGCAAACTGCCAATCCAGCAAGCGGCGCAAACTGGCTCCGCCAGGCGCATCCAAAGGAATGGAAGGCTGAAACTCCAAGGGGCCGCGTACAGGCTGCGCAAAATACTCCTGATAGTGGCGCTCCAGCCCTTGGCGTCCAATACGCACAAACAGCTTATCGGCCTCCAGACTATGTTCCATGCTGAAGTCTTGGGTCGGGCTGATGATGGAAGCCAGGCGAGAGGTAGACGCGAAACGTCCGTGCGCCGTATGAATCTGCTCTTGTCCCGACAGAGGAATTTGCAAGAGATAGAAGTCGTCCAGTGGCTGGGGCTGAATCTGCACCTGCGCGCCATAGCGCAAACGACCATAGGCAACATCCTGGCCTTGGCGTAGATACAAGCGTGCATTCAGACGCTGACGCGTATCCGCCAGGGTCAGACTATGCGGGCAGAAAACCTGGGAGATATAGTGCTGAACGCAGTCCACATCCTGCGAATGCAGCTGGGCATAGCGATTCAGTATGGTGGTCATGAGCGTCGCAACAAGCGATAAAAAAAGCTGTGCCTTAGTGTGGCACAGCCTCTTGCACTGCAACATCGAGACTATCCCTAGGCCCGGCTAAGGTGCCAAGACAGAGACAGCGATCCCGACGATTTACTGGCCCTGAAAACGGCCAAAACGTCCCTGCCAATACAGCAAAGGCGAATCCTGTGCCTGCTCGGCATGGTGCACCTGCAAGACACGGCCCAATACCAAAGCATGGCTATGACGTTCAATTACTTCCACGATCTGGCAGGCCAAAGCGGCAGGAGCTTGTCGTGCCAACCAGATACCGTGCTCGGTACGCAGCCAATCATGTCCGGCATAACGCGCATCGCCTTGCTCGCCTTTGAAACCGGCAAACTGCAAAGCCATGCCTGCCTGCTCGACACCCAGAATATTCACACCGAACAGGCCACTGTCACGCATTAAAGGCCAGGACGAGGAGCTTTGATTCACACAGACCAGTACCTCTGCCGGATCTGCGGCTACCGAGGTGACCGACGTTGCCGTCAGGCCGCTACGCTGGCCCTGGTGTTCGACCGTAATCACATTGGCCGTGCCACCCAGATGGCGCATAGCAAGTTTGAACTGCTCGGCAGAAACTCCAGGCGCGTGCAGCGCTTGGTCTGTCGGCAAGGAAGCCAATTCCACAGGCATGATTCACCCTTTTTTAATCTTATGGGCAGCACAGTCATCAGGACGGTGCTGCCTGCGTGGCGTACGTGAACTGGCTATCCCCCAGAGCAAACCCAAGCCTGCCCGATAGCCAGAAAATCGCTCTTAGCGAATGCCACGCTGCTGCAACAAAGGCAGCACAGTATCACGGAAATAAGGGAATTCCTTTACATAGTCCACAAAGGACAAGGTTGTTCCCCGGAAACCGGCTTCGTGCAACGCACACAAACCGTCAGCCACTTGCTCGGGCGTACCCACCAGCGGGAAGCCACCATGGCCCGCGGCCATACGCTCGCGAATCTGCTCCAGCAGCTCGTGCGGGAAGGAGTGGGCGTGGGCAAACTGCAAATTCATCAGGTTATCCACGGCACCATTGTCGATATTGGCCATGATGCGTTCCCACTCAGCCTTGGCCTCGGCTTGCGTCGGACGGCAAACCACGTGCGAGAAGGTCATCACATCAACCTTGCGGCCTTGCGCTTGGCCTTGTGCCTTGAGTTCAGCCACTTCTTTCCTGGAGCGCTCCAACTCCATGGCAGGCGTGAACAGGAAGTTCGCGTTGCGGCTGGCAAACTCACGGCCCTGACCAGAACCAGCGGCGTTAAAGATAGGTGGATCAAACTCAGGACGAGGATTGCCGTAGACGCCTTTGGCCTGAAAGTACTTGCCATCCCAATCGAAGCGACCGTCGTGGTGCCAGATCTTCTTGATCAGATCGAACCACTCTTGTGCATAGCCATAGCGGGTTTCGTGATCATCAGGCAACTTCACACCCAAAGCGTCGTACTCGGGCTTGTTCCAGCCAGCCACAATATTCAGACCGACACGGTTGCCGCTCATCTGCGCCATGGTGGCGATCTGCTTGGCGATCACAACGGGGTGGTTCGCAACGGTGTGCACAGTGGCGAACACGCTGATATTGCGAGTATTGGCCAGCAAGGCCGTCGCCCAGGTGACAGTTTCCAGTACATAGCCGTGGAAATCGGTTTCGCCACCGTAACCAATCCAACGGGCGATAGGCAGCATGAAGTCGATGCCAGCATCGTCCAGCAGCTTGCCCAGCTTCAGATTGTTTTCCCACGTAGCCTGCCAGCGATCGGGCAAGGTCGATACCGTCATGCCACCACCGCAGTTGGTAGCAAAGGTTCCCAGCAGAAACTTATCGTGTGTGAGCAATGTATTCTGTGCCATCGCCAGTCTCCTGAAAATCGTTGTTCTTTACAGCTCACCACCATGGCGAAGCTGACATAGCGCAGATTTTAGGGATTGGCTTTACGGCCCACTATCGGATCACTGCCGGTTTTATCAATTGCCTGCAATTATTTGAACTTTAAAGCTCTACAGGCCACCAAACCTAGCAAAAACCCTTACATAACAGCGGCTTGTCGTGTTTTCAGAACTTTTTTCAACAGTCAAAGCACCCTGCTTTACACCTTCACACTGTACTGAAATGGAGTCCACGTTCTGGCTCAAGCCCACGCTTGAACTTATATGAGGGGTAGGCTTGGCATTAAACCTGGGGAAAAAGCAAAACGAAGGTGAGAATCAAGGTCAGCAGCAACAAGGTTAAGGCCTTCCCAAAAACGCCCACCCCGTGATGAATAAGACCATACGCCGCCAATAAAAAAACGGACTCCTGAGAGTCCGTTTTCAATACTACTGTAGAAACAAGCGGCGCTTATTCAGCAGCGGCTTCTTCCTGAACTTCTGGACGATCCACCAGCTCCATGAATGCCATAGGAGCGTTGTCACCCTGACGGAAACCCATTTTCAGGATGCGGGTGTAGCCGCCGTTACGCTCTTGGTAACGTGGGCCGAAAACTTCAAACAGCTTGGTCACTGCATCACGGTCGCGCAGACGGGCGAAAGCCAGACGACGGTTTGCCAAGGTTGGGTTTTTAGCCAAAGTGATCAGAGGCTCAACCACGCGGCGCAGCTCTTTAGCTTTAGGCAGGGTGGTTTTGATGGCTTCGTGAGTCAGCAGGGACACGGACATGTTGCGGAACATGGCCAAACGGTGGCTGCTGGTACGATTCAGTTTACGTAGACCGTGACGGTGACGCATGATGATTTTCCTAAATAATGAATCTAATTGGCACGCCGCTTATGCGACATGCGTAAATCCGGTTCTTCTATCAGCTAAGCTGCGGACCAGATGGACAGCGCAAAACAATAGCACATTTTCAGCCGCCACCTACACTTTTTGCAGGTGTACAACACCAGAAAAAGTGTAAGCGGCGTCTAAGTACGTCTGTCTTGCTTACTACTTATGGACGCTCAAGACCCAGTGGTGGCCAGTTTTCGAGCTTCATGCCCAAAGTCAGGCCACGTGCAGCCAACACTTCCTTGATTTCGTTCAAGGACTTGCGACCCAGGTTTGGAGTCTTCAACAGTTCGTTTTCGGTACGCTGGATCAGATCGCCGATGTAGTAGATATTTTCGGCTTTCAGGCAGTTTGCGGAACGAACCGTCAGTTCCAGATCGTCGACAGGACGCAGCAACACAGGATCGATCTGTGGAGCGCCACGCACTGGAGCTTCGTAGGCATCGCCCACACCTTCCAGAGCAGCAAACACAGAGATTTGATCCATCAGGATGCGAGCGGACTGGCGCACGGCTTCCTCGGGCGAGATCACGCCGTTGGTTTCAATGTCCAGAACCAGCTTGTCCAGGTCAGTACGCTGTTCCACACGGGCGTTTTCGACCGCGTAGCTAACACGACGCACTGGGCTGTAGGAGGCGTCCAGCACGATACGACCGATCGTGTGGGTGCGATCATCAGCCAGGGCGCGCACGTTACCAGGAACGTAGCCACGGCCTTGCTCAACCTTGATTTGCATTTCCAGCTTGCCGTCGTCGGTCAAGGTGGCAATCACATGATTGGGGTTGATGATTTCAACGTCGTGCGGCAATTCGATGTCGCTGGCCAGAACTTGGCCGGCGCCTTCCTTGCGCAGGATCAGGGTAACTTCTTCACGGCTGTGCAGCTTGAAGACCACGCCCTTCAGGTTCATCAAGATATCAACCACGTCCTCGCCCACGCCTGGCAGCGTGGAGTACTCGTGCACCACACCGGTAATCTGCACTTCAGTGGGTGCATAGCCGGTCATGGAGGACAGCAAGATACGACGCAGTGCGTTGCCCAGAGTGTGGCCGTAGCCGCGCTCGAAAGGCTCCATGATCACCTTGGCGTGATTTTTGCTGATCGGTTCAACTTCGATGGAACGGGGTTTCAAAAAACCTTGAGACATTCGATTTCCTTTTCAATACCCTCGGCTCGTTACACCGATAAGGCTGACGGAAACTGGCAAAGCCAGCGGGATAGTATCGCAAAGCCCACTTGCCGAAAATCGGGAAGTGGGCCTGCGATTACTGCATTGCGTAAGAGGTCTTCGCGTACAAAATTAACGCGAGTACAACTCAACAACCAGCGATTCGTTGATGTCTTGAGCGACATCAGCGCGATCAGGAGCTTGCTTGAACACGCCGGACAGCTTGGCGGTGTCAACTTCTACCCACTGAGGCAAGCCAATGCCCGTAGCCAGATCCAGGGATTCCTTGATACGGCCTTGGGATTTAGCTTTTTCGCGCACGGAAACAACGTCACCAGCCTTGATCAGCATGGAAGCGATGTCAGCGGTGTGACCGTTGACTTCGATTGCACGGTGGTTCACCAGCTGACGTGCTTCTGCACGTGTAGAGCCAAAGCCCATGCGGTAAACCACGTTGTCCAGACGCGATTCCAGCAATTGAATCAGCGTTTCACCGGTGTTGCCACGACGGCGGTCAGCTTCAACGTAGTACTTGCGGAACTGCTTTTCCAGCACGCCGTACATACGCTTGAGCTTTTGCTTTTCGCGCAGCTGCAGACCGAAGTCAGACGTACGAGCACCGGAGGTGCGGCCGTGCTGACCAGGACGCGATTCCAGTTTGCACTTGGAATCCAGCGAGCGACGGGCGCTCTTCAAAAACAGATCGGTACCCTCGCGACGCGAGAGCTTGCATTTTGGTCCAATATAACGAGCCACTTCGCTTCCCCTTAGATGCGACGACGCTTGGGCGGACGGCAGCCGTTATGCGGAACCGGTGTGATGTCTGCAATGCTGGTGATCTTGATACCCAGAGCATTCAGAGCACGCACAGACGATTCACGGCCTGGACCGGGGCCCTTGATGCGAACTTCAAGATTTTTAATACCGTATTCCATGGCAGTACGGCCGGCTGTTTCAGCGGCAACCTGCGCGGCAAACGGCGTGGATTTACGAGAGCCTTTAAAGCCCGCGCCACCCGACGTAGCCCAGGACAATGCGTTGCCCTGACGGTCAGTAATGGTGATGATCGTGTTGTTAAAAGAAGCGTGGACGTGAGCAATCCCGTCCGACACGCTTTTTTTGACTTTCTTGCGTGCGCGTGAAGCGCTGCTAGAAGCTTTGGCCATCTTCTATTCCTCGATTATTTCTTCAGGGACGCGGCGGCGCGACGCGGACCTTTACGGGTGCGAGCGTTAGTGCGTGTACGTTGGCCGCGCACTGGCAGACCGCGACGATGACGCATGCCACGGTAAGTTCCCAAGTCAGCCAAACGCTTGATCGAGAGCTGAACTTCACGACGCAGGTCACCTTCTACGGTGAACAGGCCGATCTGTTCGCGAATGCGCTCGAGTTCCGCGTCGGTCAGATCTTTGACCTTCTTGGAGTATTCAATACCCGATGCTTCGCAAATCTTGCGAGCGCGGGTGCGACCGATGCCGAAAATCGCGGTAAGACCGATTTCGGCGTGTTGATGCGGCGGGATGTTAATGCCGGCAATACGGGCCATGGTTATTCCTTGTTAAATCGGTTGC
This sequence comes from Alcaligenes sp. 13f, assembly GCF_020496585.1. NCBI lineage: Bacteria > Pseudomonadati > Pseudomonadota > Betaproteobacteria > Burkholderiales > Alcaligenaceae > Alcaligenes > Alcaligenes sp. 13f. The sequence goes on from NZ_JAHKKC010000036.1 coordinate 12,227, forward strand.
GTTTCGGCAACTTAGCCTTGACGCTGCTTATGACGTGGATCGGTGCAGATGACACGCACCACGCCATGACGTTTAATGATTTTGCAGTTGCGGCAGATCCGCTTTACTGATGCCATTACCTTCATGGTTTGACTCCTAGTTTCCTGTAACCGGCCGCTTATTTGGAGCGGAACACAATTCGTGCTCGGGATAGATCATAGGGCGTGAGCTCCACAGTGACCTTATCGCCCGGCAGAATCCGGATATAGTGCATACGCATTTTGCCTGAAATGTATCCGAGCACTACGTGACCATTTTCCAGCTTGACGCGAAAAGTTGCGTTGGGAAGGTTCTCAAGAACCTGTCCCTGCATTTGAATGACGTCGTCCTTTGCCATTTTCGTGAATTACCGCATCGGCAAGCTCGAGCCTTTGAAGTTAGCCTTCTTGAGCAGCGAGTCGTATTGTTGTGACATGACATAGGCCTGGGCCTGCGCCATGAAGTCCATGGTTACTACAACAATAATCAGCAAGGATGTGCCGCCAAAATAGAACGGTACATTCCAGCGCATTTGCAAGAACTCTGGTACCAAACACACCAAGGTAATGTAGATCGCACCGGCCAAAGTCAGACGCATCAAAATCTTGTCGATATAACGCGCTGTCTGATCACCGGGACGAATCCCTGGTACGAAGGCTCCACTCTTTTTCAGGTTGTCTGCAGTTTCGCGGCTGTTGAACACCAGGGCCGTGTAGAAAAAGCAGAACAAAATGATCAGCGCGGAGAACAAAGTAATGTAAAGCGGCTGACGCGGCGACAAAGCAGCCTCGATTTCACGCAACCAACCCAGACCGGGTGTGCTGGAGAACCAATTAGCAATTGTCGCTGGCAACAGAATGATGGACGAAGCGAAGATCGGAGGGATCACGCCAGCCATGTTCAGTTTCAGCGGCAAATGCGAGCTTTGACCACCATAGATACGGTTACCTACTTGCCGTTTGGCGTAGTTGACCGTGATACGACGCTGACCACGCTCGACAAAGACGACGAAGTACGTGACGGCGGCTACTAAAACGAGGATAAACAGTGCCGATAGAATCGACATGGAATCCGTACGCACCAGATCAAGCATACCGCCCAAAGCATTAGGCAGACCCGCTACGATACCGGCGAAGATCAGGATGGAAATACCATTACCCAATCCACGTTCAGTGATTTGTTCACCCAGCCACATGACGAACATGGTGCCAGTGACCAGTGTTACCACTGTCGTGAAGCGAAACAGCATCCCTGGGTCGATAACCAGACCGGGCTGCGATTCTAGAGCGATGGAAATCCCAACTCCCTGGAACAAAGCCAAAAAGACCGTTCCGTAACGGGTGTATTGCGTGATCTTGCGACGACCCGACTCACCCTCTTTCTTGATTGCTTCCAGCGTGGGCACCACAGCGGTCATCAATTGCATGATGATGGACGCAGAGATGTAGGGCATGATTCCCAGTGCGAACACTGAGAATCGCTCTAAAGCACCACCGGAGAACATGTTAAACAAACCCAGAATACCACTCTGGTTTTGAGTAAACAGTTCGGACAAGGCATCAGGATTGATGCCTGGTACCGGAATGTGCGTACCCAAGCGGTAGACAATCAGGGCGAGCAACAGGAAAACGAGACGACGTTTCAAATCGCCGTAGCGCGGACCCGACTTACTCTGTGCCTGAGCTTTTGCCACCGTGACCCCTTTTTATTCCAGCGAGCCGCCGGCTGCTTCGATCGCGGCGCGAGCGCCGGCCGTTGCATTAATGCCTTTCAGCGCAACTTTACGGGAAAGTTCACCGGACTTGATGACTTTAGCGTAACGCACCATTTGGCCAACCACGCCAGCCTGCTTCAGTGCCTGGACGTCGATAACTTCGGCATCCATTTTTTGCAGTTCGGACAGACGTACTTCTGCGTACAGGTGGTCGTCCAGGGTGGTGAAACCACGCTTGGGCAAACGACGTTGCAAAGGCATTTGACCGCCTTCGAAACCGACTTTATGAAAACCACCCGAGCGGGATTTTTGGCCTTTATGACCACGTCCGCCGGTTTTGCCCAAGCCGGAACCGACACCGCGACCAACACGACGTGCTGCGTGTTTGGCGCCAGCGGCGGGCTTGAGATTGTTTAATTGCAATTCAGACATCCCGATTCCTTTCAGGCTTCCGAGACCGTAACCAGATAATCCACCTTGCGGATCATCCCACGAACCTCAGGAGTATCAACCAATACACGGCTGGTGTTGACTCGGCGCAGACCCAGGCCGCGAACGGTGTCGCGATGGCTTTGCTTTGTGCCGATGACCGAACGCACCAACGTAACTTTGATTTGTTTCTGTGCCATGACTTACCCCAGAATTTCTTCAACTGTCTTGCCGCGCTTGGCAGCAATGTCAGCAGGTGTCGAGCAAGCACGCAAACCGTTCAATGTAGCGCGAACCATGTTGTATGGGTTGCTGGAACCCAGGCTCTTGGCTACGACGTTGCGCACGCCCATCACTTCGAAGATAGCGCGCATTGGGCCACCGGCGATAACGCCAGTACCTTCAGCTGCGGGAGAGATCAGAACGGTGGCTGCACCGTGCTTACCAACTACGGTGTGATGCAAGGTGCCGTTCTTCAGAGGCACTTTGATCAGACCACGACGGGCCTGTTCCATTGCCTTCTGAACAGCAACGGGTACTTCGCGGGCCTTGCCCTTACCCATGCCGATGCGACCATCACCATCACCGACCACGGCCAGCGACGCAAAGCTCATGGTGCGACCACCTTTAACGACTTTGCTGACGCGGTTGACCGCAATCATCTTTTCTTTCAGGCCGTCATCGCGCTCTTGCTCTGGAGCCTGTCTGCCTTGTGCTTTAGCCATTTGATAATTCCTTTAGAATTTCAAGCCGGCTTCACGCGCGGCCTCGGCCAGCGCTTTCACGCGGCCATGGTAACGGAAGCCCGAGCGGTCAAAAGCAACCGTCTCGATGCCCGCAGCCTTCGCCTTTTCGGCGACGCGCTTGCCAACCAGGCTGGCTGCCGCTACGTTGCTGCCAACGGCCAATTCTTTGCGAACTTCGGTCTCGACAGTGGAAGCACTGACCAGAACGCGGTCGCCTTCGGGCGAGATGATGCTCGCGTAAATATGCGTATTCGTGCGATGCACCGACAGGCGGTGTACGCGCAGCTCGGCGATCTTGCGGCGAGTAGCCACTGCACGACGCATACGGGATTGTTTCTTGTCCATGATTCGTCCTTGCCTGCGGGCTTATTTCTTCTTGGTTTCCTTGAGGATGACGCGTTCGCCGACGTAACGTACACCTTTGCCTTTGTAAGGCTCTGGTGGACGATAGCCACGAATTTCTGCGGCAACCTGACCAACCACCTGCTTGTTCGAGCCCTTGATCACGACTTCCGTCGGAGTTGGGCACTCGGCTTTGATGCCTTCAGGCAGGTCGTGCACGATGTCGTGCGAGAAACCCAGTTGCAACTTCAAGGCATTACCCTGGACGGAGGCACGGAAACCCACGCCAACCAGACTCAGCTTGCGTTCGAAACCGGCGCTCACGCCAACAACCATGTTGTTGACCAGTTGGCGCACGGTGCCGGACATTGCGTTTGCGTGACGAGTTTCGTTCGCAGGCACAAAAGACAGCTGACCGTCTTGAAGTTCAATAGTGACGTCGCCAGTCAGAGTTTGAACCAAAGTGCCCAGAGGGCCTTTGACCGTGATCTGATCAGCGGCAATGGTCGTTTCTACGCCTTTAGGCAGGGAAACGGGATACTTAGCGATACGTGACATATGATGTTCTCCTTATGCCACGTAGCACAGCACTTCGCCACCGACGCCAGCTGCACGTGCTTTGCGATCGGTCATCACGCCGCGAGACGTGGACACGATAGCAACACCCAAGCCGTTCATGACTTGAGGGATGTGTGTGCTGCCTTTGTAGATGCGCAGTCCAGGACGCGAAACGCGGTCGATGCGCTCGATGACTGGCTGGCCGGCATAGTATTTCAGGGTGACTTCCAGTTCTGGCTTGGCTTTTTCGCCAACGATACGGAAATCTTCGATGTAGCCTTCGTCTTTCAGCACAGCAGCAATAGCTGCTTTCAGCTTCGAGGAGGGCATGCTGACCGATGTCTTGTTGACCATTTGCGCGTTACGCACGCGGGTCAACATATCGGCGATTGGATCGCTCATGCTCATGTGTATTTCTCCTACCAGCTGGCCTTGGTCATACCGGGGATCTCGCCGCGCATTGCCATTTCGCGCACTTTATGGCGAGTCAAACCGAATTTCTTGAAAACACCACGAGGGCGACCGGTGATAACGCAGCGGTTGCGTTGACGGGTCGGGTTCGCGTTGCGTGGCAATTGTTGCAACTGCAAACGAGCTTCGTAGCGCTCTTCGTCAGACTTGGACTGGTCGTCAATGATCGCTTTCAGTGCTGCACGCTTGGCGGCGAATTTCTCAGCCAGCTTGGCGCGCTTGATGTCGCGATTGATGAGGGAAAGTTTAGCCACGTTGCGCCCCTTAGTTGCGGAACGGGAAGCTGAACGCGCTAAGCAGCGCCTTGGCCTCTTCGTCCGTCTTGGCAGAAGTAGTGATGCTGATGTTCAGACCACGCACTGCGTCGATTTTGTCGTACTCGATTTCGGGGAAAATGATTTGCTCTTTAACCCCCATGTTGTAGTTGCCACGGCCATCAAACGCACGACCCGACACACCACGGAAGTCACGAACGCGTGGCAGAGCCACAGCGACCAGACGATCCAGGAATTCGTACATGCGTTGACCGCGCAGGGTCACCATACAACCGATCGGGTAATCTTCGCGAATCTTAAAACCGGCAATAGCTTTGCGGGTTTTCGTGATAACGGGCTTCTGACCAGCAATTTTGGTCATGTCCGATACCGCGTTCTCGATAATCTTCTTGTCAGCAACCGCTTCCGAGACACCCATGTTCAGAGTGATCTTGGTGATGCGGGGTACTTCCATAATGCTCTTGTACTCGAACTGCTTTTGCAGATCGGCAACCACTTTTTCGCGGTAGAACTCTTGTAAACGTGCCATGTTATCCGCCCCTTAAGCCTTGGCGCCAACGGCTTTGCCGCTGGAACGATAAACACGCGTCTTCTGACCGTCGATCACCTGGATACCAACGCGGTCGCCCTTGCCGGTTTCTGGGTTGAACAGTGCAACGTTCGAGATGTGGATAGGCATGGTCTTGTCGACGATACCACCCTGCGTGCCAGCCATAGGATTGGCTTTAACGTGTTTTTTGACTACGTTGATGCCTTCCACGATGACGTGGTCTGCATCGACGCGTTGCAGTACTGTGCCACGGCGTTTTTTATCACGGCCGGTCAGCACAATAACTTCGTCGCCTTTACGAATTTTTTGCATTTTTTCGCGCTCCTTACAGCACTTCGGGAGCCAAGGACACGATCTTCATGAACTTCTCGGTACGCAGTTCACGCGTAACGGGTCCGAAGATACGGGTGCCGATGGGTTCCAGCTTGGCATTGAGCAATACGGCGGCATTGCCACCGAAACGAATCAGCGAACCGTCTTTACGGCGCACGCCCTTAGCGGTACGAACCACTACAGCGTTGTAGATTTCGCCTTTTTTGACGCGTCCGCGCGGGGCCGCTTCTTTAACGGTAACTTTGATGATGTCACCAATTGCGGCATAACGGCGCTTCGAGCCGCCCAGCACCTTGATGCACATTACGGAACGCGCACCTGTGTTGTCGGCCACGTCCAGCGTGGTCTGCATTTGAATCATGATTTTTCCTGTTCCAACTTAATTGCAACGATCCAGTCAAAATGACTGGGTCACACAACCAGTTTTGGTCCCGTCAGATTCGGATCCAGCCAGTTCGATACCGTAAACCCGATCTCGATCTGGTCCGGCAAGCCGAACCCTAGGTTGAAATCTTGCGAGAGACAAAACGTTGTATTACCAACTTCAATCCGGATAGGCGACTAAGCCTCTCCGGTCAAAATAAAGAGGTAAGCCACATATACTAGCAAATAAGCCCCAGAAAAACAAGGATTTATTTGCTAAGGCCTTGGCACGACGGCGTTTTCGCGCAACAACTCGTCCAGCTGGGCACTATTGCTGCCTCGGGTTACCCGGCGCAAACCTATCCCCAATTCCTGCAGGCTCTGCAGGAACGCTGTCAGCAAATGTCGGCCACCCACCTCGGCCTGCAGCGTCTGGGCGCGCTCATCGTCCAGGACAATATATTTGAGTGCCATCATGTGCAACCACAGAATCGATTCGGGCTGCTCCAGAACACGACGCAGACCAAATTGCACACCCAAGGGCCGCAATTTATCCACGAAAGCGACCGTTTCCACATCGTGCTCACTCAGGCAATAAGCATCCAGTTCGATAATCAGACGCCGGGCCTTGTCACCGGCCTTGGTCAGAACCTCTGCCACCTGATCTGCAAATCCAGGCTTGATCACCGATGCCCAGGAGACACGGACACTTAAACTGCCCTCGTTATCGGCTAACCAGTCGCTTGCCAGCTCCATCGTACGCAAGTCACACTGCCACGACAGACCCAGACGCACCGCCACCGGAATGAACAAATAGGCAGGCAAACTGGCCTGTCCCGGTTGCTCGGGCAACAAATTCAGGGTTGCATCGTGAATCTGGCCCGCTTGCCCCCAGACTTCAACGCCCGGCTTCACACTCAATTCAATCCGGCCTTGCTCCAGACCACGCTCAATACGTGAATGCCATTCCTGCTCACCAATGGAAGAGCTCGCCTCGGAGTGAATCCCTTCAGACGGACGGTATTCCACTTCCTGATGCCCTGCCCCTTCGGCGCGCATCAAGGCATTGTCCAAACGGGTCATCACGGCGCTGAGCGAGTCCTGACCTTCATAGTTCGTCATCGCCATGGACCAGCGGCACAAACTGCCATCGGGTAGAGGCTGGCGCAATTCCTGCAAGGCAGTACGCAGTTCCTGGGCAAAGCCCATCACTTGAGGACCCGTCTGGCCCTTGAGCAGCACAATAAAATCAGAACCATTCAAGCGCGCCAGATTGCCCGCGTCCATGCCATTTTTCTGCAATAGCTCCGTACAACGCTGAGTCACCAGCTTCAGCCAGGCATCCACCGCGTCACGAGACAGGGAGGTATTCAATGGCAGCAAGTCCCGCTGACGGAATAACAGCACATGGCCGCCCTCTTCCTGTTGCAGCACCTGACGGAACATATTCACGAAGTACTTGCGATTGGCCAGGCCCGTGACCGGATCGCAGTTCAACTCCAGCTGTAACTGCTCGATTCGGGCATTTTGCTCCTGGCTGCTAACACGAATACGTTTTTGCACCGTGCTTAAGGTATGTGTGACGGCTTCCAGCTCGGGGATCGTGCGCACTTTCTTGCGGCTGGGTACAGACTCGCTTTGATCCATCTGTTGCAGCTCGAACTGGACGTGTTCGCGCAAAGCCCGGCGCAACCAGGCCATGACCATCAATACAAACACACCCCAGGCAACCCCGGCGCCCAGCACCAACAAAGTGACGCGCACAAAACTTTTCCACAAACTGGCGCGGGCGTACTCGTCAGCAGGTTTTACTTCGATCGTACCAATCTGATTCCAGCCATTACTGACATGGGCCGAGGCCACGGGTACATCAATCGGCAAAGAGTTGGCGAACCACGCAGGCGAAGATCCGCTGATCTGTGTTTCTTGCTGAGCACTACGCTCCACCAGGACCGTATCGGAGGTGTCAATAAAGCGGATACGCTCAAACTGCCCGGTATCGTACAAGGCGGCAATCAAAAGCTCCTGCGTCACCGGGTCCTGGTTGCTGGGCTGGGACAAGGTCAAGGCCAGCGAAGTCGCAGCCGACTCACCCTGAGCCTGCAACTGACTGCTCAAATACTGCCTTGCCGAATCGACGCTGAACCACAGCGTGCCAATCAAGATAGCAAGAATCGCGCACGAGACACTTAGCAGGAGCTGTTTAAGTAAAGACATAGCGCTTCCGTATATTCCATAAATTCTGGTCTAGCCCACCCGATATGGGTGTCCTGAGGTCTGTTTCCATTTGGTGCTCTAGCCCAAGGACCGGCACATCATCAAGGAACAAAACCTTCCTTACGCATTTTTTCCAGCAAACCACGCCACCGGCTGATACTGTCCACCGAACCTTTCTGGGCATTACCCACATACACCCCTTGCGAATTGAAGCTGAACACAGGGGTCAAATCAGGACGCTGGCTGGCGGGGCGAATCGAGCCACTTAAATTATCCAGCAGCAAAGGCTCGGCCTGGGGCGTGGGATAGTAGCCCAGAACCATGTGCGCAATGCTTTGCCCACCTACTTGAGCCCGCACGTAAATCAATCGCAGTTTTTCATTGGGCACACCCAGGTGCAACAAGGAAAAATACTTGCCGATGACAAAGTCCTCACAGTCACCCGCCGCTTTGCCCAAAGTCTCGATGGGCGTGGCCCAGTAATCCAGCTGGCCCCAAATATGAATGTCCTCGCCAGCCATCACATTCATATTCCAGAAATCATTGACGGCATCCAGCTGACGACGCTCACTTAAACCACGGGCGGACTCCAGATTAGCCATCCACCGATCCACGGCAGTCCCGGCACGGGCGCCAAAGCGGGAAACGGCGGTCTGGCGAATCTTGCTGACCTCGAACTGCAAGGCAGGCGCCGACAAGGGCAGCCACACCACAACCAGCAGTGCGACCAGCACAAACAGCGCAATCCTAGATCGAAGAAAAAGGCGTAGCCAGGCAAGAGACAAGAGCACGTCAATCCCAAATAAGCAAACCCTTATAACGGCGTTATAGCTTGCCTATTTAGTGAACGCTTGGCAATCGACAAAGCGTCTGAACCCTCTATATATAGAGCAGGCTGTTAAACGGTCTCGAATCACCCCAGCAAAAAGAAACAGCTGGTCTACAAAACCGCAGAGCCAACGCCTACCAGCTCAGCCTGGCCAGCCGTTCTGCTGCATGCACCCTCTTTCCTGCAGCCACATCAAGGATCATAGTCACAAATGCCAAACACCCACTATTGGCGCTGACGACAAGCTGCAGACATAAAAAAACCCCACAAACCCAAAAAGGCTTGTGGGGCTTGGGCACTACCCGCAGATAGTGCCTATCCGGTGAACAGCTTAGAAATCAGAAGACTTCAAAGTACCGTCTTTCAGCGAGTTGGCGATCTGGGCTGCCTTCTCTGCGTCAAAGTCGATGTTGTCCAGAATGATCTTCTGATCGATCTGGCCATTACCTTGAGAGCTGATACCGATTTCCATCTTGCCACTATCCGAACGGCTTACTGTCAGGTACTGGCTCAGGTCACCATTGTTGAGGTCATGGCCCGACAGCAGATCAGTAATAACCAAGGTGTCGGTACCCGCGTCACCAAAGTCCATCACGTAATCCACAGCAGGTTTGATGGTGGTGCCTTCATCACCCTTGTTCCATACAAAGGTGTCATCACCCTCACCACCGAACATGATATCGTCGCCGGCACCACCGATCAGGGTATCGTTTCCGCCCTGACCGTAAAGAATGTCGTTGCCTGTGCCGCCGTCAAGTATGTCATCACCGTCATTCTGGTGCGACTGATTGAACTCGGCTGGATTCTCGGTAATGTACTCGTGAACCTGCTGAGCAGTCAGGCTGGACGGCTCAACGTTGCCAGGCAACTTGCCTGCAATGTAAGCCTGCAATGCCGTCAATCCACCGCCCTCAATACCGTCAAAGCGAATCTGGTCACCAAACAGAATGTCATCACCCGCGCCGCCTTCCAGCGTGTCCTTGCCGGACGGCAACAAACTATCCTTGCCCAGGATCGCATCCGCCAGATCTGCAGGGTCGATGTTGGCAAGGACCTTACCGTCGGAATCGTAAGCCTTCAGGTCGTTGACATTCAAGGTTGGCCCAAGCCCAATGGCCTCGACTGTTGACTTGCCATTCAACAAGGCAAATGCCGCCAAAGAATCTGCCAACGTAGTCTGGTTGGTTGAGTTGCCGGTACCACCAAGCGGCGTATAGGCATACCCACCATTGCCAGTTGCCCGCAGGGCACCGACGATACTCCCGTTCTGATAAACCAGCCCCAAATCGTCAACGATCGTTGTCCTACCGGAGGTGATCGCCTCCCCAGGGGTATAGCCACCACTTCTAGACAGCCAGCTAGAAAGCGTGCGACCACTGATCGAAGGATCTGGGTCACCTCTTTCATTGACATAGAAGGTTGGTGCGCCGTCCGTGATGAAATACGTCAAGTTGTTGCCATCGTTACCCTTGACGGCAGTGGAATCAAACCAATTGGCAGCCTGCTTGAAAGCGTCCTCATAGTTTGTACCGCCACCGCTGGTCATGCTGTCAACCAACTCGACCAGTTTGGTACGCGCATCCGGATCTGCCAGATTGACACTGACGCTGCCTTGGACATGGTTATCGAAATCCGACAGGTACACATTCACCATGCCTGCATTTTCACCACCAGCATTCGCCAGCAGCGCATCGAACACCTGCAGTAACGATGCCTTCGCATCGCGAACACCCTGGTTACCCATACTGCCGGACGTATCCACCAGGAAGGCAATGTTGTAGTTCTGCCCCGGCAGAATCTGCAACCCAGCCACGTCGGCAATCATGACATCATTGCCGCTGCTGCCCACAAGGTTGTCATCACCCACAGATCCGGACACTGTCGTGTGCACGGCCAGAGTCACACTATCATCTGCCGTCAGCGCATCGCCATCTGACAAGCCCTTTTCGTTCGCAGAGACTTCCGCGCGAATGTTCAGGTTGCCTGCCTCGGTGGGTACCTTGACCGTGACAGTCACATCGTTCATGTTGGTCTTGCCATCATTCACGATCGTCCAGGTACCATCGGTATTGGAACTGAACTGGATATCATGGCCATCGGCATCCTTCACCGACGTGATTTCCGCACCATTTTCCAGGCCGCTGATCACGACATCCGACAATGTTTCGCTGCCGTCCGTATCGCCAAGTTCCGCATCCAGATTCAAAGCGATTTCATCGTAGCCGGTAATGACAATTTCCGAAGTGACATCCGGGTGAACAATCGTCGCACCGTCACCAAAGATGAAACCACGAATGTTATTCACTTGAATCGTGATGCCCGTATCAAGGTCCTTGATACTACCGTCATAACCAGAATCACTATGCAAATCCCCGAGTTGGATTTCATATTTTTCACGATCCTTGGTCAGGAACAGGAAGTCCTTGTCGCCACCATTGATTGTATTCATCGGAATGGGATTACCCTGGCCATTCGTCGTCAACTGGTTGAAATCGCCACGCAGAACAACCAGTTCAGGATTGGCATCATCCTGTTTGTTACCACCCCATTGTTGGGGGAAGGGTGACTCAGTAACGTCGTAGCCTTCGACGTTCGGCACGCCATCGATGATTTCAATGGTGGATCCATTGCCATCGGTAACACGAATCATCGTCTCGCGAACCGACGAGACAACGCCAGCATTTTCGAGGCTCAAGGAAGGCGCATCCACTACAGGGCGAATATCGACAACAAACGTCGACGCTTCTCCTGCCGTGATGCCATCTGTCGGCACGAACTGGAAGTGAGCATAGTCTTGATGCTGGTTGCCTACACCTTCCGTGTCATGACCATCGAAGCCCGACTCGTCGGGATCGGGGCGGAAGACGAGGTTACCGCTGTCAATATCAGCCTTGGTAATTGTCGTATTGACCGCAACAGGAGTTTCGACACCTCCATCAATCAGGACGAGTTTTCCATCTGTCGGCAAGGAAGTAATCGTGATGGCAAACGCGTCATTGATTTCAGTATCCACATCGCTGATTTTGAAGTCAGCCCATGTCAGAGTGAGATCAGTATCCTCGATACCTGATGCATAACCGCCGCCGACAGCAACTGTGGGGGCGTCATTGGTGCCGTTGATCGTGATCGTCAGCGTCGCCGTCGAGGTATCGCCATCCGCATCCGTGATCGTGTACTCGAACGTCTCCGTCAGCGTATCGCCATCGTTCAGTTCCTGCACCGCGCCCAGGCTGTTGTCCAGCGTGTAGCTCCACTTGCCTTCGGCATCCACCGTGAACGACCCGTACTTCGCCGTCGTGCCGTCAAACACCACCGAGGCAATCGCATCGGCGCCACGCACATCGTTGTCCAGCACATCGCCCGTGATCGGCGCAGCCGCATCTTCCGTGACCTGCGCCACATCGTCTTCGGCTACCGGCTCCGTATCCAGAATCTGGATCACCAGGTCGTTGCTGCTCGATACGCCAGCCACATCCGTCACTTCCACCGTGAAG
>NZ_JAHKKC010000037.1:0-24109 GCF_020496585.1 Alcaligenes sp. 13f
ATCTGATCCGCGTCGGAAACGTCGCCGAGGTTGATTGTGCCCATCCGTCCCGCGTCCGTGTCGCCATTGGTGATCTGACAACCAACTGGCTGCGCTGGCTGGAATTACGTGCCGGTGACACCCGCACCTGGTCCCCGCTGACGCTGGGCGAGCAGGTCGTGGTCTTGGCCCCCGAGGGGGACTTATCAGCAGGTATCGTGCTGGCCGGTCTGCCTTCCGATGAACGACCCGCGCCATCGTCAAACCCTGATGCCATCGTCACGACTCACAAAGACGGCACTCGTCATGAGCATGACGCAGCAGCAGGCCATTTAGCGACCACTGGCCTGAAGACTCGCCTTTTGCAGGCGTCCGACTCCATTACCCTCAAAGCCCCTCTGATCACCTTGGATGCAGACCAGGTCGTGTCTACAGGCAAGCACACCGTTGAAGGCTTGTTGACGTACCTAGCGGGTATGTCTGGTCAAGGCGGTAAAGGTGGCAGTACCAGTATTACTGGCGAGTTTCGCCATAGTGGCGGTGAGCTTTCCTCCAATGGCGTGGTGTTGCACATCCACGTGCATGGCGGGGTTCGCTCGGGCGATAGCGATACGGAGAAACCACGATGAGCCGTTATTTGGGCCTGAACATGGTGACTGGCCGTGCCGTGGCGGATCACGACCATCTGACGCAGTCCATTACCAAAATCCTGACCACGCCGGTGGGCTCTCGCATCATGCGTCGAGACTTTGGCAGCTTGCTGCCTGAGCTACTGGACCATCCTTTGAACGAGGCCACGGTTGTGCTGCTGTACGCAGCATCCGCCACTGCATTGTTGCGTCAAGAACCGCGCTTGCGTTTGACGCGGGTTCAATTGCAGCCCAGCGCTCAAGACCCGGGCCGTAGTGACTTGATTGTTAACGGCTACGAGCGAGATCAAGACTGGCCTCTTTCCTTTCCTGTGAGGTTGCCGTGAAAACGTCATCGCCTATTGATCTGTCGCTGCTTCCAGCTCCGGAGGCAATTGAAGAAGTTAATTTTGAGCAAATTCTGGCTGAACGGAAATCGGCTCTTTTGCAACAGGTTCCACCGGAGTTGCGGCCAGGCATTCAAGTAGCTATCGACATGGATTCGGAGCCTTTAGCCATGTTGCTACAAGAGAATAGTTATCGAGAGATGCTATTGCGCGAACGGATTAATGAGCGTGTCCGTCGAGTTCTGCTTGCGTTTGCAAAGCGATCCGATCTAGACCACATCGCAGCGCGGTACTACATCGAGCGTCTCGTCGTACAACAAGAGGATTTGACGGCTAATCCGCCGAAACCTTTGATTATGGAATCAGACGAGGCATTGCGAGAGCGGATCCAGGATGCTTATGAGGGGCTGTCTACGGCTGGTCCTCGGGGTGCGTATGTGTTTCACGCTCGGTCAGCGGATGGACGTGTTGTAGATGCGCTGGCTGTTAGTCCAGAACCCTGTGACATTGTTGTGTATGTACTTTCATCGGAAGGTGACGGAACGGCCAGTCCTGAATTACTGAGTGTGGTTTTTGATGCGCTTAATGATGAGGAGATCCGACCTGTAGGGGATCGTTTGACTGTTCTGTCGTCACAGATCGTTCGATACTCTGTGCAAGCGACACTCACTCTGAAATCCAGTGGTCCGGGCGGGGAGTTGGCACTAGCGGAGGCCGTCAATAACATCAAAAAATACGTCAGTCGTCGCAAACGCCAAGGTCAACCAGTCTGGCGAAATTTTCTTGAGCATTTGATGTATGTGGAAGGTGTCGAGCATGTCTCGCTTCACCAGCCGCCCACCGATTTGTTGCTAACAGCAGCCCAGGCAGGTTGTTGTGTTGAAGTCGACATTAACCTTCTGGATCCGCCGGGTACAGGTGCGTGAACATGAATATTTTGCCACCTGGCAGCACTGCGCTCGAACTCAGTATTGCGGCTACTTGCCGGTCAATAGATGAGCTACCTGTCAATGTAATTGCCGATGTGACGCGACCGGAGTTAGCACCAGAGTGGGCCTTGCCGTACCTCGCGTGGGAGGTCTCAGTCGATAGGTGGTCGGAGGCCTGGCCTCTGACGACAAAGCTTCAGGTGATACGTGATTCGTTCTATGTGCATAAGCATAAAGGAACAATCGCGTCGCTACGCCGTGTTGTGGAGCCGTTTGGCTATCTGCTCGATGTGATTGAGTGGCATGAGATGGTGCCACCAGCCCGACGAGGCACCTTTCAATTAGTGATTGGGGTGAACAACGAGGGCATAACGGATGAAACCTACGCAGAGCTAGTGCGGCTGATTGATGAAGCTCGTCCGCTGTCACGCCATGTGACGGGATTACAGATCTCACTCGTCGGCCAAGGGGCGGCATACATGGGAGCTGGGGCCTTCTTGGGAGACGAGTTGACAGTGTATCCGCCGCAACAGAGGGATATCGAGGTGGTAATGCAACCGGGCGCAATTGGCGCCTTGCATATTATTGACACAATGACGGTGAAACAATTATGAATCAGCCCTATTTCGCAATCTTGACAGAAATTGGAGAGGCCAAGCATCAGAATGCTGCCGTGTTGGGCGTTAAAGTGAACTACGCCACAATGGCGGTAGGCGATGGTAATGGAGCCGTGCCGACGCCGGATCGTAAGCAGCGCAAATTGGTTAATCAAATTCGTCGAGAAGCAATTAACCGAGCGTCCATAGATCCTGAAAATCCATCTCAAATCATCGTAGAGCAGGTTATCCCTGAAGGTGATGGTGGGTGGTGGATCCGCGAAGCGGGTATTTTTGACGATGCTGGTGATCTGATCGCGGTGGCCAGTCTACCTCCTACGTACAAGCCGCAAATGGCAGAGGGGTCTGGCCGCACTCAAGTCATTCGTATTGTTTTACTCCTGTCTAACGCATCGGTCGTCTCACTTAAAATTGACCCAGCGGTGGTATTAGCGACCAGGAAGGATGTGCTGGCTGTTCAGACCGCACTAACTCAGCATATTGATGCAGGTAACCCGCACCCTCAATACGCGCCCAAGGCAAGCCCTGCGTTAACGGGGAAGCCTACAGCGCCTACAGCCTCGACAGCGACGAAGACAACACAGCTGGCGACGACTGCTTTTGTGCATGCTGTGGTGGCCCTGCTGGTTGACTCCAGCCCAGCGTCTCTTGATACCTTGAAGAAGTTGGCACAGGCATTGGGCAATGATCCCAATTTTGCGGCCACTATGCAGGGCCTGCTGGCTAAAAAAGCAGATAAGAGTGAGCTCAGTGCCTATGCAACAAAAGCCAGTCCGGCATTAACGGGTGTACCGACTGCTCCTACAGCTTCGACAGCAACGAAGACAACACAGCTGGCGACGACTGCTTTCGTGCATGCTGTGATGGCGCTATTGGTCGACTCCAGTCCAGCA
Source organism: Alcaligenes sp. 13f (assembly GCF_020496585.1). Taxonomy (NCBI): domain Bacteria; kingdom Pseudomonadati; phylum Pseudomonadota; class Betaproteobacteria; order Burkholderiales; family Alcaligenaceae; genus Alcaligenes; species Alcaligenes sp. 13f. The sequence goes on from NZ_JAHKKC010000037.1 coordinate 3,395, forward strand.
TCCCTTGATACTCTGAAGAAGGTGGCACAGGCATTGGGCAATGATCCCAATTTTGCGGCCACTGTGCAGGATCTGCTGGCTAAGAAAGCAGATAAGAGTGAGCTCAGTGCCTATGCAACGAAGGCCAGTCCGGCCTTAACGGGTGTACCCACTGCTCCTACGGCTTCGACTGCAACGAAGACCACCCAGTTGGCGACTGCTGCTTTCGTGCATGCAGTGGTAGCGATGGTGGTTGATTCTGCCCCTGCTGCTCTTGATACTTTGAAGAAGTTGGCCCAGGCGCTGGGCAACGATCCCAATTTTGCGGCCACTGTGCAGGATCTGCTTGCTAAGAAAGCAGATAAGAGTCAGCTCAGTGCCTATGCAACGAAGGCCAGCCCGGCCTTAACGGGTGTACCCACTGCTCCTACAGCCTCGACAACAACGAAGACAACACAGATTGCGACGACCGCTTTCGTTCAGGAGGTGGTGGCGCACGGCTTTGGCGACAATATTCAATCAAGCCCGAATGACGATACAGACGGTAAGCTACTCGCTGTGGGGAAGTCCTTCGGCCTGGGTAGCTCTGGTGCAGGCGCTAGCTACGATAAGTTCCCCTCCGCCTCTATCAACGATGCTGGGGTTCCATCTGGTCTGTACTGGGCAAACAGTACTGTCGCAGACTTACCGCCGGGTTTTGGAAGTGGTCTATTAATCCATCGTCAGATAGGGTCGACTGGTGCTCAGATTCTAATTAACGGAAGCACTGGGGTTATGTTCTATCGTGGCCGGGCGGGTTCGGTATGGCAAACGTGGAAGACCTCTTTAGCTTTGGGCGACTATGGTTTGGGGAGCACTGCTGGCTCCCCTCCTGGGGGTCGAGAAAGCTTTAATCCGACAGGGTTCTATTATAGAAGTGGCGCAGCTCCTGAATTTGGCGGTGGCCAGTTCTTTTTTGATATGCAGTACTCGTCAACACGGGGGGCAATGCGTCTGTCAACAGACCCGTACACGGACAGGTTTTACCTGCAAGGCTGGTTCCCAACAAATGATACCTGGCGCAATGCCTGCGAGCTCTGGCATACCAAGAACCTGAACCCTGACAATTTCCAGCCAAAGGGCAACTATCAGCCAGCCTTGGGCTACACGCCTGTCAGCAAGGCCGGTGATCAAATGACGGGCAATCTGTCTGTCAAAAAGTCAATTCCGACTATTGGCTTTGTTTCTGACACCGGAGGCGTAGCTTGGGAAATTGTTGGCAACATCACAGGGGCAACAGACTACGGACTTCAGTTCGTAAATGTTGGACAGAAAGCACAGATTTTTCGTATTGGTGGAAATGGCGAGAAAGAGGTCTTCGTTCGAGAACACCGCGTTTGGCATGCAGGCAATTTCAACCCCAACACTAAAGCGCCAACTGGCAAAGATTGCGTTTGGCAATCTGATGCGGTTGAGACGGGCGGTAGCGTCTCACCTGGTGGAAGTTATGCGTACAACGTTCCAGATGGGTATGTTGTCGTAGGCGCACGAACGCAGTCAGGAGTTAACTCCATGTGGTTTCGAGCCGTCAAAATCGGCACCCCTCAAGCCTGATAGGACAGTGAAATGCGACACGATAATCTGATCTATGTTTTGTTGAAAAAATACCCTGCTGCTGTACACGGCCAGGACTTTTGGGTGGGGCACCCAATTAATCGCACAACGGGTGAGCAAAGTGGTGCGCCATTCATTATGGATTGGCGGTTAGAAAATACCTCTATGCCCACTTCAGAGGATATTGCCGATCTGTGGCAGCAGTATGGTGAAGAAGCGCTTGCGTATGAGTTTTCTACCAATGCTCGTGCACAGCGTGATGCGTTGTTACTAGAGTTGGACTCCATCGTGAACAACCCGTTACGCTTTACTTCGTTTGAAGCGGTTGAGCAGTCTAGCTTGGCCGAGTATCGACAAGCACTGCTTGATGTACCACAACAAGCTGGGTTTCCCAATGCTATCGATTGGCCCAAAAAACCAGAGTGCATTGCGAGAGCTTGAAACCTCTAATTGTCGAAAAGCACTCTGAATAAGAGTGAGTGAGACGCGGTGCTGCAGTTGGTTAGGCAGGTCAAGCAGTAAATACAGCGCTCCTCAGTTGCCAAGAATTAGTTAAAACACTACATTTCAAAACACAACGTAACTCAGTTTGGTTTTGAAAAATTTCTGTGGTGGGAAAAAATGGCACTTGAATATCGTCTGTTTTCACAAATTGATCTTGCAGATCCGTTCTTTGATTCTTTAAAAAATGATTATAAAGAGTTTACCGAATGGTTTAATAAAAAAGCTGCGCAAGGTGAATGCACGTATGTTTTCTACTCGGATAATGGATGCTTGGATGGGTTCTTGTATTTGAAAACCGAGGACGAGGCCGTATCGGACGTAGTACCGATACTTCCAGCACATATGCGCATCAAAGTAGGTACGTTTAAGATAAATGCGCACGGTACTAAACTTGGGGAGAGGTTTCTAAAGAAGGTTTTTGATCATGCGTTGGATAGGCAGATCAATGAGATTTATGTCACGATTTTTGATCATCATCAGAGCTTGATAAATCTGTTTGGTTCCTATGGCTTCCAGTTGGTTGCACACAAGACTACCCCGAATGGAAGAGAGGGAGTGTATCTTCGACGTGTGCGACACACCCCCTATGTTGACCCTATGCAGAGTTATCCACTGGTCAATCTAGCGAGTTCTACTCCCTACATGCTCGCACTCATGCCTGAGTGGCATACGCGGCTCTTGCCGGATTCGATGTTGGTGAATGAAAACGCTCGTATTATTCAGGACGTTTCTCACACAAATAGCATTCATAAAGTCTATCTAGGTGCCATTCCGGGCATGAACCGTTTGACACCCGGAACACCCATAGTTATCTACCGTACGACGGACAACCAAGGTCCAGCAGAATATCGGTCCGTAGCTACATCAATTTGTGTCATAGAAGAGTACCGCCACCTGTCAAGTTTTCAGTCAAAGGACGAGTTTCTTCGGTATTGCGGGCCATATAGCGTATTTACTGAGCCAGAGCTAAACGATTTTTGGGATCGACGGCGTTACCCTCACGTTATCCGCTTCTCCTATAATGTCGCTCTCAACCGACGACCGACCCGTCAGCAACTGGCTGATGAAGTAGGTATTGACCGGACTCTGCGCTGGAGCCTCGTCCCTCTGACTCCTGCCCAGCTACTTAACATCGCTCGCCTGGGTCAAATCGATGAAAGTCTTATTGTCTATTAAACCTGAATACGTATCTAAAATTTTGAGTGGTGAAAAGAAGTACGAATTTCGTAAGGCTGTATTTAAAGATCCATCTGTTCGTACTGTAGTAATTTATGCCACTTTGCCGGTAGGGAAGGTTGTGGGGGAGTTTGAAATCGCTAGCATATTAAGCGACAGCCCAGATTCTTTATGGAGAAAAACACGCAATTTCTCAGGGATTACTCGTAAGTTTTTTGACCAGTACTTCGCTGACCGCGATACGGCTCATGCGATTGAGGTAAAAAGCGTCGTCGAGTACGAGCAACCTATAGAGTTAGAGTCGCTTTTGCCACACAAGCATCCCCCGCAGTCATTTTGTTATCTGGCATAAATCATTTTTATGCTTTGTGATATTTCTGCTGTTAACTTCTTAACGCCTATCTGAGAAGTCGCCAGCGGTGAACTACGCCGCCATGCACGCCACCATAGAGCTGTTCTAACCCGATCACGCTCATAGGGAGGCCCGCATGGCGGCTGACTATCATCACGGTGTCCGTGTCACTGAAATTGAAGGTGGCACACGACCCATTCGCACTATTTCTACCGGCATTGTCGGCATGGTGGCCACGGCTGACGATGCTGATGCCGAACTTTTTCCCCTCAATCGCCCGGTTCTGCTGACCAATGTGCTGTCTGCCGTGGGCAAGGCCGGTGAGAAGGGCACGCTGGCACGCTCGTTGGATGCAATGGCTGCCCAGGCATCGCCCACTACGGTGGTCGTGCGTGTGGCCGAAGGCGTAACGCCAGAAGAGACGACGGCCAATGTGATCGGTGGTTCCGATGCCTCCGGTCGATACACCGGCATGCAGGCCTTGCTAGCGGCGCAGTCATCGGGTCCTCGTGTCAAACCCCGCATTATTGGCGCACCAGGCCTGGAGAATGCTGCCATTACCGCCGAGCTGGCCACAATCGCGAATAAGCTGCGTGGCTTTGCGTATGCGTCTGATCTGGTCAGCCAGACCAAAGAAGAGGCCGCCGCGTTTCGTGAAACGTTCGGGCAGCGTGAGCTGATGCTTATCTGGCCTGAGCTGATGCGCTTTGATACGGCATCTAAAACAGAATCGGCTATCGCTGCGTCCGCTTTTGCCCTGGGCTTGCGTGCCAAGCTGGACGAGGAGGTGGGCTGGCATAAGACGCTGTCCAATATCGTCATCAATGGCGCGACGGGTATCTCTCGGGATGTGTTCTGGGATCTGCAGGATCCAGCGACCGATGCGGGCTATCTGAACGAAAAGGACATCACCACCCTGATCAACCGGCAAGGCTTCCGGTTCTGGGGATCCCGCACTTGCGCCGGTCCGCAAAGCCCCTATCCCTTTGAGAACTACACACGCACGGCGCAAGTCCTGGCCGACACGATGGCCGAGGGCCATATGTGGGCGGTCGACGGTCCGATGAACCCATCCTTGATCAAAGACATCATTGAAGGGATTAATGCCAAGTTCCGCGAGTTGAAGTCCCTGGGCTACATCATTGATGGCCAGGCCTGGTTTGATGAGGAACCCAACACCGCTGAAGTACTGCAGTCGGGCAAGGCCTACATCGACTACGACTACACGCCGGTCCCACCGCTGGAAAACCTGAATTTCCGTCAGCGCATCACTAACCGCTACCTGGTGGACTTCGCTCAGCGCGTCTCCCAGGCGGTATAACAGGGTCTAACGATGGCATTACCTGCAAAGCTCAAGAATTTCAATTTGTTCAACGAAGGCCAGAACTACATTGGCCAGGTCGAAGAGATCGTCTTGCCCAAGCTGACCGCAAAAATGGAAGAGTGGCGCGGTGGCGGCATGGACGTGCCTGTCGACATCGACTTTGGCATGGAAAAAATGACGATGGAGTGGACCGTGGGCGGTTTCGATCCCCAGGTGTTCCGCCAATTCGGATCTATGACACATGGCTCCTTCGGCCTGCGTTTCGCTGGTGCCGTGCAAAGCGATGATGTGGCCGAAGTGAAAGCACTCGAAATTGTGGTGCGTGGCCGTCATAGCGAGATCGACATGGGCACCGCCAAGGCCGGTGAAGACACCAAGAAGAAGATCACGACCTCACTGAGCTACTACAAGCTCACGCTCAATGGCGAAGAGCTGATCGAGATCGATGCCATCAATCTGATCAAACGCATTGGTGGCAATGATCTGAGCCAGGGCATCCGTGCCGCTCTGGGCCTGTAAACCTTTTTCCAAAAGAGAAAACCATGAAAGACGAAACGATCCAGACACAAACCCCGGTCGCTACCCAGCCTGGCCAGGTCGAGCTGGAGACCACCATCAAGCGCGGGACAGAAGTAATCACGCATGTGCAGTTGCGCAAACCCAAGTCCGGCGAGCTGCGCGGCTTGAACTTGGCCAACCTGGCTAACCTGGATGTGTCCAGTCTGATCAAGCTGATTCCCCGTATCAGTCAGCCAGCGCTGGTAGAGCAGGAGGTGGCAAATTTGGATCCGGCTGATTTGACTGCTTTGGGTGTGGAAGTTGCCACTTTTTTGGCACAGAAGAAGCTGCAGCAGGACTTCCATTAAGTGTGGACGAGATCATGGCCGACCTGGCCGTGGTCTTTCACTGGCCGCCGTCGGCCATGACAGGCATGACCGTGTCTGAACTGATGGACTGGCATGAACGCGCCCGCGAGCGCACTCAGCCCGAATCCTGACGGATGTAGGGTCTGGAATCGACATGAGCAAGACCCTACAACTTAAAATTCTCACTGCCCTGCAAGACAAAATCTCCGCTCCACTTCAGAGGATCCGAGGCGGGGCAGGCACATCCTCCCAATCACTGAAGCAATTACGCGACCGGCTGCGCGGCTTGGAGGCCACTCAGAAGGACGTAGGCCGCTTTCGGGAGCTGTCGGCTGGACTTAATCAAACCAAGACAGAGCTGCAGCAGGCCCAGGGCCGGGTGCAGCAATTAGCCCGCGCAATGGGTGGAGTCGCACAGCCTACCCGAGCGATGCAGCAAGAGTTCAAACGTGCCGTGACAGACGCGCAGCGACTGAAACAGACGCATGGCCAGCAAAGTACTGAGCTGCAGACCCTGCGAACTAGGCTTAACTCCGCAGGGAGGTCGACCCGTCAACTGTCCTCTGGCGAACGTGAGCTACGCTCAAACATCGCGCAAACCAATCGGGCATTGTCTGAACAGAGATCGCGCTTGGATCAAGTTGCCCGGCAGCAGCAGCGTGTCAATGCGGCTAAAGAGCGTATGGCTCGCGGCCAGGCTCTGACTTCAAGCATGGCGGCCACTGGCGCGACTGGCCTGGCAGTGGGGACTGGTGCGTTGTACACCGGCGCGAAGATGATGGCGCCTGGTCTTGAGTTTGATGCCACCATGAGTAAGGTGCAGGCTTTGTCTCGTCTGGGTAACAACGACGAGGCATTGGCGGCATTGCGCCAACAAGCGCGGGAGCTGGGTGAAAAGACCATGTTCAGCGCAACAGAGGCGGCACAAGGGCAAAGCTTCTTTGCGATGGCTGGATTTAAGCCCGAGGACATCATCGCTGCGATGCCTGCCATGTTGGATGTAGCCAAGGCGGGGGATATGGACTTAGGCCAGACAGCCGATATTGCTTCCAATATTCTGACCGGCTTCAACTTGCAGGCCGCCGACATGACAAAGGTCGGTGATGTGATGGTTGCGGCATTCACGCGCTCCAACACCTCGATCCACATGCTGGGCGAGACCATGAAATATGCCGCGCCTAATGCGGCTGCCTATGGTCAAGACATCGAGATTATGGCGGCTGCTGCGGGCAAGCTGGGGGATGCTGGTATTCAGGGCTCGATGGGCGGAACTGCTCTTCGCGCGATTCTCAGCCGTATGGCCGCACCGCCTAAAGAGGCGGCTAAGGCTTTGGAGCAGTTGGGGATCAAAGTTAAAGACGCTCAAGGCAATATGCGTCAGTTGCCTGACTTGCTCTCAGAAATACATGAACGCACAGCCAAAATGGGCAATGTGGAGCGCGGTGGCCTTCTAAAGGCCATTGCGGGCGAAGAAGCGGGTGCCGCAATGACGGTTCTGGTGCAGCAGGCTGGTAACGGCGCACTGCAAGCCTTGATCGAAGTTTTGCGGCAAGCCTCGGGTGAATCGCGACAGGTGGCCCAGATTATGGGTGACAACATGAAGGGGGATTTGGATGAATTAAGCAGCGGTTGGGAAGACCTGGGTATCCAGTTGCAGGAGCAGCAGAACGGTGCCTTACGTGGCTTGGTGAAGTGGGTCACTGGTGTTGTAGGGAGTATTAAGTCCTGGATGGTTGCCAATCCTGAACTGACTTCAGGGCTGGTGCGTGTTGCGGCTGTCCTGGCGGTTGTTATTGCAGCCGGTGGCGCGTTGACGCTTATGCTGGCTTCCATTCTTGGCCCAATAGTCATGGTTCGGTTTGGGCTTAGCATGCTGGGGATCAAGGGTGGAGGCGCTCTATCTCTACTCGCGAAAGTCGGTAGTAGGGCCTTTTCCATGCTGGCGCGGGGTTTCTTGGCGTTCAGTCGCTTGTTGCTACTTAATCCCATTGGCTTGGCGATCACTGCAATAGCGCTCGGTGCTTACTTGATCATCAAGTACTGGCAACCTATTCGGCAATTCTTTGCTGGGTTGTGGGGCCAGGTCAAATCCGCGTTTGACCAGGGAGTGGGAGGAGTAACTGCTTTGCTGGTGAACTGGTCGCCTTTGGGCTGGGTCTACAAGGCCTGGGCCGGGGTGATGCGCTACCTGGGCATTGAGTTACCCAGCTCGTTGAGTGAAGCAGGTATGGCAATGCTGCGCGGCCTGGGCGATGGTGCAAGCCGTGCCTGGTCGGCAGTGCAGGGGCTATTCACAAAGTTCTGGTCTGATTTGTCGCTGGGAGCATCAGGGGGGTTGGCTGGCATTGGTGCAGTCATTCTTAACTGGTCACCGTTGGGGTTGTTCTATCAGGTGATGTCTGGCGTCATGTCCTACTTTGGTGTGGAGCTGCCTGAAAAATTTACGGGCTTTGGCTCGATGATGCTGTCGGGCCTAGTCAACGGTATCCAGGGAATGGCCGGTGCCGTAAAGGATTCGATCACCGGCCTGGGCGACCAGGTCACCGGCTGGTTCAAAGAAAAGCTGGGGATTCACTCGCCCAGCCGTGTCTTTATGGGCTTCGGTCAGAACATCTCCGAGGGTGCGGCTATCGGTGTGACGCAGCGTAAACCGACTGTAGGCAAGGCTGTTAAGGGGCTTGTCGCAACCGTGCTGTCTGCTGGTGTGGTAATGGCCGCTGGCGCTAATCCCTTGCAAGCCCAGGCACACAAGTACATCTCTAAAGCGGTTGAGGCAGTGGAGCAAGCAAGGCCTTTGCAGAAACTGCAGAAGCTGCGTGAACATACTCGACCAGTTCCAAAAGTACAGGAGCCGATTGCTCGTATGGAGCAGGTTCCTCAACTGGTGAACGAGGAGGGGCCGATCCGCTGGCAGGAAAAGCTGCCTGTGTTGCCGCCGCCGGTGGTGCCTGCTTCGAATGATGTGGGCAATGAGCCGGTATCGATGCTGGCTCAAGTACGGGAGAGTGTGGGTAGCTTCTTGGATCCCGTGAGTCGGGTATTGTCGCGGGTTGGCCAGGTGGTGGCTCAGATTAATCCGCTCCAGCTCCAGGAGCAGCGTGAACATACTCGACCAGTTCCAAAAGTACAGGAGCCGATTGCTCGCATGGAGCAGGTTCCTCAACTGGTGAACGAGGAGGGGCTGATCCGGTGGCAGGAAAAGCTGCCTGTGTTGCCGCCGCCGGTGGTGCCTGTTTCAAATGATGTGGGTAATGAGCCGGTATCAATGCTGGCTCAAGTACGGGAGAGTCTGGGTAGCTTCTTTGATCCCGTGAGTCGGGTATTGTCGCGGGTTGGCCAGGTGGTGGCTCAGATCAATCCGCTCCAGCTCCAGGAGCAGCGTGAACATACTCGACCAGTTTCAAAAGTACAGGAGCCGATTGCTCGCATGGAGCAGGTTCCTCAACTGGTGAACGAGGAGGGGCTGATCCGCTGGCAGGAAAAGCTGCCTGTGTTGCCGCCGCCGGTGGTGCCTGCTTCAATTGACGTGGGCAATGAGCCGGTATTAATGCTGGATCAATTACGCGAGCGCCTAGGCAGTTTCTTAGCTCCAGCCGGTGATGTGCTTTCTCGCGTGGGTCAGACCGTGGAGCAGGCCTTGCAGCGTGTGGGGGCTTTGGTGTTCGACACTCGGCCATCTATCCAGCACCAGGTCCAGCAGAACACCTACAGACAAGAGTCCACAAGCTCCCGGTATAGCCAAGGAGGTGACCACATCGAGATCAATATCTATCCGCAGGCTGGTCAAAGTCCGACGGACATCGCCCAGGCAGTACGCCTGGAGCTGGAGCGATACAAGAATGAGCAGCGTGCCCGGCAGCGCTCCAGCCTAACCGACTATTGAGGATCCCAGAATGATGATGGCATTGGGTCTGTTCATGTTTGGAATGAACACGGCAGCGTATCAAACTCTTGAGCGGCAGACATCTTGGCGTCACGCACAAAGCAGTCGTGTAGGTGCCAGAGCTGCTTTTCAGTACCTGGGCGTAGGCGACGAAACCATTACTTTGCCTGGGTGGCTCGCCCCTGGCCAGATGGGCATGGCAGCGTCTATCAGCTTCTTACGGAACATGGGTGATACGGGTAAGGCCTTCACTTTGGTGGATGGCCTGGGTTTTTTCCATGGGGTTTATGTGATTACGAACCTGACGGAAAGCCAGTCCGTACACAATCAATTTGGCCAGGCGCGTCGTATCGAGTTCAGTGTGTCCTTGACTCGCATTGACGAGGATAAAGCCGATGCCTTCCTGGGCGATTTAAAACTCCCCTCGCACGTATTACTGTAAGGCGGCATTGTCTATGAATCCCCTTTATCCTCGTGCGGTTTGGCGCGTGCTGTTGGACGGTAAAGATCTGGCACCGGCGCTTAATCCGCGTTTGATTAGTCTGTCGATTCGAGAATGTCGTGGTGATGAAGCTGACCAGTTAGACATTACCCTTAGTGATCACGATGGCTTGTTGGAGATTCCGCCATTGGGAGCCGTGCTTGCAGTCTCAATTGGCTGGAGTCATATCGGCCTGGTCGACAAAGGTACGTTTACGGTAGACGAGCTGACGCATAGCGGCACACCCGACATCATTACGTTGCGTGGCCGGTCTGCGGATATGACCAGTCCGCTACGCACGCGTACTGAGCGCAGCTTTCATAAAAAGACCGTGAAGGAGATTGTGGAGGCTGTCGCGGCAGATCATGGCTTGAAGCCAGTAGTGGATCCGATGTTCGCCAAGATCAAGGTGGAGCACATTGATCAAACCAATGAGTCTGACCTGGCATTCTTGAATCGTATTGGCAAGCGCCACGATGCCGTGGCCAATGTTAAAGACGGGCGACTGGTGTTCCTGGTGATTACTGGCGCCAGAACTCAAAACGGGCAGCAGATGCCTCTGTTGGAGCTGCTACGAAGTGATGGTGATAGCCATAGCTTTCAGCAGGTGGGGCGGGATTCATACACCGGCGTTAAAGCAATGTGGCTTGATACCCGTAAAAGTAAGAAGCGCTCTGTGGTCGTAGGGGTTCTGGGCAATGCAAAGCACCTGCGCGAGACATATGCCAACGAGACAGACGCTTTACAGGCCGCACAGGCTGAGTGGCAGCGGATTCGTCGCGGCACAGCAAGTATGAAATTCAGTATGGCAGTCAGCCGACCCGAAATGACGCCACAGTATCGGGTCAAATTTACGAATATGAAACCGCCTATTCGGGAGATCGAGTGGCTTGTGAAAAACTTGGAGCACAGTCTGGATGGTTCTGGCGGTTTACGACTGACGCTTGATTTGGAAACCCAAGAAGCGGAAGAATCTGAAGGCGAAGAAGAAAACGGATAGGGCTAAAATAGGCCCCTAATTAAAGGGGCTTTGCTTCTAAGTATTTGAAATCAAAATGCGAACGTCAAATTGATCTGACGTGCAATTAAGCGTGCATCTTTTTTTTAATTCGACTAGGTCAGTAGCCTCCAGTGGTGTAGCTTCTGCCAGGAGGTCCCTTAAGTAGTCACGGTGTGGCGTAGTCTCCGTGGATGGTTCGCCGAAAAGATAATGCACGTTCATTCCTGTACAGCTCGTTGGTTGGTTGAAATAAAATGTTATAAAAGATAGCGTTTTCAATCAACTTAAACAGGGGAATGTTGGGATGAAGCGCAGTATTTTTACGATTTTAATTTCTGGCTTATTTGTCGTTAGCGGAGTGAATGCTCAAGCTATAGAAAAATTCACAAATCCGATCGAGATGTTTGAGGAATTTTCGGACTATGTTCAGGACAATAATACGTTGAAGGTGGAGAGTGAAAAGCCCCTTAAAGTTAGACTGGGGAAGTCTGTTTTTAAGGGCGACTCTCAAAGTGTTATTGAGAGCCAACTGAAGCGAGCATTGATTTATGGTGTTTATAGACCATTCATCCACACGGATGTAGATGAAATTACGGTTCGTGCAGTGGCGCTGGAGACCACAATAAATCCCTACAGTCAGAAGTTACTGAAGTCACCTGCCTACGAGGTTAGGATCAGTCGTGAAAATGCGTTAAAAGCGGTCAAGACATTCTTACCTGTTGTGGATTTTGATGGCCTGTTAGACGAAAATGGCTATTGGACAGCGGATTTCAACAAGCTGTATTACGACGATCAAGGGGCACCTGGTCTAAGTGTTTTTTTCGATACGCTCAGCACATTTTCTAAATAATTACTCAACCCGTGCCAGAGGCGCGGGTTTTTTTACGCCGCCATACTTACTAGGCGTGCTAACGGTTTGGCCTGACCTTCTCCTGTTTTCACCGCCATATACAGTGCTTCGGCTGCTTTGCGTTTTTTCTCGGGCGGCAGGGTCTTTTTAGCTTCGGCCAGCGCCCAATCAATTGCCTCCCATGCGTCTGAAAGGGCCGCCAGCTCTTTCTCTATCGCCGCTTCTTTCACCATCGGTGTGCCTGTCAGCAAATATTGAACATCGATACCGTGCTCCAACAGTGCGATTAAGTATTTGGCATCAGGTGAACGCTTTCCGGTCTCATAGTTTCGTTGTGCGAGAGCTTTGACACCACCAAGCTCAGCAAATGCAGCTTGGTCAAGATTTTTGCGTTTTCTTTCTTCTCTTAATCGCTCGCCTAGACTCATTTGAATGCTTCCTGTTTGACAATGGATTCGTTTGAATCGATAATTTGGTTGTCACACCTTATATCGAGAGTCACGCCATGAAACATACCACTAAGCGGGCAGCGCGAACCAGCCCCGAACAAAAGACCCAAATGATCGGCTTGCGTTTACCACCAGCCGAGATGGCGCAAGTACGTGAGTTGGCTGCTGCCGACGAACGGCCCCTTGCACAGTTCGCCCGAATCTGCTTCCGCATGGGGTTGGAGCAGATGCGTCAGGGTAAGAAGGAGTAGCGCTATGGCACTCCGCGTAGGCATGGACTGCCCACATTGCGGTAGCCGTGCACAGATCCGAACCAGCACTGGCGTTTCCCGAACGATGCGCAAAGTTTATTTCTTGTGCAACAAGGTGCCTTGCGGCCACTCCTGGGTGGCCACCTTAGAAGCAGTTCGCACCATTTCCCCATCCGGTCTGCCGGATCCAAGTGTTGACCTTCCGGTTATGGAGCGGTCTGAGGTCGAGCACGTTTTTGATGTGCTCAATCAGTCGTCACAGAGGAGCATTTTCGATGTCAATGAGTAATTCAGTGCGCAGCACAACGGCAGTGGACGATCAGTTCATATTGCATCCTGACGATGTGAAAGCAGGTATGCCAGCACAGGCCTTGTCAGATTATTTGCCTGACACCACGAAAATGACCGCACCAGGGCAATGGATAAGTGTTTGTGACCGGCTGCCAGAGGTTCCTCCGGGCGTTTTTTCGAGCACAAAAGTGCTTGCGTTTTGGGAAGGTGGCGATCCAGATGAAGAGGCAACAGGGCCTGACGTGAGCCTGTGTGGAAGTGATGGTCGTTGGCAGCGTGCGAACGGTGAAATGGACTACCACGGCGACGGACGGGTTACTCATTGGCAGCATCTGCCAGAGCCACCTGGTGCAATTAATGAAGGAGAGCAAGCATGAAACAGACTCTCCCAACTGCTGATCAGAAATCACTGCATCGGCATCTTACTCAAGCACAGTTGAACCAGGCGCGAGCCAGCGCCGTGTATGAGAACAAGTCTTTGATAACCCTGGAATCCAAAAGCGGTTTTCGCTTTACCGAGTTCCGCAAACTGGTTGATCGTTAAATGCTCATGTCCCCTGACATTTTGAACGAAGCCTTAATCAAATTGGGCGAGTTTGACTTCAAGGAGCGCTCCGGCTGGCTGCGGCAGGGGCGCTGCCCATCCTGCGGCAAAAAGGAGCTTTACACCAAGGCAGATAATCCATGGGTTATTAAATGCGGTCGCTTGAATAATTGCGGCTACGAGATCCCGATTAAAAAGCTGTACCCGGACTTATTCGAGCATTGGTCACGCCGTTACCCGCAAACAAAGGAAAGCCCTACGGCGGCCGCAGACGCGTATCTGAACATCAGCCGAGGATTCGACCTGTCGTTGATCAAGGGCTGCTACACACAGGAAAACTTCTACGACAAGGACCGCAAGATTGGCACTGCCACCGTGCGGTTTGTTGTTGGCAATACCTGGTGGGAACGCCTGATTGATGAACCTGGCCGTTTCGAGAAGAAGGCCAACTTCAAGTATGGCGGTACCTACCAGGGAAATTGGTTTGTGCCACCAACGGTGAAGCTGGAAGAGGTTCGTAAGCTGTGGATCGTGGAAGGCATATTCGATGCTATTGCCTTGACCCAAGCGGGTACTCCGGCAGTCGCAGCTCTGACATGCAACAACTACCCAGGGACGGCCTTGGAGCAGTTGCGCGAGGCCCGTAAGGGCCAGCCGCCCAGCCTGGTATGGGCTCTAGATGGCGACAAGGCGGGACGCTCATATATCCGTAAATGGAAGGATCGGGCTGAGTCTGAAGGTTGGTTGTGCCAAGCCGCTGTGATTCCGCAAGGAAAAACCAAGCGGGATTGGAGCGATTTACTTCTGCTTGATCGCAACCAGGAAGATCCTGAGAAGTACTACCTAAGCCAAGCGGGTCTGGACGAATACCTCTACGAAGGCGCTTTGTTGACGGCCAAGACGGCAGCAGAGCGCGGTCGTTTGATCTTCGAGAAGAAGGGCCTGAACTCGTTTGAGTTCGGCTTCGGCAATCGTCAGTACTGGTTTGACCTGGATATCGAGAAGTATCACAGAGCCATTGACCGAATATCGGAAGAGAAATCCGGCTTAGATCAAGAAGAGTTGCGCGAGCTGGCCATGCGTGAGGCGGGAGGCATCCGCGAGATTGCCAATTGCTTGCCTACGCCCCTGTATTTTCAACAAAACAAGATCACGGATGAGTCCTGGTATTACTTCAGAGTGGAGTTTCCACACGATGGCGCTGCTATCAAGAATACTTTCACAGCAGGTCAGATATCGACAGCCAGCGAGTTCAAAAAGCGGTTGCTGGGCATTGCACCTGGTGCGGTCTACACCGGGACCAACTCCATGTTAGAGCGCACGATGCGCCACCAGTTGTTCGACATTAAGCGAGTAGAAACGGTGGACTTTATCGGTTATGCCCGTGAGTTCGACACCTATGTGTATCGGAACATCGCGGTACGGGACGGAAAGATATATCAGATCAATGAGGAGGACTATTTTGATCTGGGTAAGGTTTCCTTGAAAAGCCTGCTGCAGTCTGTGGACGTGCAACTCAATCCCGATTTGCGAGACTACCAGAAGGACTGGTTCCAATATTTTGCCGAGGCTTATGGAAATAATGGGCTGGCTGCGCTGACGTTCTTCTTCGGATCCTTATTTGCGGAGCAAATCCGCCAGGAGCAGAAAAGCTATCCTTTTCTTGAAATCGTTGGTGAAGCCGCTTCAGGAAAGACCAGTGTGATTGAGTTCATTTGGAAGTTGCTAGGTCGGGATGATCATGAAGGTTGGGATCCGGCTAAATCCACAAATGCTGGTCGGGCGCGTAGCTTTGCACAAACAGCCAACATGCCCTCAGTGTTGATTGAGTCAGACCGAGAGCAAAGCGGTGATGGCAAGGCACATGTTAAGTCATTCGACTGGGACGAGCTGAAGACTGCCTATAACGGGCGTAGTTTGCGATCGAGGGGTATGGCCACCAGTGGTAACGAAACCTATGAGCCGCCGTTCCGGGGAGCGATTGTAATTGCGCAGAACAATACCGTTAGCGCCTCAGAGGCTATTTTGTCGCGGATTGTGCATTTGTACTTTGATAAGTCGAGCCACACCAGAGGCACAGCTGCTGCTTATCGAAAGATTCGCCAAATGTCTGTGGAGGAATTGAGCGGATTTGCATTGCAGTCCGTTTTGAAGGCTAAGGAAGTATTAGAGATAGTGACAGTCAAAACCGAGGAGCATCAGGCAGCTTTGTTGGATCAAGATGGTATTAAGACTGTTCGCATTGCCTTGAATCACGCTCAGATGATGGCGTTGGCCGAAGCGTTGCAGTTGGTTGTACCCATCACCGACAATCAGCTCCACGAGCTGCATGAGCATTTTCGGCTCATGGCCAAGCAGCGGGAGCAGGCCTTAAGTGCTGATCATCCATTGGTACAGGAGTTTTGGGATATGTATGAATACTTGAACCAGGGAGAAGGGGAGGATTTGAACCAGCGCTTGAATCATTCTAGGGTCAAAGGCCAAGTGGCCATCAACCTGAACCATTTTGTGACTGTGGCCGCCGATCATAAGCAGCAGATACCGCCGGTGCGTGAGTTGAAGCAGTTGTTAAAGACCAGTCGCCGCTATAAGTATGAGGGCCAGCGTGTGGTCAACAGTGCAATCAAAACCACTGGCAGCACTTCAGAGCGATGCTGGATCTTCAGTATAGGAGGGGCAGACCGTGGCTAATTCAGCGGCAATGCTCTATTTGAAGTACGGGCGTCTGCGCGTATCTGTTAAAGAGGTGGCCCAGGAGCTGGGCCTGACGCATGGAACTGTGCGTAATCAGATTAGTGACGGAACATTTCCTATCCCCAGCTATGTGGAGGGTCGGAATCGGTTTGTGGATGTCCGGGAGCTGGGGCGTTATCTGGATGCTTGCTACCAACAGGCCCAGGCTAGCTTGTCTTCCGAAAGGCGATAGGTTTGTCATGAAGGCTGGTTGGCTCGATTTGTGTATAGCGTTTGAGCTGGGTCCAAGACTTGTGACCTGTTACCACGGCGACTTCCGGGATCTGCCAGCCAGACTCAAATAATGTGCTGGTCAGTTCATGGCGCATGTCATGAAGCACCAAGCCAGTGATGCCCAGCTTCTTGCATATTTGCGTGAAATTGTTGCTCACTGTGCTTGGGTTGTAAGGGAAGATGCGTGGCTCATTCGCTTTGCGCGGTTGAGCTTGGATGACATCCCATGAAGCACCCAGGAGAGGGATCTCCTGGTCATTGCCAATTTTCTGCTTTGGGTCTTTTCTGTCTCGGATGATCACAGTACGACGTGTATCGTCCAGGTCTAGCCATCGGATCCGCAATATTTCTCCTCGTCGCATTCCGGTATGTAGCGCTACCGTAAGAATCGCCCGCATGTGTTTCATACGTGGACGGGCATCAATTTCCTTATAAATAGCTTCCAGCTCAGCAGCCGTAGGTCGACGAGTGCGCATGTTGCTCGCGCCGATCAGGCCGTAGTGATGCAGGGCAGGGCGAGCGTCACCCACAATGTCCCCAATTTGCAGTTCTAACATGCCCTTGGTATGACGTAACACAGTACCCAGTTGCGTCATTTCCATGTTGGCGGTACTCGGTTGAATCGTGCGTAGCCGTCGCCTGCAGTATTGGATCAGGTCATCTGTCTCTAGTTTTTCCACACGGAGCTGGCCTAAACCAAACTCGTCGTTGGCCAAATTCTCTAGCATGTGATGTGTGTTCGTTCTTTTGGAAATGGGCCGTCCTGACAGTTCGCGTTGCTCGCGGTAGCTGGCAATGACCTCAGCCACGGTCAGGCGGGACTGGGCTTTGGCACCGCCTTCCATTTCGTATCCCCAACGGATCGCCTGGGCTTTCGTGGGAAACGTCTTGCTGATAGACTTACGCCCTGCTTTCCTGATCTGTGCGCGCCAGCTGTTTCCGATTTTTATAATGGACGCCATAGCATCAACTCCTGTAGCAGTTTTGTAGCAGTTCAGCATGATAACGGATGATGTTGAATGACAAATAATGATATTGTCGTGAGTCCGTACTAGGCTTGAAAGCCAGTGTTCATGCGGTGTAAGCCAGTATACATGCGGCTTGCGCGAACTCCACAAAAGACCCGCCGGGCCCATAGTTAAATGGATATAACTTTCCCCTCCTAAGGGAAGATTGCAGGTTCGATTCCTGCTGGGCCCGCCATTCTTATGCATGCCGCCTGCCCGGCTTCATGGTCCTGAAGGCTCGTTCTGATAGGCCGAGCTTTGATATCCCACTTGATGATTAGCATCCTGTGCTTTTTGCGCAGGGCTGTTCGTGCCCGCTCGTTTTCTTTTTTCGAGCCAGCCCTGTTTTGAGCAACAAGGCTGGCTTGAGCACCTGACTAATCGTTCATGATGACAATTCAAGAGTCATGCGCGCTATGGAATGCGGGAGGCGCTAATGGAACGGTCGATTGTCAAAGCCCGGAGATGAGCTTCTGGGGTTCTGTTGCTGTCCCCATGTTTTGCCGGGATTTCTTGTTGAGGACAGATAGTCATCTACATTCCCGGTCCAGAGCTTGAATCCCAGACAACTTTTCCATTTGTCTTGTTGATAAAGCCAGTGAGTTTGGCAAACGGAGCAGCGAAACAGGCTCTGTGCTCCCTGGTCTCCATAGTCCTCTGTTTTGGTGACGCGTTCCATATAAGCATGCTTAGGTGTATGCGCTTTGGAAAGCGGCAGAGTCTGGCACAAAATACACATGGTTTTATGGTCAATCTTGCCCACTTCTTGCTCCTTTTTAAATAAAGGCTATGGGAAATAGCGTGTTTTAAAAAAAGACAGCAATGTACTTTCTACAAAAACTATCAAACTGAAAGCAAGATAGTCAGCCCGCATCTTACAAATCTTGTTGGGGCTTGGGTAGTGTCAGCTGTAAAAGGATATTTCGTTCGCAAATACCCGTAAAAAAAACAGAGGAGTTCTTGGCTATCCTTGCATCAGACAAGGGGATAAGGCTGGGTCAAATCGTTTGGCTGGCTTGTCGTCGGTGTGACTCAAGTCGGTGGCAGGAAAATCAGGTGTGTCCTTGATCGAGCTCTGTTTGAGTTTTGCCCAGTTTCGTTTTTATTTGAAATATATGAGGCGGGCTCCCGACTAAACTGCTTTTATTTATAAGGAATTTGCCATGAAAAACGACAAGCGTTCCTTGGAAAAAGACCCGTTTTCCTCCTCTGCGTGCAAGCAGGAGGAGCCACCCGTGGTTAAACCTTGCAAGCCAGATTCTGTAGACAGTTTGTTTGACTGCTTTGCCAAGACCGTGACCCGCTTTGCCGGCTCGCCCATCATGTTCTCTGTTGCTGTTTTAGCCGTGCTGGTCTGGGCCTTGTCCGGGCCTTATTTTAATTATTCGGAGACCTGGCAATTAATTATCAATACCGGAACCACGATTATTACTTTCTTGATGGTGTTTTTAATTCAGCAAAATCAGAATAAAGATAGCAAGGCACTGCATATAAAACTTGATGAGCTGATTATTTCACTGACAGATGCCAATGAGCGCTTGATTGATGTTGAGGAGCTGGATGAAAAACAGCTCAAGAAATTGGAGGCCTATTATTCCTCCATCGCGTTGAAAGCACGCCGACGTCTGGACGGCGATACATAAAGATAAAAGGGCCTTGCGGCCCTTTTTTTACAGCATCTTGTTGCGTTGCTGCTCGGCCCGCGAGGCCCCGATCGGCGTTTCGACTTGCTTTTGCTCTTCTGGCGGAGGCAGCACGGCAGGAAATCCCAAGGATTGAATCCACAGCTCGCGAGACCATCCCTGGGTATGGTACAGGTGATGGCCCTCATCGGGAGCGACGGCGTCATGAGCCTGTTTGAGTAAAGTCGCCAGTTTCTTGTCTTTGCTCTGCTCGCCAACCAGGCCAATCAACTGCCAATTCAGATGGTCTTTGGTTTCGGCCAGAATGACACATTCGGATGCGACCAGCTCTGCCGCTTTCGGATCCCCTGCCTGTTTGGCCAACCCCATGGCCTTGACCAGTGCAGAGGCGATCTGTTTCAGTACTTGTCGGCCGGGTGTTTGTTTGGCGGGGTCCAGTGCCAGCTCCTCAAAGATACTTTTCAGCACCTGTTGGTGTGTCAGTGTTTCTTCCAGGTAGCCTTCCCATTCTTTTTTCAGGTCCGCGTTATTGGCACAGGAAATGGCTGCTTTATAGACTTGCTCCCCACCCAATTCAGTTTCCAGGGCTTGATACAAGAGTTCATGCAGCTGTTCGGTGTTGGCTTTATGTAATGTCATTGTTCGCTCCAGTCCAGAGGTTGAGGGTTGGAACTGACACCATAAATGCTGCGGGGCGTACAGATTATGCGATTTGATGAGGAGTGATACGGGCTGTGAATGGCGTAAGGCTTGGGTAACAATATTGCCCGATCGGGTTTGAAAATGGTTATTGGAGCTGCCCTGCAAACCGTCTGCTTGCCTGTGGTAGGATTGTGCGCTTTATTGCAGCTTCGATGCGGGCTGAGGGCCTGTGCATCGGATTTGCCACTCCATTTTTGAACGCATCGTCTCGTCCGGCTGAATCTCTTTCAGTGCCAGGCTGATGCACCGCAGCAGGGTAGTCATGACACTCCAGGGTTGGAAACGCCGCGTTTTTTACGTGGGTTTGTTCGAGTTTTTTGCCATTGTTTTTTCTTCTTTCTTGCTGGCGTACTTTGCCGGTGGGGAGGCTTCAGAGTCCGCGCCCATTGCTGTGGCGATCTCGGTGATTGCGATTGTCTGGAACTACGTGTTCAACACGGCGTTCGAACATTGGGAATCCCGCCAAGCTGTCAAAGGCCGCAGTCTGTTGCGCCGCAGTGTGCATGCCATCAGCTTTGAGGCTGGCCTGGTGATTGCTATCGTGCCTTTGTATATGTGGTGGTATCAGGTCGGCTTGCTGGAAGCCTTGCGTATGGAAGTAGCCATTCTGGTGTTCTTTCTGATTTATTCCTTTATTTTCAGCTGGACCTTTGACCGGGTGTTTGGTTTGCCCGCCAGCGCGGCCTGAACCCCAGCGTTCAATAAAAAAAGCCGCGTAATGCGGCTTCAGACTGCTGACAAACCCTCCCATAAAACAGCAGGCTTGTTCATAATACGTTCATGCTTAAGACCCCGACTGCTTATCAACATGAATGGGAAATGGTCACGCTGGACTCCTTGGTTCCGGGCGACC
>NZ_JAHKKC010000038.1:0-24090 GCF_020496585.1 Alcaligenes sp. 13f
TTCACGCGCCTGCGAGCTTGCCCCCGGCCCGCAAACGGCCTGATGGTGTGATCTGAGGCCTGATCGACCGAAAACCGTAGAATCGTGAGCGACACCTCATCGCCTGGGCGGGAGAACAAAAAAATAACCCCCAGGGCGCAAAACCAGGGGTTTATCAGCAGTCTGAGGCCGGGAAATATTCCCGGCCTTTTTTATTTACGGGCGCAATCGATAGCCCGTTTTGAAAATCCAGCCCGCCACGGCAAGAAACACACTTAAAAACAGCAATGTCATGCCCAGGCTCAGCCACACATTCACATCGGCCAGATCAAAAAAGCTCCAGCGAAAGCCACTGATCAGGTAGAGCACCGGGTTCAGCAAGGTCAGTTTTTGCCAGAACTCGGGCAGCATGTCGATGGAATAGAAGGTGCCACCCAAAAAGGTGAGTGGGGTTAGAATCAGCATGGGCACGAATTGCAGCTTTTCAAAGTTGTCGGCCCAGATGCCGATAATGAAACCCAGCAGGCTGAAGGTCAGGGCGGTTAGCGCCAGAAAGCAAAGCATCCAGATAGGGTGAGCAATCTCATAAGGCACAAACAGCCGCGCCGTGATCAGGATGATGGCTGCCAGAAACAGCGACTTTGTGGCTGCTGCGCCCACAAAGGCCAGGGTCACCTCGAAGTGTGAAATAGGCGCTGACAGAATCTCGTAGATATTGCGGGTAAAGCGTGGAAAGTAAATTCCGAAGGCGGCGTTGGAGACGCTATGGGTCAACACCGACAGCATGGTCAGCCCAGGCACGATAAACGCGCCATAGGATACGCCGCCAATTTCATTAATGCGATGGCCAATGGCAGCGCCAAACACCACAAAATACAGGGCGGTAGAAATCACGGGTGCCACAATGCTTTGCAGCAGGGTGCGTCGGGTGCGTGACATTTCGTAGCGATAAATGGCCAGGATGGCGTACCAGTTCATGACTGTGCCCCTACAAACTCAACGTAAATATCTTCCAGACTGCGCTCGCGGGTATGAATGTCGGTAATGGTCAGCCCCGCTTGCCCAACTGCCGCCAGCAAATTGCTCAAGTCATGACCTTGTTCGCGGTTGGTCAAGGGGTAGAGCAGGCTCATGCCGTCCGCAGTGCTTTGCAGTCCCAGCGTTTCCAGCGCAGCGGGCAGGGTGCTGATCGGCTCGGCCAGATTCAGGCTCAGGGTTTTACCGCCCAGGCGGCGCATCAGATTGTCTTTGGTTTCCACCAGCTGCAGTGAACCTTTATTGATGAAGCCGATGCGGTCGGCCATCTCCTGGGCTTCTTCGATGTAGTGGGTGGTCAGAATAATGGTGACCCCCTGGCTGCGCAGCCGTTTCACCAAGGCCCACATACCTTGGCGCAAGGCCACGTCCACACCGGCGGTAGGTTCATCCAGAAACAGGATTTCCGGTTCATGGGAAAGCGCCTTGGCGATCAGGACGCGGCGTTTCATGCCGCCCGAGAGCGTGATCAAGGGGCTGTCTTTCTTGTCCCATAGCGACAAGTCCTTCAGAATCTGTTCGATCAGGGCCGGATTGGGGGCTTTGCCAAACAGGCCACGGCTGAAGCTGACGGTATTCCAGACTGTCTCGAAGGAATCGGCGCTTAGCTCTTGCGGCACCAGGCCAATTTTCTGGCGGGCGCGCTTGTAGTCGGCGACATTGTCTGCGCCATCTACCAGAACGGTGCCGCTGCTGCGATTGACCAGCCCGCAGATAATACTGATCAAGGTGGTTTTGCCTGCGCCGTTGGAGCCGAGCAGGGCAAAAATCTCGCCCCGCCAAATATCCAGGTCCAAAGCGTGCAGGGCTTGATGCCCGTTTGCGTATTGTTTGCTCAGGCCTCGAACACGCAAAATAGCGTGAGAATCAGGAGTGTTCTGCATAGACAGTAAAATGACCCTTTTGCTGTGTCGACAGGGTTTGAATAACGCAATGGATTTGACGATGCCAACTAGCTTACCACCGCCAACAGAGAGTGACGTTTTGAGTGATGCTCAGGCTATGGCTTTAGCCTTGGAGCAGGCTCAACTGGCGGCCAGCATCGGCGAGGTGCCCGTAGGTGCCGTACTATTGGATGCGGACGGCAGGCTGCTGTCTGTGGGCTCCAATCGCACGGTTTGTGATCACGATCCCACCCAGCATGCCGAGATCGTGGCCTTGCGCGCCGCGACGCGTAAAGTTGGCAATTACCGTTTGCCCGGAGCCAGTCTGTTTGTGACTCTTGAGCCTTGCATGATGTGCTTGGGGGCCTTGTTGCATGCGCGTCTGTCGCGGGTGGTGTGGGCCGCAGCCGATCCGAAGACCGGAGTGTGTGGCAGTGTGGAGTCCTTACATTTGCATCCGACTCTGAATCACCACACCCGTGTCTCGGGTGGTTTGATGTCCGAAGAGGCGGCCCAGGCCTTGCGGGATTTTTTCCGCAAACGACGCGAACAGAAGAAGTTGCAAAAGCAGGCTCAAACAGTCCAATCGCCGCTGGATGGCGCCCAGTAGTCTCGCTAAAATGTCAGCACTTTATTTTCAAGGTTAATCATGAGCAGCCCCGAGCACGACCATCATCACCATCACCACGAACATGGCCAGTGCCATTGTGGGCAGCAGGACAGTTCGGGCATTTACCTGTTTTCGCCCTCTGGCCAGATCCTTGAACCCAAGCGCCTGGAGCTGGCAAGCCAGCGCCTGAACCAGCTGGGCTTTGCCGTGGATATAGACCCGGACGCCCTGGCGGTGGATGAACGCTTTGCCGGTACGGACGCTCAGCGTCTGGCCGCGGTACAGCGTTCCTTGCAACAGCCTCAGCCCATTGTGATGGCGACACGCGGTGGCTACGGTTTAAGCCGCATTCTGGGCCAGATCGACTGGCGCGCGGTAGCCGACAGTGGCAAGCGTTTTGTCGGCATGTCGGATTTCACGGCCTTCAATCTGGCCTTGCTGGCGCAAACTGGTGCCATCAGCTACACCGGCCCCACCGCCATTGCGGACTTTGGTGGCGATGAAACCGATGAATTGACGACCGAACTGTTTGGCGAATTGATGCGTGGCGAGCTGGAGCTGTTCAGCTTTGAGTCCGAGGGTTCGGATGCCGTCGATGGTCACGGTGTTCTGTGGGGAGGCAATCTGGCCCTGGTTTGCTCCTTGCTGGGCACGCCGTACTTCCCCAATATCAACGGCGGTATCCTGTTCCTGGAAGACGTGGGTGAAGCACCGTACCGAGTCGAGCGCATGTTGACGCAGCTCTGGCATGCCGGCGTGCTCAATCGTCAGATGGCGGTGGTATTGGGCCGTTTTACGGCTTACAAGACAGGCGCTTCGGATAATGGCTTTGATATGGATTCGGTGGTGCGCTGGTTGCGTGAAACCGTCAAAGTCCCGGTCGTAACGGGCCTGCCTTATGGCCATGTGGACGTCAAGGTCAGCCTGCCTATTGGCAAGGAAGTGGGCCTGGCTACCGAGGACGGTATGGCTTATCTGGTTCTGGATGAGCACGAACACTAACGGATTTCGCGCCTGCTTGATACACTACTGGGTTGAACTCAACCTTTTTCAAAGTACGTTTACGTGATCTCCACCGCTAATTTAACGATCCAGTTTGGTGCCAAGCCTTTATTTGAAAACGTCAGTGTCAAACTGGGCGGAGGCAACCGCTATGGCCTGATTGGTGCCAACGGGTCGGGCAAGTCTACCTTCATGAAAATCATTGGCGGCGACCTGGAGCCAAGCGGGGGTAATGTATCGCTGGATCCGGGCGTGCGCCTGGGCAAGCTGCGTCAGGACCAGTTTGCCTACGAAGACAAACGTGTGCTGGACGTGGTGCTGATGGGCCACACAGAAATGTGGAACACCATGCAAGAGCGTGATGCCATCTACGACAATCCAGAGGCCACCGAAGAAGACTATATGAAGGCCGCCGAACTGGAGGCCCGTTTTGCCGAGTACGACGGTTATACCGCCGAGAGCCGTGCCGGTGAATTGCTGATGGGTCTGGAAATTCCGGTCGAACAGCATCAGTTGCCCATGAGCGAAGTGGCTCCGGGCTGGAAACTGCGTGTGCTGCTGGCACAGGCCCTGTTCTCCAACCCTGATGTGCTGCTGCTGGACGAACCGACCAACAACCTGGATATCAACACCATCCGTTGGCTGGAAGATGTGCTCAACAGCTACCAGAGCACCATGATCATCATCAGTCACGATCGTCACTTCCTGAATCAGGTCTGCACTCACATGGCTGACCTGGATTACGGCGAGCTGCGTGTCTACCCCGGCAACTACGACGATTACATGCTGGCGTCGGTGCAGTCGCGCGAACGTGTGCTGGCGGCCAACTCCAAGGCCAAAGAGCGTATTGGCGAGCTGCAGGACTTTGTGCGCCGTTTTGCCGCCAACAAGTCCAAATCCCGTCAGGCTACCTCGCGCCTGAAACAGATTGGTCGCCTGAAGGCAGATACCATCGAAGTGAAGCCTTCTTCGCGTCAGAACCCGTTTATTCGTTTTGAACAGAAAAAAGTTCTGCACCGCCTGGCGGTCACCATCGAGGGGCTGAGCAAGTCCTACGATCACCCCATCATCAAGAATTTCTCGGCCATGATTGAAGCTGGCGAGAAAATCGCGATTGTGGGTGCGAACGGCGTGGGTAAGACGACCTTGCTGCGTTTGCTGGCCGGTGATCTGACTCCTGACAGCGGCTCGGTGGTCTGGTCCGAGAACGCTGATATCGGCTATATGGCTCAGGACGTCTCGGACGAGTTCGATACCGAAGACAATGTGTTTGACTGGATCAGCCAGTTCCGTCAGGCCGGCGACGACGATCAGTCTTTGCGCTCGGTGCTGGGCCGCATGTTGTTCTCGGCCGATGACATCATCAAGCCCGTGAAAGTGCTGTCGGGTGGCGAGAAAAACCGCATGACTTTCTCGCGTCTGATGCTGGGTCGTCACAACGTCATGCTCCTGGACGAACCGACCAACCACCTGGATATGGAATCGATCGAGTCCTTGCAGATGGCCATGGAAAAATTTGAAGGCACTCTGATTTTCGTGTCCCATGACCGCGAGTTCGTCTCCGGTGTGGCAACTCGCATTATCGAAGTGATGCCTGAAGGCCGTCTGGTCGATTACCGCGGTGGCTACGAAGACTACCTGGCCAGCCGCGAGCAGGACTGAGGCCAGGGGTGGCCGTCTTTACCCTGCGTGAGCCCACCAGCTTCGAGCAGGACATCAAAAAAAGCCGTTTTCTGGCACTGGCTGCTCCTGTAGACAGTGCCAGCCAGGCTTTGGCCTTCTTCCAGGCCAAGGGTGTGCCCGATGCCACGCATAATTGCTGGGCCTACAAGATCGGGTCTGAATACCGTTTTAACGATGATGGCGAACCCGGCGGCACAGCCGGGCGTCCCATTTTGCAAGCCATAGAAGGCCAGGATTGCGACCGTGTTGCGGTACTGGTGATACGTTGGTTTGGGGGCGTCAAGCTGGGTACGGGTGGCCTGGTGCGCGCCTATGGCGGCGTGGCCGCTCAATGTTTGCGTCTTGCTGACAAACAGGAACTGATTCCCATGGCGGCTTTGCGCTGCCGTTGCTCCTTCGCCGATCTGGCTTTGGTTCAATCCCGTTTCGACAGCTTTGGCGTTCAGGTTCAGGACGAGCAATTCGATGCTGAAGGTGTGCAGTGGCTGTTGAATCTGCCGCTCGAGCATAAAGCTGATTTTCAACAGTCCTTTATCAATATGACGCGTGGCCAGGGGGAATGTGAACCCCTGGACCAAGCCTAAGTCACCCTCGGTTCTGCCAAGGTCTGCAATGGACCTCTGGTCGCCATCCTCCTTGATGGAGTTTTCTGGATGAAAAGGTATCTTTTCCAGACGATTATCCCTCTGCACCGTCCAGGCATTGGCCATACTTAATACCTATGATTCCTTCTAAGTCTGTATCCAGCCTGCGGGTATGATCGGGTTTAGTCAGCATTGTGGGTGTATGCCATGTCCTACGAAATCCATGCCAGCCAGTGGCTCAATACGACCGCTCCATTAAGCTTGGCGTCCTTGCGTGGCCGCGTGGTGGTGGTCACGGCCTTTCAGATGCTTTGCCCTGGCTGTGTCATCAACAGCCTGCCGCAAGCCAAGAAGCTGGATACGCTGTTCTCGCGCGATGATCTGCGCATCATTGGCCTGCATAGCGTGTTCGAGCATCACGAAGTGATGGGCCCTGCGGCTTTGCAGGCGTTTGCCCACGAGTACCGCTTGAATTTCCCCATCGCTATTGATCAGCCCTCAGACAGCGGCCCCTTGCCGCGCACCATGAAGGAGTGGGGCCTGGGCGGGACACCATCTACCATTATTTTTGACCGTGATGGCAATCTGGCCTTGAAGGAATTGGGCCATCTGGACGATCTGCGTCTGGGTGCGTTTGTCGGCCAGCTGATTGCTCGCCGCCCGGCGCAAGCAGACAAGAAAGAGGGGGTGGCGGACAAGCAGGATTCTTCCTCTTGCGGGCCGACCTGTACCTACTAGGTTTTTTGCTGAAAAGGGTTTGTCATGAAGATTGCGGTGTTTGATACCTACGTTGTGCGTCCTGACGGGCGTCGTATGCACTTTGATATCTTGGTCAGTGACGATGCCAAGGATATGGACAAGGTCTTGAGTTATGGTCAGCGTTATCTGGCGGCCAAAGGGGTGAATGTTGAAAACTTCACCTCGCGCGAGTGCCGCTTCTGCCATACGGAAATGGCTTCTGCGCCGGTCGAAAATGAAATCAAACGCAGTGGCTTCGCGATTATCGAGCTGGAAAACTGCGACTAAATCGCATTCATGCAAAAAAAACGCCAGACAAATCGTCTGGCGTTTTTTCTGGGGCCGGGCAAATCAGGCCTGGTCAGGCTGCTGGTTTTGCTGGGCAGCAATTTCAGCATGGACTTTTTCCATGTCCACAGCCTGGACCTGTTCGATCAGATCGTCCAGCTGGGCAGCGGAGAGGGCACCGGCTTGCGAGAACAGCAAGACGTTCTCACGGAAGACCATCAGGGTAGGAATGGAGCGAATACGCAGGCCAGCGGCCAGTTCCTGCTCTTCTTCCGTGTTCACCTTGCCAAAGGTCACGCCGGGGTGCTTGGCCGCTGCTGCGTCAAAGACAGGGGCGAATTGGCGACATGGACCGCACCAAGGAGCCCAGAAGTCGATGATCAGGGGTTTGCCGTCTTCTACTGCAGCCTGGAATGTTTCTTCGTTCAGTTCGACGATGCTCATGGGGGAGCCTCCGCAATAAAAAAGCGGCTGATGGTGTTCAGCCGCTTCGTTAAACATGCAATCAGTGTACTCGTTTTCCAGGCAGCCCTAAAGCGCCAAACGAGTTTGCTAAAGGGTTTTTCATTCCGTAGCGATTGCGTACTTGATCACAAACAAGATGGCGACAATCAGTGTGGCCAGGTGGATACTGCGCCAGCGGCCGGTCGTCAGCTTCAGGATCACGTAGCTGATAAAACCAAAGGCCAGACCGTTGGCAATCGAGTAGGTGAAGGGCATGGTGAAGGCAGCCAGGGCAGCAGGCACGGCCTCGGTCATGTCGTCCCATTTCACTTCAGTGATTTCGCGCATCATCAAGCACGCCACATACAGCAAGGCGGGGGCGGTGGCGTAACCGGGAACGGTCGCGGCCAGTGGCGAGAAAAACAGGGCTAGCAGGAACAGGACACCAATGGTCAGCGCTGTCAGACCGGTACGGCCACCGGCTTGCACACCCGAGGCGCTTTCCACGTAGGCGGTGGTGCTGCTGGTACCCAGCATGGAACCGGCCACAATGGCGGTACTGTCAGCCAGCAGGGCGCGGCCCAGGCGATTGGGCTTGCCTTCTTCAATCAGGCGGGCACGCTTGGCAACCCCGATCATGGTGCCCGTAGCGTCAAACACCTCAACCAGCACCAGCACCAGAATCACGTGCACAAAGCCGGTGTGCAGGGCACCCATGATGTCCAGCTGCATGAAGGTGGGCATCAGCGAGGGTGGGGTGGAGACGACACCACCAAATTCGCTGTGACCGGTCAGCATGGACAGAATGGTCACGGCCAGAATGCCGATCAGGATTGCACCGCGCACCTTCAGTGCGTCCAGGGCGGCAATAATAAAGAAGCCCAGAATTGCGTACAGGGCTGCGGGCTGGGTCAGGTCACCCAGACCAATCTTGGTGGCAGGGTGGGCCACCACAATACCCGAGTTCATCAGGGCGATCAGGCCCAGGAACATGCCGATACCGGCGGCAATGGCGCTTTGCAGGGATTTGGGAATGCCCCGAATCAGCCAGGACCGGATGCCAGTCACCGTTAGAATCAGGAAGATCACGCCGGAAATAAAGACCGCGCCCAGTGCCTGTTGCCAGGTATAGCCCAGGGTGGCGACCACGGTGAAGGCAAAAAAGGCGTTCAGGCCCATGCCCGGTGCCATGCCGATAGGCCAGTTGGCCACAAAGGCCATGATGAACGTGCCCAGAGCAGCAGCCAGGCAGGTGGCTACAAAAATGGCATTGCGATCCATCCCTGTGGACGACAGGATGTCTGGATTCACAAAAATAATGTAGGACATGGTCAGGAAGGTAGTGATACCTGCCAGGACCTCGGTACGGACGTTGGTGCCATGCTCAGTGAGTTTGAAGAGACGTTCAAACATGGGCAGCCTCCTTGTGATTATTAGGCGATCGGAGCGTGAAATTATCGATGCGGGA
This sequence comes from Alcaligenes sp. 13f, assembly GCF_020496585.1. Classification (NCBI taxonomy): domain Bacteria; kingdom Pseudomonadati; phylum Pseudomonadota; class Betaproteobacteria; order Burkholderiales; family Alcaligenaceae; genus Alcaligenes; species Alcaligenes sp. 13f. The sequence continues at coordinate 8,716 of NZ_JAHKKC010000038.1, forward strand.
TTTTAACCACGAGTGTGCCACTGCGTCGCCCCCCTTTGTCGCGATGTATCGGCACAACCCAGACACTATCCGCTGATTGTCTTGAGGGGATAAATTCCTATTTTCCCCAATACAGCAGGCTAAAATAAGCGCCATGAATATTCTTGGATTTGAAAGTTCCTGCGATGAAACTGGCGTGGCGCTGGTCAGCACGGAACAGGGCCTGCTGGCCCATGCCTTGCACAGCCAGATCGCCATGCACCGTGAATATGGTGGGGTGGTGCCTGAACTGGCCTCTCGCGATCATATCCGTCGCGTCCTGCCTTTGACACGGCAGGTGTTGGCTTCCTGCCATATGCAGCTCGATCAGGTCGATGCCATTGCCTATACCGCCGGTCCTGGTCTGGCCGGTGCCTTGCTGGTGGGAGCCAGTGTGGCGCAGTCGATTGCCTGGTCGCTGAAAAAACCGACGATTGCCATCCATCACCTGGAAGGTCATTTGCTCTCGCCCTTATTGGCCGAGCCGCGTCCCGACTTTCCCTTTGTGGCCTTGCTGGTCTCGGGTGGCCATACTCAGCTGATGCGTGTAGATGGTGTGGGTCAGTATGAATTGCTGGGTGAAACGCTGGACGATGCAGCGGGCGAAGCCTTTGATAAAAGCGCCAAGCTGATGGGCCTGGGCTATCCCGGCGGCCCGGCCTTGTCGCGTCTGGCTGAACAGGGTGACCCCAGCGTCTACGAGCTGCCGCGTCCCATGATGCACAGTAAGGATCTGGATTTCAGCTTTAGTGGTTTGAAAACTGCCGTGCTGACGCGCTTGCGCAAGCTGGAAGCGGAAGAGGGCGGGATTACCGAACAGCAACGCGCTGATCTGGCTGCTGCGACCGAGGCCGCCATTGTGGACGTGCTGGCCGCCAAGGCGATCAAGGCCTTGAAGCAAACGGGCTTGAAACGTCTGGTGGTTGCCGGTGGTGTGGGCGCCAACCGCCACTTGCGGGCTTATTTACAGAAAGCCGTGGCGCGTTTGAAGGGCGAGGTGTTCTTTCCGCCGCTGGAATTCTGTACCGATAACGGTGCCATGATTGCTTTTGCGGCGGCCATGCGGGTCAAGCATGGTTTGGTGACTTTGGATGATAGCCAGCATGGCTTTGCCATCCGACCTCGCTGGGATCTGGCTTGTGTGAACCAGCCTGTCTCCCAGCAAGAGCGTTAGTGCTTATTTTCTCTTGGAACCGATCTTGCTTTCTTTACCCGTCATCAGACGACGAATGTTTTCCTGGTGACGCCAGAGCAAGAAGGCACTGATCAGGACCAGGGCCGTGGCAATAGAGGCATTCATGGGCCAGACCACCTTGGCACCGAGCAGGTAAAACAAGGGGGCAAACACGGCACTGATGATGGCTGCCAGCGAGGAGTAACGGCTGACATAAGCGATAATCAGCCAGGTAGCGGCGGTAGCCAGAGCCAGCCAGGGCAGCAGGGCCAGGATGACACCCAGCGCGGTTGCCACGCCTTTACCGCCTTTAAAGCCCAGAAAGACCGGGTACAAGTGACCCAAAAAGGCAAAAAAGGCGCTGACACCCAGTAAAGTCGGTGCCCAGCCCCAGTTGCTGATGGCCTGTTGGGTCAGAAAGACAGCCAGCCAGCCTTTGAAGGCATCGCCCAACAAGGTCAGGACAGCTGCTTTTTTATTGCCGCTACGTAGTACATTAGTGGCTCCCGGATTTTTCGAACCAAAGGTGCGAGGGTCTTGCAAGCCCATGATCTTGCTGACGATTACGGCAAACGGCAGGGATCCCAGCAAATAGGACAAGAGGGCGACAAGCGGGGCGGCCACAGCAAAAGAAACGGCGTTCATGAGGATTGAGCTCCACAATTATTGTTGCGCGGATTCTACCGGCCTTGCAGCAAAATACCAAAGGCAGCGGGTACAATTTGCTGCCCCTGTTAGATTTTTAACGGAAAAGTAAAGCATGCGTATTCTGGTCTCCAACGATGATGGCTATACAGCAGCCGGTATCGAGGCTTTGTATGAAGCCTTGCAAGGACTGGGTGAGCTGACTGTCATTGCACCCGAGACCAATTGCAGCGGTGCCAGCAATTCCCTGACCTTGAATCGTCCCCTGTCGCTGCGCCAGGCCAGCAATGGTTTTTATTTTGTTAATGGTACACCGTCCGATTGTGTGCACGTGGCCCTGACAGGCTTGCTGGATTTCCGTCCCGATCTGATTGTGTCCGGTATTAATAACGGCGCCAATATGGGCGACGACACCTTGTATTCGGGCACGGTAGCGGCCGCGATGGAAGGCCACTTGTTTGGTATTCCCGCGATTGCGTTTTCCCTGATCGAACGCGGCTGGAAGAACCTGGACAGCGCAGCGCGCGTGGCACGGGATCTGGTGCAGCGCTGTCAGAAGAAGCCGTTGGCGGCCAATACCTTGCTGAACGTGAATATTCCGTGTTTGCCCTACGAAGCCTTGAAGGGCACGCAAGTCACCCGCCTGGGCAAGCGTCATCCTTCGGAGCCGGTTGTAAAAAGCCAGACGCCTTATGGCGAGCCCGTGTACTGGATTGGCCGTGTTGGTGGTGTGTCCGATAGCGAGAAGGGCACAGATTTCGGTGCCGTCGAACAAGGTGCAGTATCCATTACTCCCTTGCGCGCGGACCTGACTCACCACGAGCAACTGGCCGGATTGCGGGACTGGATGCAATGACAAGTAAACCAGGCAAGCGCTATCCTTTTGCAGACGGCACTCGGAACCGGTTTGGCAAGTCCAGCCTGGGCAGTGGCCTGTCTGCCAGCAACAGCAATACCCGTATTGTGCAACGGGGCCAGTTACAACCGACACCGTCGGCCATTTTGTCACCGCAAGTGTCAACAAGTGTCAACCTGGGTTTGAACTCGGAACGCTCGCGTGGCATGATGATCGAGCGCTTGCGCCGTCAAGGAATTACCGACGAACGAGTGCTGGCGGCCATGCAGGCAGTACCGCGCCATCAGTTTGTTGATCAGGGTTTGGCCAGTCGGGCCTATGAAGATGATGCCTTGCCTATAGGCTTTGCGCAGACCATCTCCCAGCCTTGGGTTGTGGCCCATATGATCAGTCTGGTGTGTGACCAGAAAATACCGACCAAGGTGCTGGAAGTGGGGGCCGGATGTGGTTATCAGGCTGCTGTTTTGGCACAATTGGTCAAAGAAGTGTATGCGGTAGAACGTATCAAAGGCTTGTGTGATATGGCCCGCGATCACATGCGCCAATTAGGGCTGTCGCAACGGGCTCGAATAATGTTTGGTGACGGAATGCAAGGTTACCCTGCCGCGGCACCATATGATGCTATTGTTGTGGCGGCAGCCGGTCCGGTCATTCCCAGAACCTTATTGGAACAATTAACATTGGGGGGGAGACTGATCGCCCCTGAAGGTACGACACAACAGCGCCTGGTTTTGGTGGAACGCACCGGACAGGCTACTTGGCGTCGTGAAGAACTTGATGCGGTTCGCTTCGTGCCGATGCGAGCCGGAACCCAGATTTAGTCAGATATTCTCAGGAGATTTATATGCAGCATGCAGTCAGGTTACCGTTAACCGCTGCTTCCACCGGTACACAGTGGTTCTTGACGCCCCGTCAGTGCCTGGTGGCGGCTGTGGTCACCAGTACCCTGCTGGCTGGTTGTGCAAGCCGTAATGAGCGCGCTCCAGTCACTGACCTGAGTTCCTCTTCGGCGGCAGGCAGCGTCAGCAGTGCCTCGGGTACCTATGTGGTACGCCCCGGCGATACGCTCTACAAGATTGCACAAGCGCACGGCATGGACGTGAACTCGCTGATCCAGTTGAACCAGATTACGGATCCTTCCATGTTGCGCGTGGGTCAAACCTTGCGTCTGGACGGCAATACCTCGATGGCGGCAGTGACGACTCGCCCAGCCGGTAGCGGTAGCACACAGACCTCGCCCGTCAGCCCGGCCACCCCGGTCAAGACTGAAACGCCCGTGTCTGCGCCTCGCGCCAGCGACGCGGCTCTGATCGCCTGGGGCTGGCCCGCCAGTGGCAAGATCATCCAGGGTTTCAATGCCTCGACCAAGGGTATTGATATCGAAGGCAAGGTGGGCGACCCCGTGGTTGCCGCAGCGGATGGCAAGATCATGTACGCCGGTAACGGTGTGCGCGGTTTAGGCTCCATGGTTCTGGTCGGTCACAGCAATGGCTTTATCACTGCTTACGCCCATAACAGTGTCTTGCACGTTAAAACGGGTCAGCAGGTGAAGAAGGGGCAGCGTATTGCCGATCTGGGTCAGTCTGACACCACCTCGCCACGACTGCACTTCGAGATTCGTCGCTCCGGTACGCCGGTCAACCCGATCTCGTACCTGCCTACGCGATAAGCTCGGTATCTGGACTGAAAAAAGCGGCTTCTGGCCGCTTTTTTTGTGCGCCCTGTTCGAGGGTGCTCAACTGAATGACTTTTTGAGTGTAGATTGCTCTTCCAACTTGAAGGCTATGCCTGTCGGACGGGCGGGTCATTCAGAATTTAATAGCGTTGTGGAATAGCTAGTGCCGCGTTGTGCTTGTTTTTACCCGTTGTGCCGAATGCTCATTGTAAAATCAGCGATTCGCCATCGTTTGCAGCAATGCAACTGCGCCATTCTGCTTGGCAGGACGCTTATTTAGGTTTTTATCGAATGTCTGACGTATTGTTAATTGAATCGCTGGATCTGGAAGGACGCGGCGTCGCCCACAAAGAGGGCAAAGTGGTGTTTGTGGAAGGTGCCTTGCCCGGCGAGGAAGTACTGGCCGAGACGGTACGCTCCAAGGACTCCTACGATAAAGCCCGCATGACGGCTTTGTTGAAAGCCTCGTCGCAGCGTGCTGAACCTCCCTGTCCCAACTTTGGTGTCTGTGGTGGCTGTGCCATGCAGCATCTGGAGCCCTCGGCCCAGGTTGCGGTCAAGCAGCGCGTTCTGGAAGATTCCCTGGGCCATATCGGCAAGGTGCAGCCGGGCCGTGTGTTGGCACCCTTGCACGGTCCTTACTGGGGTTATCGTTACCGCGCCCGTTTCTCCATGCGCTACGTGCCTAAAAAGGGTGGGGTGCTGGTTGGCTTTCGTGAAAAGAATGGTCGCTATGTAGTGGACATGACGGAATGTCGTGTATTGCCCGCCAAAGTTTCTGCCTTGCTGGAGCCCTTGCGTTCCTGTTTGGCTGGGTTGTCTCGCCCGGATCGTTTGCCTCAGATCGAGCTGGCCATGGGCGACAAGATTACGACCTTGACCCTGCGTCATATGGAGCCGCTGACCAGCGAGGATATCCAGCGTTTGCAGAGTTTCGGTCAGGAACACGACATTAGCTGGTGGCTGCAGCCCAAGGGCCCGGAAACGGCCCATCCTTTGCTGCGCGAAGATGCGGACAAGCTGGCGTATGCATTGCCTGAATTTGATTTGCGTATGCCGTACCGTCCTACGGACTTTACGCAGGTGAACCACGACATTAACCGCAGCCTGATCTCGCGTGCCTTGACCCTGCTGGACGTCAAGCCCGAGCATCGTGTGGCGGACTTGTTCTGTGGTCTGGGTAACTTCAGCCTGCCGCTGGCACGCCGTGCCGCCGAGGTCGTTGGCATTGAAGGCAGCAGCACCTTGACCGAACGTGCCGGTGAAGCAGCCTTGGCCCACGACTTGCAGGACAAGGCAAAATTCACGACGCTGAACCTGTTTGAAGTGGATGTGCAATGGCTGCGCGATCTGGGCCACTTTGATCGTATGCTGATTGATCCACCACGCGACGGCGCGTTTGCTGTGGCGACTGCTTTGGCGCAACTGGAAAAGCACGAGCGCCCCGAGCGCCTGGTTTATGTGTCCTGTAGCCCAGGTACTCTGGCTCGTGACGCCGGTGTACTAGTTCACCAAGGTGGTTACACACTGGAATCGGCGGGTGTGGTGAATATGTTCCCGCATACGGCACACGTGGAGTCAATTGCCGTCTTTACACGCTAAGTACAGCTAGGCAGGCTTGAACTAAAACGCCCCGCCAATTGGACAGAGTTCCAGTTTGCGGGGCGCTTTGTTTTTCTGGGGGGCTTTGTCAGCTCGTTCGCCCAAGGTGCTGTTGCCTTCAATCCCGACCATTTCGGTGGTATCACGTTTTAAAGGCTGGCTGAAGGATCAGTCCCGTTCAGGTGTTTTTCTCGAAATGTGGGCATGAGCCAGCCCGTGTCCTTGTCAAGGTGGCCGGCAGCTACATGCTTTTTATCACCACGTTTGAAGGCTAGGCTGGCTGATCGGTTTTGTGTGTTTGATTCGGTCCGTTGCTGGTTTTACTGCTTGGTGGCAGGTGTCGCCGCTTTACCAGCATGGGCAATCAAGCCATCGTGTATCAGCTCCATCATCATCTTGAATACCTGCTCGGATTGCAGATGCACAAAGCGCGGCAGAATCTGGCGCAGCATAGGCACATCCTCGGCGGGCCATTGTTCCAGTTCGTTTAGCTCTTCTTCGGTCACCGGGCGGATAAGTCCACCCAGCTCGCCCTGAATCAATCCATATAAAGCGGCATACCAGCCCACACAGGCGGCGGGGATTTCGGCATCGCTCAAACCGCCATCGCGTAAGGCCCTGTATACCTGCTCAAGAACCACATAGTCGGCCTTGCCGGTATTCAGAAAACGCTGCATTTGCTGAAAAGTCTGTGGGTGGCCCAAGGCCAGCTCACGGTACTGTCGGGCCAATTCATACAAACGCTCTGTCCACGACAGACCCGTATCCACAGCCTGAATGCGGCCTGTCAAATAATCTGCCATCGCACGCAGCAAGCCGTCCTTGGACTTGAAGTGATAGAGCACGGCCATGGGATCGCAACCGACTCGCTCTCCCAGTTTACGTAAGGAAAAGCCGCTGTCTCCGGCTTCCTCCATTAAGGTGACGGCGGCCATGACCAGCTCGTCCTTATTCAATTTGCGTGTGCGCGTGGCGGGTACTTGGGCCAATAGAGTTCCTTTGTCGAACCAGATAAGGGAAAGGGCAAATTTGCCAAGTTTAACTCTACAGAGTAGAATAAATTAATTCTACAGCGTAGAAGAAGATCGTTCCACCCTGTTTTTACAACGGGGTGTTGATAACGAGACAGAACGGAACGCCGCGTTGACGGGGCGTCACCGGAGCATTCCGCTCTGTGATCCAGGCGGCCAAAAGGCCGTAACAGACACAGGACATTTATGCTTATTTCTAAACCGACTCTTTTAAATGATGTTTCCAATGCAGAGAGCCTGCTGGTCAGTAATCCCCGATTGTGGAACTGGCGACAAGGCCATCTGAACGAAGCTGTCGCGCCCGCGACGTATTACGAAGCATCACTTGCCCCCTGGAACCGCTTTGATCCTCTACAAGCCGACACACAATGTGATGTGCTGGTCGTGGGTGGTGGCTTGCTGGGTGCCTCTACCGCCTTGCACCTGGCCCGCTCCGGCCTGGACGTGGTGCTGGTAGAAAAAGACAGTATTGGCTCTGCCGCTTCAGGCCGAAATGGTGGTCAGCTGACTCCCGGCCTGGCCCGTTGGGAAGCCGCAGACATGATTGCCCATCTGCCTTTGGATGAGGCCCGCCGCTTGTGGCGTTTTGCCTCGCATGAAGCCATGGATCTGCTCGATCAGATTGCTCAGGATTACGAGCTGGATTTTGATCGTCGTCGTGGCCATTTAACGGCTGCCATTCACGCAGGTCATATGGGCGCATTGGTAGAGGGGGCGGATGCCCGACGCTATCTGGGCGATACCAGCGTGGAAATTGTGGGTAGCTACGAGCTGGAGCAGGAAATCCGCTCGCCCTTGTATCACGGTGCCGTGGTGGATACCTTGGGTGGTCAACTGCATCCCCTGGCGCTGCTGCGCGGACTGGTTTACGGCTTGGTTCAGCACGGCGGTCGAGTTTATGAAGGCAGCCCGGTTGAGGAAATCGAGCAGACGGAAAAGGGCGCTTTGGCTATCACCCCCGGTGGCACGATTCTGGTCCGTCAGGCCTTGGTGCTGGCCGTGCATGATACGACTTCGCAGTTCTTGCCGACGCAATCCAATACCACTGTCCCGTTCTATACCTATGTGGGTGTGACTGAACCTTTGGAGTGTCCAGTCAGCGAGCTGCTGCCAACAGACCGTGCGGTGTATGACACCCAGTTTCAGATCGACTATTACCGCGCCGTGCGTCAAAACCGTCTTTTGTTTGGCGGGCAGGGCACAGGCACCAGTTGGTCCCCTGAACGTATCAATGACTACCTGCTGGATCGTATCCAGACGGTTTTCCCGCAGCTGGAGCAGATGCAGTTGGAGTTTTCCTGGAGCGGTATCAGTGATTTCACCCTGAACGGTGCCACGGACTCGCGCAAGACCGAGGATGCGGTTCCCGTGTACATGGTGCATGGCTGGAGTGGTCACGGCGTGGCGCAAACCGTGCGTATTGGTAAAGCCATTAGTGATGATGTGATGGGCCGCAACGAGGACTTTGCCATGCTGACGGACATTACCCACCGCAGCATTCCTCTGGGCCATCAGTTATCGGGTCTGGCGATCCCCGTGGTCAAGGCCGCGATAGGCATGATGAGCGCGGTGAACCCCGGTCGTCTGGTGTCTTTCTAAGTCCGTTTTCAAGTCCCTATTTAGCAGCGCTGACTAGGGCAAGCCCTTACTTGTTTTCGATCCTGATTGTTTTACATTGTGATTTCCTATTTGTATTGGCTTCAATATTTTAGGTTCATAAGAATTTTCAGTATCATAAAAACAAGAGACAGATATGCAGAAAGGGCTTGTTCGTACAGGGGTCGCGGCCGCTGGTTTGATCTTGGGTTTGGCGGGGGCACCGGTCCACGCGCAGGTGCAGTTGGTAGAGGTGATGCGTGACAGCTATGGTGTGCCGCATGTCTTTGCCGACAGCCACTATGGCTTGTATTACGGCTATGGTTATGCGGTCGCCCAAGACCGTCTGTTCCAGATGGATATGGCGCGCCGCTCCTTTGTAGGCACAACAGCCGCCGTTCTGGGTCCTGGCGAGCAGGATGTCTACGTCAAGTACGACATGCAGGTGCGGCAGAACTTCAAACCCGCTTCGATACAGCGGCAGATCGCGACCTTGTCCAAGGATGAGCGCGACATTTTCCGTGGCTATGCCGATGGCTACAACGCCTATCTGGAGCAGGTACGCCGTCGCCCTGAACTGCTGCCTAAAGAATATGTGGATTTTGATTTCCAGCCCGAGCCACTGACGGACTTTGATGTGGTCATGATCTGGGTGGGCTCCATGGCCAATCGCTTCTCCGACACGAATCTGGAAGTGACGGCACTGGCCATGCGTCAGTCTCTGGAAAAACAGCACGGCCCGGAACGTGGCCGTGCCTTGTTTGATGAATTGCTGTGGGTCAATGACACGACCGCTCCCACCACCGTTCCGGCACCCGCCGCCCAGCGCAAGCCGCAGGCGCGAGCAGGGGCACAGAATTTGGCCCATGTTTCTTCACAAGTTCTGGCTGCCGAGCTGGAGCGGCAGGACAAGCACTGGGGTGGCCGTGGCCCGGACTTTGCACCCAAGGCCAGCAATCTGTGGAGCACCCGCCCCGAGCGCGTTCAGGATGGGTCTACGGTCCTGATCAACGGCCCTCAGTTTGGCTGGTACAACCCGGCCTACACCTACGGTATCGGCCTGCACGGCGCGGGCTTTGATGTGGTGGGCAATACGCCTTTTGCTTATCCAATTGTTCTGTTCGGCACTAATAGCGAGATTGCCTGGGGGGCGACTGCTGGTCCCCAGGACGTGGTGGATATGTACCAGGAGAAACTGAACCCGGCGCGCGCCGATTAGTACTGGTTCAATAATGCCTGGCGCACGATGGAGCAGCGCAAGGAGCGTATCCAGGTACGCGGTCAGGCTGATCGTGAAATGACGATATGGCGCACCGTACACGGCCCCGTGATGCAGTTTGATTACGAACAAGGCACGGCTTACAGCAAGAAGCGCAGCTGGGATGGTTATGAGGTGCAGTCCTTGCTGGCTTGGCTGAATGTAGCCAAGGCGCGCAACTGGATGGAGTTTCTGGATCAGGCCAGCAAGATGGCGATTTCCATTAACTGGTACTACGCCGACAAGCACGGCAATATCGGCTATGTCTCGCCGGCCTTCCTGCCCCAGCGTCTTGCCAATCAGGACATCCGCGTGCCAGCCAAAGGGGACGGCAGCATGGAGTGGCAGGGCATCAAGAGTTTTGACGCGATTCCCAAAGCCTACAATCCGCCGCAAGGCTATCTGGTCAATTGGAACAACAAACCCGCGCCGGATAAAACCAATACGGATACTTACTACTGGACCTATGGCGACCGCATGAACGAGTTGACCAGCCAGTATCAGGACAAGGACGTCTATAGCGTGCAGGAGATCTGGGAGTTCAATAAAAAAGCGTCCTATAGCGATGTGAACTGGCGCTACTTCCGTCCACATCTGGAAAAGCTGGCGCAGCAACTGTTGGCCAAGGATTCCAGCAAGGCGGCACTGGACGTCCTGCTGGCCTGGGATGGTATGGAACGAGATCAGGATGGGCACAATGCCGGGCCAGCACGCGTGTTGTTCAAGACATGGCTGGAGGAAATGTACAAACAGGTCTTGATGCCGGTGGTGCCTGAATCGCATCGTGCCATGTACAGCCAGACAGGGTTTGCTACACAGAAAGGCCCCAATCCAGGTTCGATCAACTTGAGCATGGGCACCAAGGTCCTGCTGCGTGCGCTGGCGCTGGAAGTTGATCCTGATCCTGCACGTGTGAATGTCTTTGGTGAGCGTTCGTCTCAAGAAATCATGCATACGGCTTTGCAGAATGCGCAGGCCCGCTTGAGCCAGGAGCAGGGCACGCAGATGGAGCGCTGGACCATGCCGACCTCAGTGCATCGCTTCAGCGACAAGAACTTCACGGGAACGCCGCAAACGACGTCGGGCAATACCTTTGCCTTTACCGGCTATCAGAACCGTGGCACGGAAAACAATCGTGTGGTGTTCAATGCCCAGGGGGTGGAGTTTTGTGATGCCATGCCACCCGGTCAGAGCGGATTCACGGATCGCAATGGCGTGCGCAGCCCGCATTATAAGGATCAGCTGAAACTGTACGAAGGGTTCCAGTGCAAGACGATGGATGTGACGCATGCGGATATTCGTCGTAATGCGCAAACCAGCACGATGCTGTTGATTCAGCCTCAGCCATAACGTTGAGTGTGGCACCTGCTCTTTGGGGCGGTGCCGTTTCTTCGATCGCTGCTGGAGGGGTTTAGCAGGCCTGGAGATGCACCCCCCAGAGGGAATTCGCAAAGGTAGCTTGCCAGTATTAGCAGCGAATCTGAGTACGAAGTCTAAGCTGCAAATCCAGGCAGGCAGGATTGGAAGTAGGTCGAAGCGGTATAAATATATTGACTCAGGTTGATCTGACAGAAACTGGCAGATCTATCGGGCAGAAAACTACCCAAAGCGGTCATTCAGGCGCGGGAGAAAGCAGGCGTTCAACGTAAAAACGACTGGCGACTTAAGCATTAGATAATAAACTCTTTATGTAATGAGAAACATTAGTGTCGATTGCTCAACCTTTGGGGAGGGCGCTTTCTAGCCGGTCTAAGCGACTTACTGAGAGGTGACGACCGATTCGATAGTTTGGGCTTCCTCTTTAGTGTTAGTGCGAACAGACAGAAACTCTTCTACAGTACGTCGCAATGCTGTAATTTCCTTTGGGTTTTTCTCAATCAGGAACTCGAAGATTTGTTGCTTAGTATATTCGTGCTGAATTAAATGCTTGAATAGTCTTTTTCCTGCATTCGAGAAATCTCTCTCTTTTATGGGTTCTCCTCGAGCAGCACTCAGTTTTCTACGCGACTCCGTATTCTTGCTAAATAGTAAAAGGAACTTATAGAACCACACTTTGAACATCTTCTTTGTGCCATTGTTTTTTTTATGCATGAAATCGGTTAGCCGTTCGTGATCTTTAATTAATGCTCGAAATTTTACTGTGTCCCAGAATTCACCTAAGAGGCATCTGGAAAGTAGTTCCTTTTCAATGCTCTCCATAGGAATGCAGTGGACATTTTCCTTCTTTGCATGCGCTTTCCCTTTTTGGTCTCCGTCTAATATAGCCATGACATTTTTGTATTCTTCTGAGAAAAACTTCTCAATCTTATTTCGCTGCATCAAATCGGTTGTATTAGTTCCTCCGCCAATATATATGATTTTGAATTGATAAAATGGCTTCGCGCAGTATCGATCAATTAAATATATGAGAAAATCTTTAAGTGCCTCGTCCTCTGTAAGGATGTATTTTTCCCATCCATTAAATCCAAATAAGGTGCTTTTGATAAACCCATAGGATCTTTTTTCAATAGTGATCGATCCATCAGCCTGTTCCTCCATACAGAATAAATTATCAGAAAGTGTCTGCATCATGGCCAAGGAGTGGGTGGTGAAGATGAACTTTGTCTTGTAGATTTCTTTAAATTTATTCAGCCACTCAACTAAACAAACTTGTGCGGCAGCATCCAATGAAATATCGATTTCATCGATAAAAACAGCCAAGTAATTTGAGCGAATGCGCCGGTATAGACTAATAAGGAAGTATTCGCCAGAGCTAAAGTAATCTTCGCGCAAATAGTAGTTGTCCTCATACGGAATGACGTAATAAGGAACATTTTTTACTTGTATTTCTACGAGATTGTCAAACTTATTTGTGGCATAGATGGCTTTCAGGAAGTCTATGAGTTCAGTGGGTCTGGAGTATCGTTGCAGTACGACCTGGCGCCGAATGTCATTATCGATACCACCAATTTTTTTGAAGAAGTTGAAGCGCTCCCCGTAAGGGATCGGAAGTTCTACTGATAGTTTATCCTTCAGAGTCTTCGACAGCGTATCCCTCGAATCGAGCATTTTGAGTTTTTTATTATATTTGAAAATAACGCTTTTCCCCCCAATTTCATAGTTAATCTCGCTGTTATCTGAAACTATTCTGGGTGCACTTGTCTTTGATAGTATATCTGCATTGATCAGATTGCCAATCGCCTTGATGAGCATTGTCTTACCGGAGCCATTTTTTCCAGTAATGCAAACCAGGGATTTATCCGCTAAATCTAGAGAAAACTCTATCTTCTTGATATTCTGAATGTTTCGAATCGAGATATTAAAGTTCATTGTTCTTTTGAAAAGCTGCTATGTTTTAGTATGTCAATAGTAGTCGATCCAAACTTTCTGCGTAGCTTGTCTGTATAGTCCGGATCAATGGAATCCACGTAATTGATGTTTCCACTCAAATAAGCGATATAATCACTTTCAGAAAGTTCTTTATTATTCTCTGAGTGCTTCTTTGTCTTGTTGATCATATCTTTAAATCGATCATTATTATTTAAGTAAAAATGAATTAAGACTTCCAGGTCATTTTTTTTCTTCGTATCAACACTAATTTTTCCGGTGGGAAGAATCATCATCCCAAGGATCTTTACCTTGCCTCCAACTTGAAAGAATCGTGTTTTTCCGTAGTGAATAAAGAATTTTTCAGAACAAAATTGATGTAACTTCTCCTGCACTAGCGTTTCTAAGCCAAGTAAATTCTCATGTTTTTGTCCGGAAATGATAATGTCATCAGCGTATCTTGAGTAAATAAGATCCCGTTGAGTGCAAAATCGCTCTATTTCGTTATCGAAATTAACTAGGACGGCATTGCTTAACGGTGCTGATGCGGGAAGTCCGACGGGGATTGAGTCGCCAACACAGACGAGATCAACAATTCGATCGATGTGTTCGTGAAGATCCTCAATGGGGCAGTATTCTTCACCAGCAAGAATGGTTTTCTGCGTCAATGATCTATCGATGGAGTCGAAAAAAGACTTAATGTCTGTTTGAAAGAAATGTTTGCTTTGGGTATGCTTTTGGACGGCATTGACTGCATTAAAGCCTTTTCGGTAAGAGAAGACGACCCGTTCGTTGATGGGCAACAGCTCAAATAGAAGTAAATTAAGGAACCGGTGGTACGTCTTGAGATTCTCTTTAGGCTTGAAAAGCGTTCTGCTTCCCGGGGTACTCCCCCTGGCTACCTCGTAATTTTGCTCAACAGGGCTTTGCAAAAAGTCATGAAAGCTCAACTTGCCGTGATACATCGCGTCGAAGAGCTTTTGCAAAGGTTGTTTTGTCATAGTCACCTTCGGATTGAGTTGGTAATGCTGGGACGTATTGCGTCAATCTGATCTGTAGTTATATAATAGGCCCATGTCAGTGACTAGGAGTAGCTCCAGTCATTTTGCTGACCTCTAGGCCGTCTAATTCTACCTAACTTGATTGTGTGGCTTGACTCAAATTCAAGCCACACAATAGTAGATCCAAAAAAATAAAAATTCAGATTGCGCCGATCTCCGCTCCCCTCCTTTTTGAGCCTGAGCACTAATTCGATTTTCCCTTCTCTATTGTGAATCTTTGTTGTTGGTTGATAATGGGATCGCTTCTAGCTGTTCGCTACGTCTAGGCGAGCTGTTTCGCGATCGCTGGCGAGACGGGGGACAGTCTGTTAGAGCGTGGTAGTTCATGTTTGCAAGAGCGCTAAGAACAATTTGTGGTAGCGCTGTTCAGTGGCTAGTTTTTCTGCCCAGATGCCGAATCCGGCAGTCTTTGTTGCGGCAGTGTGCATCAACATCAAATGAGGTTTCCGTGGGTAATCAAGCGAGCGGTGGAAGCCGCCAAACAGACCCAGCGCAAGACTTCGTATAACTTTCCCCCGTTTTTGCCCCTCCTCTTATGGCAGTTTTAGTACGGCATCAATACGGTTTAGGAGATAGCTATGTCTCGACCAACATGATCTACGCGCATGTACTGTATCACTGCGGGTTAGATGTTATTTCACCCATGAGGCGATGAGGTGGCTTTTTGCGAAAGTCTGCTATGGAGCATCGTCTGAGTATTTCTAGTGACTGCTCATGGCCGAAAGCAGTAGTTCCAGTCCCAACCCTAACGCAACTGACAAAATATGTCAGATCAAGTCTGAGCCAATGCCAAAAAAAAGCCGCTCCTAGGACAGGAGCGGCTCAGACTGCTGACAAACCCTCCCATAAAACATCAGGCTTGTTCATAATACGTTCATGCTTAAGACCCCGACTGCTTATCAACATGAATGGGAAATGGTCACGCTGGACTCCTTGGTTCCGGCCGACCATTTGGTGCGCAAGATCGCTGCGGCGATCGACCTGGCGTTCATCCGTGATCGGGTGGCCCATCTGTACTGTGCCAATGCAAGAAGCCGTTGAAGGCGCGCGCAGACGATGAGGATGGCGATGGGGGCCAGCCGGGTTCGGGCAAGCCCAAGGAGATCAAGGTCAGCCGGACCGATCCGGACAGCGGGTTCATGGTGCGAGACGA
>NZ_JAHKKC010000039.1:0-21818 GCF_020496585.1 Alcaligenes sp. 13f
TTCACGCGCCTGCGAGCTTGCCCCCGGCCCGCAAACGGCCTGATGGTGTGATCTGAGGCCTGATCGACCGAAAACCGTAGAATCGTGAGCGACACCTCATCGCCTGGGCGGGAGAACAAAAAAATAAACCCCAGGGCGCAAAACCAGGGGTTTATCAGCAGTCTGAGGACGCCAGTAGGCGTCCTTTTTTATTTCGGGAACCTGTCAGATATCGCTGTTGTTGGCGAGGGGGGAAAAGCCGTCGCAAAATCTGGGTTCAAGTGTTCAAGTGTTCAAGTGTTCAAGTGTTCAAGTGTTCAAGTGTTCAAGTGTTCAAGTGTTCAAGTGTTCAAGGTAACTATTGGCACTCTCCGTATTTTTGAAAAAGCCGCCTCTGTTTCAGCCTTTAGCAAAGAATGCCTCAGTTTTCTTGAGGGGGAGCCGCTAGTCTGCAGGCGGGGCCCTGGCCCGTGCTGCGCACGGGTACCCTTGTCTCTTGAGCTATCCAGGCGCCCCGTGAACTCGCGCGATAGCTCGTCCCCCGGACGAGCTATAAGCGTCGCGCTCAAACAGCACGGGGCTTGTATCCTGGATAGCTCAAGAGCCTGCGGCCAGAACCCTGACTCGCCTGCAGACTAGCGGCTCCCCCTCAAGAAAAGGCCATGCCGATTCAGGTTCAAACAGGTCCTTGCCCAAAGATGTTCTCTTTTTCGAACAGCCTCAGACTCTACGGAAACAAAAAAGCGCAGCATTTTTGCTGCGCTTTTTTCATCGAACCAAGCAGATAGTTAGCTACGGCTGGCCAGTGCCGGAAACTCGGCAAAATATCCCCGGATGCCGGTCAGAATGGCTTGGGCAATCTTGTCCTGATGCGAAGAACTACGCAGTAGACGCTCTTCTTCCGGATTACTGATAAATGCCGTTTCGATCAGAATCGATGGAATATCGGGTGCTTTCAGCACAGCAAAACCAGCGCGTTCAACATTGCGCTTGTGCAGGCGGTTGATCTTGCCGATCTCGCCCAGCAGGCGCGAGCCCACTTTCACCGAATCGTTAATCTGTGCGGCTGTGGACAGGTCCAGCAGAATCTGTGCGACCTGACGGTTGTGGGAACCCAGGTTCAGACCACCGATCAAGTCAGCATCGTTCTCTTTCTTGGCCAGCCAACGGGCCGCCGAGCTGGTTGCACCGTTCTGGGACAGGGCGTAGATGGACGAGCCACGCGCACTGGGCTTGATCCAGGCATCAGCATGAATACTGATGAACAGGTCCGCTTTCACCCGACGCGCTTTCTGTACACGCACTTGCAGCGGCACGAAGAAGTCCGAGTCGCGCGTCAAATAAGTACGCATATTGGGCTGCGCATCAATCAGACGCTTCAAGCGGCGGGCGATATTCAGCACCACATCTTTTTCACGGGTACCACCGGGGCCGATGGCACCGGGGTCCTCTCCACCGTGGCCGGGGTCCAGCGCAATCAGCAAAGGACGATTGGGAGTACCCGGCGTGGCTGCAGGCGAAGGGGAGCGCGGTGGAGTCGTGACAGGAGGCGGCGTACGAGCGACGGGCGGCAAGGTTTGCCCTTGTACCGTGGGCACAGGAGCATCAGGCGAGTTTTGAGCCAGGCTTTCCAGGACGGAAGCCAGGGGGTCGTTATCGTCCTGAATTTGCAAGGCCAGCAGCGGGTCTTGCGCCACACGCGGGTACAAGTCCAGCACCAGACGGTACTTGTATTCGCCAACGGGCTTGAGCGTAAAAATCTGGGGAGCGACGGCCTGTTTCAGATCCAGCACCAGACGCACGACGTCGGGGCGGTTCTGGCCCACGCGCACGGAGCGAATGTAGGGGTCATTGGGGCGGACCTTGGAAACCAGCTCCTCGATGGTGCGGTTCATGGTCAGGCCCTGGATGTCCACCACCATGCGATGGGGGTTTTCCAGTGTAAAGTGCTCGGCCTTGAGCTCGCTATCCATTTCCAGGGTGACGCGGGTGTATTCGTCTGCCGGCCAGGTACGGACGGCCACGATGGTGCTGGCGTTCGCCAGCCGCGGTATGACGGGAAGCAGGAACAGGGTGGTGGCCGTGGCGACGAATCGGCGACGGGCCTTGCCGGCTGGGGCTACTTCTGCAGGCTGGGGGCGAGTGTCGTAATCCATAGCGTTCCTTTGGCGCTGCGTGCATCCAGGGTGGCCAAACGACCGTCACCGCAATAATCCAGGTGTAAATCCAGATCGGGCTCGGGCAATAAATCCCCTGCTTTTTCGGGCCATTCGATCAGCACAACAGCATTGTCTTGCAAAATATCGCGAAAACCTGCGTCGACCCATTCTCGTGGATCGCTAAATCTATAAAAATCAAGATGATAGAAGTATAAGCTAGAAACTTTATAACTTTCAAGCAAAGCGTAGCTAGGACTTTTGATACGACCGGTAACGCCACAAGCCCGTAACAGGGCCCGAACAAAGTGGGTTTTACCGGCGCCCAGGTCACCATGAAGATGAATTCGGCCACCCACAGGCACACCGGGAACCTGACCGCTTAGCAGCGGGGCAAGGCGCTCGGCCAAGGCGGTGGTGGCGTCCTCGTCAGGCAAGGACAGGGTTAAAGCTTGCGGATTCATAGGCTTGGATCAGGTAGCGAGGGATAACCACAATGGAATGGTCAAGCCCGCTAGTATAGTGCCGATCGACATGGTCAGCGCGACCAGACGGCTATCGGCTCCCATGCGGGCAGCCAGTACGTGGGCAGAAGAGGCCGTAGGCAGGGCAGCAAATACCAGTAACATCTGGCGCTCCAATGTGCTCATATCCAACACCCAGGCAATTGCCAGGGCCGCCAAGGGCAAAGCCAGCAGCTTGATGGCCGTAATCCAGCCGATCAAGGCCCCGGCACGCCGCGAGCCTTGCAGGGACAAGGTGGCGCCTACACACAACAAACCAATCCCCAAGGCACAAGCCCCCAAGCGGCTAAAGGCCAATTGAACCGGGCCTGGTACGGACAAACCAGCCAGATTCCAGGCCAGTGCAGCAACAGTAGACAGAATCAGGGGATTTTTAAGCAGCTCGATGGCGATACGGCCTTGCTGCCCCCGCGCCAGCACGGTCACTGCCACCATATTGGCCATGGGAACAGAAAAGCCCACCAGCAAAGCCATGACAGCGACACCCGATGGCCCGGCAATCGCACTGGCCAGAGACATCCCCAAATAGGTATTGAAGCGAAAGGCGCACTGAGTCAGGGCCGCGTGCTGCAAATGTTCGGGTTTCAGAATGGGCAGGGCCAGCCAGGCCAGAACCGTGCCTACGGCAATTAAAACAGCCGCAGCGACCAATAAAGGCCAGGTATCGCCCAGATTGAGCGGAATGCGGGTAATGGAATCAAACAGCAGGGCTGGAAACAGGACGTAATAGACTAGCTTCTCCGCACCCTGGAAAAAATCCCGGCTGAAATGAAAGCGATGCAGCAGTAAAGCCCCCAGTGCAATTAACAGGAAATCGGGCAGAATCAGCGGGAATATTGTGGCCATGATGAGGGTAAATAGAAGCAGATATAGGTATATCCCCTGTAGGTATCTGCTTTCAGAATTAACAATTGATGGGGATTAGCTGCGCTATTATTGGTTAGTTCCCCTTACCCAGGGGATGGATCTACAAAAAGACTAAAGAGGAGATGTTCCCATGATAGAGAAGTTTCCCAAGAAATTTGCGCTGCTATCCCTTTGTGCAAGTTTGTCCATGATCGGCACGGCTAATGTCGCTCATGCTCAAGCGGATTATCCTAATCAAGCGATTCGCGTCATTGTTCCTTTTGCGCCAGGCGGCTCCACCGATATTGTGGCGCGCATTGTGACCAAGGGCATGAGCGAAGTGCTGGGCCAGTCCATGGTGGTAGAAAACAAGGGTGGTGCCGGTGGCGCTATTGGAGCGGCAGAAGCGGCTCGCGCCAAACCTGACGGCTATACCTTGTCAATTGCCACCATTTCGACTCTGGCAGTGAATCCCGCTTGCCGCCCCAATGATTTGCCTTACGACCCCTTGAAAGACTTTGTGCCGGTCAGCAACTTTGCCAACCTGCCCAACGTGATCGAGGTCAACCCCAAATTCCCGGCACAGAACTTCAAGGAGTTCGTGCAGCAACTGAAAGACAATCCAGGTAAGTATTCTTACGGCAGCTCGGGCACTTGCTCGGTGCTGCACTTGTTTGGCGAAGCCTTCAAGCTGGAAACCGGCACCGACATCGTGCACGTGCCTTACCGTGGTGCCGGTCCGGCTGTGACGGATGCGGTCGGTGGCCAGATCAATGCCATGTTTGATAACTTGCCGTCGTCCATGGCCCAGATTCAGGCTGGCAACTTGCGCGCACTGGCGATTGCCTGGCCCGAGCGTCTGCCTGCTCTGAAAGATGTGCCGACCTTGGCCGAAGAAGGCTACCCGCAGTTGAACAGCCCGGCCTGGTATGGTCTGCTGGCTCCCAAGGGTACGCCGCCTGAGATCGTTGCCAAGCTGCATGCCGCTGCCGCTGAAGCCTTGAAGAAGCCCGAAATTATTTCGGCTTTGGAAAAGCAGGGAGCAACACCGTCGGGTAACTCGCCTGAAGAGTTCGCCAAGGAAATCAAGGAGCAGTACGACTGGGCCCACGACGTGGTCAAGAAAGGCAATATCAAGCTGGAATAAGCCTTGAACTTTAAATGTCAGCCATAAAAAAACCGGCCTGTGCAGGCCGGTTTTTTATTTCAGCCCCAAGGCCTAGCCGCGATTGGCTTGCAGCACGGTCAAGGCCGTCATATTAATGATGCGGCGTACGGTGGAGCTGTAAGTCAGGATGTGTACAGGAGCATTGGCGCCCATCAGGAAAGGACCGATGGCCACGTTGCTGCCAGCAGCGGTTTTCAGCAGGTTGTAGCTGATATTGCCAGCGTCCACGTTCGGGCAGACCAGCAGGTTGGCCGAGCCTTTCAGCGAAGAGTTAGGCAAGGTGCGGCTGCGCAGGGCTTCGTCCAGCGCGCAGTCGGCGTGCATTTCGCCGTCCACTTGCAGTTCGGGAGCCTGTTCCTGAATCAGCTTCAGGGCCTCGCGCATCTTGGGACCGGAAGCAGCCGAGTCCGAACCGAAGTTGGAGCGCGACAGCAGGGCGACCTTGGGTTCCAGGCTCAGCGTGCTCAACATGCGGGCGGCTTCAATCGTGTATTCCGCAATTTCCTGTGCGTTCGGGTCGTCGTTGACGTGCGTGTCAGTCAGGGCAACGGTGCGCTCGCCCAGCAGCAGGATGTTCATGGCGGCGTACACGCTGGAGTCGGGTTTGCGACCGATCATCTCGTCGATGTAGCGCAGGTGGTTGTGGTAGGAACCGATCGTGCCGCAGATCATGCCGTCGGCATCACCCAGGTGCACCATGGTCGAGCCAATCAGGGTCAGGCGGCGACGCATTTCCACGCGAGCCATTTCCTTGCTGATACCGCGACGGCACATTTTTTCCCAGTACGTGGTCCAGTACTGGTGGAAACGGTCGTCAGACTCGGGGTTGGTCACTTCCACATCCACGCCCAAGCGCAGGCGCAGACCAAATTTCTTGATGCGGGACAGCAGCACGGCAGGGCGGCCAACCAGAATCGGGTGGGCCAGCTTCTCGTCCACAATCACTTGCACGGCACGCAGCACACGTTCTTCTTCACCTTCGGTAAAGACGATACGAGCCTTGCCGCCTTCGCGCACCAATTGCTTGGCTACGGCAAACACGGGCTTCATGAATGCGCCGGAGTGGTAGACAAACTGTTGCAGCTTGGCGATGTAGCCTTCCAGGTCAGCGATAGGGCGGGTTGCCACGCCTTCTTCCATGGCGGCCTGGGCCACAGCGGGGGCGATGCGCACGATCAGACGTGGGTCGAATGGCTTGGGGATCAGGTAGTCGGGGCCAAAGCTCAGGCCGTAACCACCGTAGGCAGCGGCCACGGCTTCGTCTTGCTCTTCTTCAGCCAGAGCCGCAATCGCGCGGGCAGCAGCTTTTTCCATGCCACGGGTAATCGTGGTGGCGCCCACATCCAGCGCACCGCGGAAGATGTAGGGGAAGCACAGCACGTTATTGACCTGGTTCGGGAAGTCCGAACGGCCGGTTGCCATGATCACGTCATCGCGAGCGGCTTTGGCCACTTCAGGCAAAATTTCGGGGGTGGGGTTGGCCAGCGCCATCACGAAGGGACGGTCTGCCATTTTCTGCAGCATTTCAGCTTTCAGTACGCCACCGGCGGACAGGCCTACGAACACGTCAGCATTTTCGATGACATCAGCCAGCTTGCGTGCTTCGGTTTCTTTGGCGAAACGGGCCAGTTCAGGAACCTGGTGACCAGGGCGGCCTTTGTAAACCACGCCGTCAATGTCGGTGACCCAGACATTTTCTTCGGGCAGGCCCATGTCCACCATCAAGTCCAGGCAAGCCAGTGCGGCCGCACCGGCACCGGAGGTCACAACCTTGATCTTCTTGATATCTTTGCCGACCACTTTCAGGCCGTTCAGGAAAGCCGCCGTCACGCAAATGGCGGTACCGTGCTGGTCGTCGTGAAAGACGGGGATGTTCATGCGTTCGCGCAGCTTGCGCTCAACTTCAAAACACTCGGGTGCCTTGATGTCTTCCAGGTTGATGCCACCGAAGGTGGGCTCCAGACCGGCGATGATATCCACCAGCTTGTCGGGATCGGTTTCGTTGATCTCGATGTCAAACACGTCCAGGCCAGCAAATTTCTTGAACAGAACGGCCTTGCCTTCCATCACGGGCTTGGAAGCCAGGGCACCAATATTGCCCAGACCCAGCACAGCGGTACCGTTGGAGATCACGCCCACCAGATTGCCCCGGCCGGTGTAGCGGAAGGCGTTTTTCGGGTCGACCACGATTTCTTCGCAGGCGGCAGCAACACCAGGGGAATAGGCCAGGCCCAGGTCACGTTGGCTGACCAGGGGTTTGGTCGCGGCAATGGTGACTTTGCCGGGAATGGGGAACTCGTGGTAATCCAGGGCGGCTTGTCGATCTACAGGTGAACTCATCGTGTCCTCTTGCTCAGGCGCCAAACAGGTGTTTGGTGAAATCCAGGGAAGGCGTGGCGAATAGTGCGCCAGCGCCGGCTTTCAACAAGTGTAGATAATTAAACAGTCCGCAGTATTAGGGCTTATTATTGCCCTATTAGTAAATGCTTATAGATAGGGGTAAAGGCTTGGAAACAAACGATATCGCCCATCGCCTGGTACAACGACTCAGGTTGCGTCACCTGGCTCTGCTGATCGAAATCGACCGCTTGGGCTCGCTGACCAAAGTGGCGGATTTAATGGCGATGACTCAGCCTGCGGTCACTCAAGCCTTGGCCGAGGTGGAGCAAGTCTTTGGCACACCGCTATTCCTGCGTTCATCGCGTGGTATGGAGGCAACAGCGCAAGGGCAGATCGTGATTTCACGTGCTCGGGCCATGGTGCAGGACATGGAGTTGTTGAGTCTGGACTTGCAGGCGCACAGCATGGGGCGGCAAGCACATTTGCGGCTGGGGGTGATTCCCCTGGTGTCCGGCAAGCTGGTTTCCACGGCCTTGCGGGTAACTCGCCCTCAAGGGCAGGTCGTGTCCGTCAGCATCACCGAAGGGCTAACGGAAACGCTGCTGGAACAACTGCGTGATCACGCTTTGGATGCAGTGGTGGCGCGCAGTTCTCCGGACTTGAATATGAAAGGGCTGCGCCATGAAGCCTTGTACGCGCAGCAACCACGCCTGATTGCCAGCCGGGAACTGGCGGGGCGATTGGGCCGACGCAAGTTGGATTGGGCGCAATTGCAGGATCTGGACTGGATTCTGGGACCGCGCAATACCCCGATGCGGCGGCAGGTGGCGAATCTGTTTTTGCGGGCAGGCTTGTTGGAGCCGGTGCCTAGTGTGGAAACCTCTTCACCCAAGCTGATCGGTGAACTGATCGTGAATCACTCCCGTGCCGTGTCTGTGGTCCCGACCGAAATTGCTGAAGAACTGGTGCGCGTGTCCGGCGTGGCGATTGTGCCGTACTCCTTTGAGTGGGGCTTGTCGCCTATTGCGCTCTTTACGCGGGTGGCCGGCCAGCAGCGTCCGGTAGACAAGCTGTTCGCGCAGGAGCTGAAACGGGTGTGTACTGATAAGACGGTGCCTTTGGAGCGGGGGGCTTTTTTCTACTAATGTCGTTCTGTCTGCTGCGGGCTGATTGCTAGTGTTACACCGTGAGCGCCCTATGCTGAGCGGGCCGGGCAAGAGCTGGAAGCAGGATGTCATACCTGCTCAAAAAACCGGAGCAGCTCAGTGGTAAGAACCACCCCCCGCTTGTATGCCCAGGAGTCTGGAAGGGGGGGGCGGTGTGCATCGCCCGGTTGATTGATGCCGGGGCTATGCAAGCAGTGGCTTACTGGTTCACATACCAGATGGCCTTGGTTTGCTGGTACTGATCCAGGGCTTCCATTCCCTTGTCCTTGCCGCCAAAACCGGACAGTTTGAAGCCGCCAAAGGGCGCGGTGATATCACCTTCGGAAAAGCCATTTACCGAAACGGTGCCTGCCTTGATTTTGCGCGAGACACGCTGCGCCCGCCGTATATCAAGCGTGTAGAGGGAGGCGGCCAGGCCATATTGGGTATCGTTTGCCAAGGCGATGGCTTGCTCTTCTGTCTCGAAGGTCGTGATGGCCAGAACGGGGCCGAACACTTCCTCCTGGAACAGGCGGTCTTCCGGGGTGATGTGATCGAAGATGGTGGGCTCGATATACCAACCACTGCCCAGGTCACTGTGAATGCGCCCCCCATGAACCAACTTGGCGTTTTTGCCGGGGTTCTGCAGAAAGCTGGCCACTTTTTCAAAGTGCGCTTGTTCTACCATCGGCCCGATAGACACATCCGGGTCCGTAGGCAGACCTACTTTCCAGGAGCTTAGCCCCTGTTTGAGTTTTTGCAGTAGCGTATCTTTCAGGCTGCTGTGTACGATCAGGCGGGAGCCGCAGCTGCAGTTTTCGCTCATGTTCCAGAATGCGGCCGCCAGGATGGACGGAACTGCTTCGTCCAGCAGGGCATCCTCAAAAACGACCTGGGGGCTTTTCCCGCCGCATTCCAGCACGACCTCCTTCAGATTGCTTTCCGCGGAATACTTCAGAAACAGGCGACCCACTTCGGTGGAGCCGGTAAACGACACAATGTCCACGTCCCCGTGGCGTCCCAAAGGCTCTCCGACTTCCTCGCCTGTGCCTGTGATCAAGATCAGGGCTCCTGCGGGAACGCCTGCCTGATGTGCCAGCTGTGTCATGCGGTAGGCGCTCAGGCTAGTCAGCTCGGACGGTTTCACAATGACTGAATTGCCGCACACCAGCGCAGGGGCAACTTTCCAGGCGTACATTTGAGCCGGGAAATTCCAGGGCAGGACGGCCGCCACCACACCAATGGGCTCCTTGGTGATCAAACCCAGTGCGTCGGAGCCGGTTGGGGAAATTCGACCAAAGCATTTATCGGCCGTCTCTGCATACCAGCTGAAGGTATCGATGGTGGCGGGCATGTCGGTGTTCAGACATTCGGTGATGGGCTTGCCGGCATCCACGCAATCGAGTGCGGCCAGTTCCTCGGCGTTTTGCTCCAGCAAGGCTACCCATTTGAGCATGATCTTTTTACGGTCTGCCGGAGACAGTTCAGACCACTCACCCGACTCAAAACTTGTGCGTGCGGCAGCCACCGCCGCTTCTACATCCGAGGCTTGGCCGGCAGCGATTTTGCCAATTACGGCCAGGTCGATAGGGCTGACGTTATCGAGCAGGGCCGAAGCCGTGGTTTGATAGCCAGGAATCAAATGGGAAGCGTGCAGCTTTCCGGCGCGGGCCAACTCAAAGACAGTCTCTTGTTGCGTGGGCATTCAAGCCTCGTGTTCTACTTGATAAGCGTTGATCTGGGCCAGGAAGTCATCTCGTTCCTGCGCGTCGACTGGCAGCAGAGGCAAGCGTACCGAACCGACATCGATGCCGTGACGCACGCAGCCCAGTTTGGCTTTCTGGTTGTAGTTGCCAGACTCCATGGCGGCAATGGCGGGCAACATGGCAGCCATCATGCGACGTACCGTGTCCCAGTCTTCTTGCTCGGCGGCTTTCAGCATTTGGACCTGCTCGGCCGGAAACACATTGGCTCCGCCACTGATCCAGCTGCGCACGCCCCAGAACAGGAAATCGGCCGCCTGGTCATCGCAACCACAAACAACCTGAAAATCGGGCAGATTGGCATTGACCATGGCAACCACCCGGCTGAAGTTGCCGCTGCTCTCCTTGATGCCCACAATGTTCTTGACCTTGGCCAGTTCGTAAACGGATTCAAGCTCGATCTGGATGCCAATGCGTGCCGGGAAGTTGTACATGACGATGGGCAGTTCAGTGGCCGCGGCGACCTCCTTGAAATACGCCACCACTTCATTCTGGCCGGGCAGGCTGTAAGGGGTGGGAGAGAGCATCAGTGCCTCATACCCTAGCTCTTCCGCTTCACGGATTCGGCTGATGGCTTCGGCAGGCGACATGGAGTTCACGCCGGCAATCAGTGTTGTGCGGCCACGGCCAGTTCTGGCAACAATCTCCAGTACGCGGCGACGCTCCTGTGCACTGAGCGCGTAGTATTCGCCCGTGGTTCCACAAGCCACGATGCCGCCTACTCCGGCTTCAATAAAACACTCAACCAGACGTTCCAGCGCAGCTTCGTTTAACTGGTTGTTGGCGTCAAAGGGGGTAACGATGGGAACGAGGATTCCGTTCAGATTCATGATGTCTCCAGATTATTAATAGTTGATCTATCGGTTTATTCAATGACTTTGCGGGTGAAGGCGCTGAGGTAGGCCATCAGCGTCTCGGAGCCCTGCAAGGCCTGTTCAGGGTTTCCATCCTGGATGCCTTCGGCCAGGGTCAAATGAGCTTGGGCTCCGGCCTCCAGGTCCCCTTCATATTGATAGGCGTACCAGAACCGTCGGCACTGAACGATCATGGGAGTGACCGCTTGCACAGCAAAGGTGTTGCGACAGGCCTGGTGGATGACTTCGTCCAGATGCTGGTCGGCCAGCATGTAGGCGTCGATATCCTTGGCGTCGGCAGCATCCACCATGGCCTGGGCGTGACCGAGCAAGGCGCTGCGCTGGGCTGGAGTCGCCCAGCGGGCGGCACCCTGCACAATCAGGCGCTCCAGGACACGGCGCGTTTCAATCAGAGTCAGATGTTCAGCCACACGGATTTCACTGACACGCAGACCGCGGCGGGGCTGTTGCTCGATCAATCCCAAGGCCACCATGCGCATCAGGGCTTCACGCAAGGGGGTGCGTCCCAAACCTGTCATTTCCACCAAATCACTTTCTACAATGGCCTGACCAGGCTCCAGTTTGAGAGTGGCAATTAACTGCTCAATCGCTTGATAGGCGATTTCAGCGGCACGAGAAGAGGGGGTGGGGGCGCTACTCACGGAGACTCCAATATAAAAATTGCGTTAAAAGCCGGATACTTGCTGGGGTAGCCAGGTGGCAATCGCCGGAAACAGGGCGACGATCAGCAAGGTCAGCAATTGAGCAAGAATAAACGGCACTACACCTCGACAAACTTGTCCGTAGGTCATGTCTTTCGGGGCAATGGACAGCAGGTAGAAAATGGAAGAGGCCAGAGGCGGTGTCAGATAGCTGGTCTGAATGACAACGATCACCATCACGCCAAACCATAAGGGGTCCAGCCCGCTTGCCACAATAAAGGGCAGGAAAAGCGGAACGCAAATCAGCACGTTCGCTGTCCAGTCCAGTACAAAGCCCAGCAGAAAGACGATGCCCAGGAACAGGATGATCGTACCTGTACTGCCCAGTCCCAAGTCGCTGGTCAGCATCTGTACCAGCTTGGCACCTCCATTGGCCGCGAAGGCGCCGGTAAACATGGTGCCTCCCGCCACGATCAGCATGATCATTGCCGTAATGCGTACCGTAATCCGCAAGGCTCCACTGAAAACTTCCCAGTTGAACTGACGGTAGAAGATACAAAGAACAGCGGCGGCGGCAGCGCCCAAGGCGGCGGCCTCGGTGGGTGATGCGATCCCTTTCATCAGGGAGCCCAGAACAGCGATGATCAGCAGCATCATGGGAACCAGACCACGCATTGTGATACTGATTTTTTCCCCTAAAGGTCGGCGCATATCCTCGTCATCTGCCCGTGGGCCCAGCTCCGGCTTGAGCGTGGTGGCGATCAGGATGTAGGCCACAAAGAGCGTGGTCATCAACAGGCCCGGAAAGAGCATGGCAGCAAACAGCTCGCCAACCGGAACCTGTGCCAGGGAGGCATAGACGACTGCGACCACCGAGGGAGGAATCATGGTGCCCAGGGAGCCCCCGGCGCAGATCGTGCCCGCGATCAGCGAGTTGTTGTAGCGAAAGCGCTTCATGGCCGGGATGGCCATCAGCCCCACCATAATTTCTACCGCGCCAACCACGCCTGCTGCAGCGGCAAAGGTCGCCGCCATGGCGATGGTGGCAATGGCCAGCCCGCCTGGCAGGCCGCCCAGCCATAACTGCATGGTGCGAAACAGGCGTGCGGCAATGCCCGAGCGCTCCAGCAGGGCTCCCATCAGCACAAACATGGGAATCGCTGACAGGATATGGTTGGTGGCCGCTCCATACAAAGCACCATACATCTGGTCAAAGACCATGGGGCCAAAGGCGTACCAACCGGCCAGAAAAGCGGGCAGGATCAGCGCAAAAGCCACGGGCATGCCCTGAAAAATCAGCAGGAACAGAGCAGGGAACATCAGTCCGGCGATCCATAAATTCATGGGCTCACCTCGACGTCAGCAGTGTTCTGTTCTTTGACCGCACAGCGCAAGCCATGGGCCAGCAATTGCAAGGTAAAGGCGATCAGGCCAATGGCAATGCAGGCGTAGAAGGGCCACATCACCGGGGCCCAGGGGCTGACCATTTCGACTTCGTTCAGCTTCCAGGCCATCCAGGCTTTCTGTATCCCGACTTTGCTCAAGATGGCAAACAGCGGAAACAGCACCAGCAGGTACAGGAGCACATCAGACATACGGGCCAGGGACTTGGGCAAGTGCTTGCGAACCACATCAATGCTGATGTGTTCGTTCTGACGCATCACCCAGGCCATGCCCAGCAGAAAAATAGCCCCATTCATCATGTACGCCACATCAAAGGCCCAGACGGTGGGGGCATGCAGAACATAACGGGCAAAGACTTCCCATACCATGGCGGTGACCAGGATTGCCGCCGCCATTTCCGCCAGCCGAGCGCTTGCAAGAGCGATAAAGTCGATCAGTTTTGAAATAGGCTGCAGCATGGCAGCTCTCCTTCAGAAAGTGGGACTTAGTCTCGGATCAGGTAATTGCTTTCACTGCGCCAACGGTTCAGGAATCCGTCGTAATCAGTCAGCAAATTCTTCATGTAGTCGTTGCCCGATTGCGCTTGCGCTTCGGCTTTCTTGTGTACCCAGTCATTGCCGGCATCCGCCAATTGCTTGATGAAGGCCGGGTCCAGAGTGATGACTTCATTGCGACCCTGGTGGTACTTCTCCATGGCTTTGATGTCGGCGTTGTAGAAGTAGTCCAGGGATTGGTGGGTGGTCAGTTCGGCAGCGGCCTCGATCAGTTGCTGCAAATCGGCCGGCACTTTATCCCAGGTTTCCTGCTTCAGGACGACTTCCCACATAAAGGTGGGCTGATGCACACCAGGGACCACAATGTATTTGGCGGCCTGATGAAAACCTTCGGGGGTATTGGAGGAGGGGGTAGCCCATTCCACCGCATCGACCCCTTTGCGCTGCAACAGGGTGTACGTGTCGCCGGGTGGCACCACGGTGGGAACGGCACCGAAATAGTCTTTCATTACGTCCGCCCAGGCACCGGAAGTGCGATATTTCAGGCCTTTCAAGTCCTCTGCAGTTCGGATGGGGGTGTTGGAGTGGGCCAGCACTTCCGTTGAACCCAAACCGACAATCATGGTTTTGAGACCGTTTTTGGAACGCAGCTCCTGCAGTTTTTCCTTGCCGCCGCCTTCATACAGCCAGACGCGATAAGCATCAGGTCCCATGCCACCGGGGTAGCCAGCAAAAATGGCATTGGCCGGGTCCTGGTTGACCAGGTAGCTGGAGGTGGAGTGCCCCGCCTCTACCACGCCGGTCTCTACCGCTTCAAAAACTTTAAGGGCGGGAACAATAACACCTGCTCCAAAGGGCTGAATCTCGACACGATCCCCCGTCATGAGCTTCACGTTCTTTGCAAAACGCTCCAGAAAATTCTGATAAAACGGGGAGCCTTCGGGTACGGAAGTTGGTACGCGCCAACTGATTTCGGCCGCTTGCGCCGAGGCCACGCTGCTCAGCAGAAACAGGCCGGCCAGGGTGGATGCAACAAGTTTGGATTTCATGTTTGTCTCCGGTGGTTTTTTTATAGTCCAGCTCCGTCGCAGGCTGGCGGCCAGCGTCAAAGCATGGGATGGATCTTAATATTTTCTAAATATATTAACAACATATTTAGATTGGGGTTTGTCCTAGAAAGAGCCGGAGGTGGCTTGCTGATTGGGTTTCGGTGTTCGTTTTGGATGGTGGAAGGACAGGGTAAGGGCGTTCCAGACCTGGTTCTGACGCGGATTTTCAGCGGTGAAATCATTCGTGATGCGGATTTTTTCATGCTTGTTTGAAGCACTGCGGGGCAGCCTTGTTGAGCTGTTTCAATCCTTTCGTCCCCGCGGTCTAGCTGGTACACTTTGCGACTGCTTTTTTAGAAGCGCACGGCGGCAGGACAGGGTCTTTGGACCGTTCTTTTGCTGTAGCACTTTCGGTAGCAGCAGGCAGGAAAATAGCTGGTTTTTTACGAACAAGAGAGGGCGTCGAATCTACTCTTGCGTGTTGTAAAGCCTGGATTCCTGCGGTGCATGTAGTGTCTGGCCCGCCTGGGCCCACTGCGCAGACAAGCCACCGGGCCCATAGTTAATGGAGTTTTCTACACCACTTTATCCTTATAAAACAACGAACTAAGAAAGTGCTGTAGCAGTTTTGTAGCAGTTGACCACCGAATGGTGGTTTTTTTTCGCCTATTGAATGGGCTGGTGTGAGCCTGGAGCTATCTATTTCACACGCCGGTGGCCATGCTCCCGAGATGACATTGCGTAGCGAACCTACACCGGATGATTTGCTGGTCTTGTTAGCCGGTGGCCAGGAATGGGCATCATTGTGGCCGACGCTTTTACTCCGTCAGAGAGAGCCTGTGAGTACATGGCCAGGCACAGAGTGAGGGAGTTTTAGGGGCAAGAAATACTCAGGCCGAAAAATTCAGGTAGGCCGTGGGAAAAGTGTAATCTCTGTAATCTTTTTCTGAATATGGCTTGAAAGCCTTTATTCATGCCGGATTCAGCTAACTGTCAGAGTGTAATTTTTATGTAATCAGACCGTAATTAATTACACTATAAAAATGTAATTTATCTATTTTGGTAATTCTTTATTTATCAAAGGCTTATGAATAAATTACAGTTTGGATTACGGTAAATTACGGTTTGACCGTAACCTGATTTTCCTTTGAATATCAGTGGGTTGAGATATGATTTTTGGTGAGATTACGGAGATTACACTTTTCCCACGGCCTACCTGGATTTATGGTTTGGGTGCTTGAGTGGCGATGGGCTGTTTACACCCTTCAGGCTGCGTCAAAGTGCGTTAGGGTTGTGTACCCCTTATTCCTTCTGAGCCGCGCCAATGGCGGGCCTCCCAGGGCTTGAAGGGTTGCGTTAAAAGGTGCTTATTCGGTGAGCGTCGCAGGCGCGGAGGGGACGGCGATTGAGAGGCCAGAGTCGCTGTGCTGTTTGTATTTCGTTATGCCCGTCACTGACGCACCGAATTTCACCCCTGGCAAGTGGGGAGTAGGTGGGGTGGTTGTAGATAGTTATGAGAATGAGATGATTTTTCGCTGTTTGAAGGTAGGCCCGTGAGTGAGGCATACTGACCATGGACCGCATGGGATATGAGGAAAATTTGATGGCGCGAGAAATGTTGGGGTTTATTGAGGAACTAGCCCAGAAACAGGTGGGTTTTTATGTATGGCACGATGCACCTGGTGGACAGCGAACAATCGTCCTTAAAGCTGTTGAGGTCGCTGAGTACGCAAGTGACCCCGTAGGCTTTTTGGCAAAGCACTACGGGGTGCCCAAGGATGTATATGTGGGCTGGCAACAAAATGAATACAAGGTGCTGTGTGCTGGTACCACCCAGAAAGGCAGTCAGTGTCAGAATACGGTTCCAGGGCTTAGTGACACAAAGACACCCAAAGAGTGGTGGGAAGGACAGGGCGGGTATTGTTCGGTACACATCTAGGCTGTGTCTTTCAGTTGGTAGGGGTGGAACCGTACCACCTCTATTCCTATCCATTCATTAATTGAGCTGAGCCTATTTTGTAGGGGTTCCAGTTCGTTTTTGGCGAATACCTCTGCCGCTGGCACCACTGACCCAAACCCACCAGTTACGGTAGGCATGACCCCCATCAGTTGCGGCGGCACGCGGTGTGCTGCAAGGATGTCGTCGCGTGTCACGTTCTTGATGTTGAAGAATTCGTCCTTTGCCGCAACTTCTGATAGTGGAATGACTTGCAGGCCTTTCTCTTTCCCGCCTGGTGCGTACATGAACAGGTTGCGGAAATTACCCACGCCCTTGCTGCTTTTGACGGCTTGACGAAGCGCGTTGATGTCCGTGTCATTGTGAATGGCATCGGTCACATACATGATGTAGCCCGCGTGCGAGCCGTTCTTGTAATAGCGGCGGCGGAACAAGGTGGCCTCTTCATTCAGCCAGGCTGACGACAAAGCAGACAGATATTCAGGCACCCCATAGATCTCTTGATGCAGATCCGGCTCACGCTGTTGATAGACCTGGCCCGGCTCGAACCAGTGCTCTTTGGCCCAGGAGTGAAGAAAGACGTAGCGGTCTTCTTCCTGGCTTGCCCGCCTGACGTATTTACCCAGTGCCGGTTTGAGCTTGATTGGTGCGCCCAGGCGATTGCGACGTACTTCAAGATAGCTGTTGGCGAGAGTCAGGTAGTCCAGCACATAGGCACTGAAGTCCTCGCGGCTGAGCAGTGGATGCGGGATAAAGGCGCTGGCCAGGATGTTGCGCTTCACATAGATGGCGGAGCTGTGGTGTGGGCTGGCACGAAATGAGCGGGCCAGGCCATCCAAGGACACTGGCGGTTCGTACCACTTTCCAGCATCCAGTACCTGGAAGTGTTCCATGATGCGGCTTTTATCCAGGACGGATTCAGGCTCACCAAACGTAAAGGCTTCAATGCCTGGTTGCTCAGCCTGTACCTGGTCTGGCGTTTCGGTGACTGCGTTCATTCGCTAAACTCCAAAATATTGGCAGACGACTCGGTACTGCCGTGTAGCGGTTCGTGATAGATGGCATTCATGCAGGCCCAGGCCAGATCGGCGTGGCCTACGGCGCGTGTTCGTCCAGAGGCATAGGTCGCTTGGCGACCGCTTGGCGTGAGCTGCTTGCGGATAGACAGGAACGACTGGGCCAGGTCAACGGCACCGGCGTCAAACTCAAACCGGCCATTGCGCATGACGTTCTGCATTTTGAGCACCATCTCTGTTTTGACTTCGACCGAGTAGTTGATTGCTACTGCAGCCGGGAAGAACTTGCGGACCAACTGATAGACGGCCCCGCCCATGCCGGTGGTGTCGATGCCGATATGCGTGACGTGGTATTTGCCGCAGAGCTTCTGGATCTCGGCGGCTTGCTGTTCGTAGTCCAAGCCTTTGAACTGGAGCCGTTCAAGCAGTCGGAATTTGCCGCCAGGGACCGCAGGCGGGGCCAGAACGACACAGCCCTGGTGGTCCCCGGTGTCGGCTGGGTCGTAGCCGATCCAGACCTCGCGATTGCCAAAGGGGCGTGCAGCATGGGGTTTAAGGTCAGTCCAGACCTCCCACGAATCCACCATGCAGCGCTGCAACAGTTGGAGCGGGAATACCGATTTGGTGTCGTCCAGGAAGATGCACAGCAGCAGGTTCTGAAACTCTTCCTCGGTGTATTCGAAGTTGCGCAGCTCCTCGATGTCGAAGAGGTCGCAGCCGCCTTCTTCCGCGTCGTAGATCGTGACGATCTGACGCCAGATCCGGTCAGCACACAGACGGCCCATTTTGAGCGCGTTGTGGCTGACATCCATTTTGATGGTGGACTTGGCCTGGATCTTGCTCAGCTTTTCCCCGGACCAGAACGGGTAGGCCTCATGGCTCATGGCCGATGGTGTTGAGAAATAGGTTTTACGCCATTTCTTGTGAATGGCCATGCCGGAGGCGACTTTGTTCAGCTGCTCAAAGTTCGGGATCCAGAAAAACTCATCTACGTACAGATTGCCGTGGTAGCTCTGTGCGGTGCGAAAGTTTGTACCCAGGAAGTAGAGCGTGGCCCCATTGGACAGCACGATGGGATCACCGCGCAGCTCGATGTCCAGTACCTCCCGCACAAACGCCAGGATGTATTGCTTGAAGACGTGAGCCTGGGCCTTGGATGCAGAGATAAAAATCTGGTTGCGACCTGTCAGCAGGGCGTCCAGCAGGGCTTCCCGTGCAAAAAACCATGTAGCGCCGATCTGGCGCGACTTCAGAATGATGCGTGTGCGCTGGTTCTTGGATTCCCACCATACCCGCTGGTACTGAAAGATCGACCCTTCAAAAGCCTCGACCAGTTTGGCGATTTGCTCGTCTGTCAGGTGGTTCTTGCGAGGTTTTTTACGCGGCTTGCTGTTCTGGGCGGCCAGGTTCGGGTTTAGGTCGACCTCGTTGCCCTCCGCGCCCAAGTATTTACGCACCCGAGCGTAGCGTTCCATCTGGCGGCCAAGCAGGTCAATCTCTTTGTAATCGGATCCGCTCTTGTTGGGGTTCAGGACGAGCTGCACCATGCGGCATTCCGTAGCACCCTCAATACGCTCCAGGGCGGAGGCTGAGTCCCAGCCATCACGGCTTTTCCACGATCCCACGGTAGACCGGCGCTCGCCCAGGTGCTGGGCAATCGCTGTTAAAGACCAGCCTTGCCAGTACAGAAACTTGGCCAGGCGGCGGTTGTCGTGATCGTGTTCTACGGTGAGCATGCCGCCAGAATAGGCAGGCCCCTCCTAATTAAACACTGTCTGATATTCGCCATCGAACATGGCGAAACCCGCTTGCTTGAGGCATCAGGCTGGCGAGGCAATCATGTCCCTATCGTCGTCAAACACAGCGAGCAAGGCATGAAATTCAAACCCAAGTTTTTCCGTGTGGCCACCGAAGGTGCGGCTACAGACGGGCGCACGATTACCCGCGAATGGATCCAGCAAATGGCCGCCAGCTACGATCCGAAGAAGTTCGGCGCTCGTATCTGGCTGGAGCACTTGCGTGGGATTCACCCAGACAGCAGCTTCCGCGCCTATGGCGACGTGTTGGCGCTTGAAGCCCGAGAAGGCGAGGGTGGCAAGCTGGAGCTGTTCGCTCAGCTGGATCCTACTGATGAGCTGGTTGCGCTGAACAAGAAGCGCCAGAAGGTTTACAGCTCCATCGAAATTAATCCTGACTTCACTGGGTCGGGCAAGGCCTATTTGACCGGCCTGGGCGTCACGGACAGCCCAGCCTCTTTAGGTACAGAAATGCTGCAGTTTTCCCAGCAGCAGGCCGACAACTCACCGCTGGCGGGGCGCAAGCAGGACAAGGGCAACCTGTTCAGCGTGGCTACGGCATTGGATCTGGACTTTGAAGAAGACCATGGCGAGCAGCCATCCCGTCTTTCTGAGAGCTTGAAGAACCTGAAGGCCATGTTCAAGAAGCAAAACAAGGCAACGGATCAGGATCTGACCGAATTGGTCGATTTGGTTGGGGATGTGGTCAAACACAGCGCCGAGCAAGAGCAGGAACTGGCGAGCGTTCAGACTGCATTCAAGGACCAGGGGGAAGAGCTGGCTGAGCTGCGCAAAGACTTCAACAGCTTTAAGCAGCTCATCGAAAGCACCGATGCCGGTAAACAGCATCGCCCTCCTGCCACTGGCGATAACGGCCTGGTGCAGACCGATTGCTAATCCCCATCATCGAATCACGGAGCAATATTCATGCGTAACGAAACCCGCATTGCCTTTGACGCTTGGCTGAACCGCCTGGCCTCTTTGAACCATGTCCAACTGGCTGCTGTCGTCAGTAAGTTCACTGCTGATCCAAGCGTACAGCAGACCATGGAAAACAAAATTCAGGAATCCAGCGAGTTCCTGAAAAGCATCAATCTCTTTGGTGTGCGCGAGCAGGAAGGCGAGAAAATCGGCCTGGGCATTGGTGGTCCCATTGCCAGCACGACTGACACGAAAACCAAAGAACGTCAGCCCAAGTCTGTGGCCGAGCTGGACAACAACAAATACCGCTGTGAACAGACCAACTACGACACCTATGTGACGTATGCACAGCTGGACCAGTGGGCCAAGTTCCCTGACTTCCAGGTACGCCTGACGAACATGATTTTGCAGGCCATTGCGCTTAGCCGAATCACCATTGGCTTTAACGGCATCAGCCGCGCAGCTACGTCTGATCCTGCTGCCAATCCGCTGCTGCAGGATGTGGGCATTGGTTGGTTGCAAAAGCTGCGTACCAAAGCCCCTCAGCGCCGTTTGTTTGAAACGGACGCAGGCACGGGAGAGTTGAAGGTCGGTAGCTCAGCCGAATACAAAAACTTGGATGCGGTCGTGTTTGACCTGGTCA
Source organism: Alcaligenes sp. 13f (assembly GCF_020496585.1). Classification (NCBI taxonomy): domain Bacteria; kingdom Pseudomonadati; phylum Pseudomonadota; class Betaproteobacteria; order Burkholderiales; family Alcaligenaceae; genus Alcaligenes; species Alcaligenes sp. 13f. Next base: position 20,718 of record NZ_JAHKKC010000039.1, read on the forward strand.
ATAACATGGTCGACCCCTGGTATCAGGAAGACACCAAGCTGGTGGCCATCTGCGGCCGCAAACTGCTGGCCGACAAGTACTTCCCCTTGGTGAATAGTAGCCAAGCACCGACCGAGCAGCTGGCCGCCGATCTGATCATCAGTCAGAAGCGTATTGGTAATCTGCCTGCCGTTCGTGTGCCGTACTTCCCGCCGAATGCGATTCTGGTCACACGCCTGGATAACTTGTCCCTGTATTACCAGGAAGGCGCACAGCGCCGATCTGTGATCGACAACCCCGCCCGCGACCGGATCGACACGTTCCAGTCGTCCAATGATGCCTACGAGCTGGAAGACTACGGCTGCGCGGCCCTGGCCGAGAACATCACCCTGGTTTAACGGAGGTTGATATGAGCAGCCCAGCACAACGGCGCTTTGAGACTGTGACTGCCGCAATGGCGGCTGCACAGAGTGATCCAGGCGAGAGCCTGGCCGGTAATACGGCCTATGAACTGATGCTGGCCAAGTTGGATGCTGACCGCCGTCGGCTCAAGGACATCCAGAGCATCGAGCGCAAGATCGAGGTCAAGCGCGAGATCCTGCCCGAATACGAAAACTGGATCAATGGTGTTTTGGATGCCGGGCGTGGTGGTCAGGACGATGTCCTGGTGACTGCGATGGTTTGGCATCTGGATGTGGGCAGCTTTGATGAAGCGCTTCGCATCGGTCACTACGTGCTCCAACATGACCTGGTCCTGCCCGACCAGTATCAGCGCAATGTCGCCACCGTTTTGGTGGATGAAGTGGCGGATACGGCACTGGCCCAGCAAAAGGCGGGCAAACCATTCCCGCTGCAGGTGCTGTTGGAGATTGAGCGCCTGACCACCAGCCATGACATGCACGACGAGGCCTGCGCCAAGCTGCATAAGGCGCTAGGCGCTGCGTTGTATGACCGTGGCGACCTGCGCGAGGCACACCGGCACTACACCCGAGCGCTGGAGTTGAACGACAAGATAGGCGTTAAGCGCCTGCTGACCGAGATTGATGCGGCGCTGGCTAAAGCGTCTGCATAAACCGTGCTCCCCGAGCCTGGGCGGCGCGGGTCTGAAGCAGCGCCTGATGG